>MHVD01000011.1 GCA_001823695.1 Candidatus Zambryskibacteria bacterium RIFCSPHIGHO2_01_FULL_43_25 | reverse complement strand
AATTGCCGCTTCCGTTGCCGTCTTGGCCATGGCTATTTTGGCGCTCTTTTCCGTCCCGACTTTGGCTTTTGCCCAGCAATCGTATACGCCTCTCTCGCCCCTGCCGGGGACCACTGCGGGAAATTGCGCAATCAACCCAACAACCGGCTATCCCGACCCCGATTGCAAATCAGACCTTTCAAACTACCTGCCAGGACTTTTCTCTCTTGTAATAGGGGTGGCTGGAGCTTTGGCTGTAATAATGATAGTAATCGGTGGCATTGAATACCTCTCAACCGATTCAATGTTTGGAAAAGAGGGCGGAAAAGAGAAAATAAAAAACGCTGTATGGGGACTGATTTTGGCGATAGGAGCTTACGCTATACTAAATACTATAAGCCCGAGATTGGTGAATTTTAGCTTGATTTTAAGTTCTATACCGCCGCCAGCTACAACAACGCCAGTAGGGGGTGGAAGCGCTGGTTGCGTTGGGACTAACTCTTGTGTAGCTGGCGACCCTTGGCCTGATGATTCTTTTGTTAGGTTGCAAAAATTGCTTTCCGGAGGCAATATTCCAGTCAACAAAAATAACTGCAAAACTGTCGGCGAAACAAACTGCACTTCAGTTTATGGTCTTGGTTATGGGGCTATAGACGGGGTAATTCAACTAAAAAGAAACTGCGAGGCTCAAGGAAATATAACATGCAGTGTTGTTGTAACTGGAGGAACCGAATATTGGCTTCACGGCAGTCAAACTGGCGCCGCCAAAACTACAATAAACCTGAACACAACGGGTCATAAACCAGGAAATTCTGTAGTTGATATATCTTCTTCTTATTCAAACTTGAATGATTTTATAACAGATTCATCCAAAAGTGGTAGTTATAAAAGGGTTTCGTGCTCGCAAGGAGGGTGTACTTGTAGCAATAAGGGTCCGGGGTGGCTTATTGGTAACGCAGTGTATGTAAGAGAAAGTTCCCCTGATCATTGGCATGTTTGTTTTTCTTCAAGCACCGGCGGTGGTTTCTAAATAATCAGATATGAATAAAAAATTAATTATAATTCTGATAATAATTTTGGTAATAATCCTGATAGGCGGACTTTTTATAGCCGGAAGAGGCAATGGTGGCACCGAGGAGCCGGGTGGATTATTTTCACTTTTTCCATTTGGCAGGGGTGAGGATAGTACCGAAACAACCTCCGGACCAGTAAACACGGACAATGGAAGCGACGCTGGAACAGCAGCGGGCGTGACTGTTTCCGGTTTGAGAAAGATAACCACCGAACCGATATCCGGCGCGGATTTCGTAACAGTAAGTACTACTTCAGCAACCATTCGGTTTGTTGACAAAGCTACCGGCCACATTTTTGAAATCAATTCCCAAGGCCAGACGCCCAAAAGAATTTCAAACACCACGATACCGCAGTTAGAGAAAATCTATTGGTCAGAGAGGGGCGATGAGCTCATAGGCAGATTCGTCAAAGATCGTGTTGTTAATACGATACATATGAAACTGACAGCCGCCACAACAACGACGTTTGACTCGGAGAACTTGTTGGGAATTGAGAGCACCTTCCTGCCTTCAGGTATTGAATCTATAGCGCTTTCACCTACAAAAGACAGAATTTTTTACACAGTTACGAGCGGCTCCGGAGCTGTCGGCTACACTTCAGAGCTTGACGGTACGAAAGCCGCAAATGTTTGGAATTCTCCTCTGAAGTACTGGAGTATCTCCTGGCCGACAGGAACCAAAATCACCCTCAACACGCCGCCCTCATCCGAGTCGGAAGGATACTTGTTTTCTATGAGTACAAAGGGCGGTTCAATGGAGAAAATCCTTGGCGGCAAAACAGCCCTATCTGCCAAAGTGGCGCCGAACGGCAATCTTGTCGTCTATTCGGAAAAAACTGCTGACGGCACGAGTCTTGCGCTTCTTGGAATTAAAGAAGGTTTTGACATCGGGGTGGGAGTAAGAACACTTGCAGACAAATGTACCTGGAGCGCTGACTCCCTTTTCCTTTTTTGCTCCGCGCCTAAAAACCAAATTCCACTCAATGCTCCGGACTCTTGGTATCAGGGGATAGTGCAGTTCAACGATAATATATTCAGAATTTCTGTAGGCGGCGGGTCTGTTGAGTTACTGGCCGAGCCGGAAGTGTCGTTTGGCCAAGCGGTTGACGCGGTTGACTTGAGAATTTCTGCCGATAATAAGTATCTTATATTCATAAACAAAATAGACGGGGCGCTTTGGATGCTCACCGTCCCGGAATTTGTTGAAGAAACCGCAGACTAGCTTTCCTTTTTTAACTTTCTCCTTATAACCAACTCTTGCCCCAGAGTGAAAATATTGCTGGTAACCCAGTAGAGCGCGACTGCGCCGGAGATACTGTAAGCAATAAAAGCAACAATCAAGGGAAAGACATACTTCATCTGCATATTCATACTTCGCGCCAAATCATCTCTGAACGACGGCTTGTCTGTTTTGGCTTTCGGCTTGTTGCCGGAGAGAGAATATCTGATCTGAAAAAAGCTGGAGACTCCGGCCAGAACCGCCAACAAAATACTTTTGGCGGACAAATCAATCAAACCAAGAAATGATATATCCACGGAAGCGGGCGGAGAGATGAAAGAGTAGAGCAGTTCCTCCTTTATGTCGGGCAACCCGGCTCTCAAGAAAATGAAATACAGGGCAAAGACAATCGGAATTTGTATAATGATAATCAATATGCTGGCAAAGGGATTGACTTTATGCTCCCTATACAGCTCCATTGTCCGGCGAGCTGTCTCTTGCTGATTATCTTTATATTTTTCCCTTATTCCTTTCAGTTCCGGTTCCAATTTCTTCATCTCCGCTTGAGCTGTCAGGGATTTTTTGGAAAGAGGAAATAGGATCAGCTTCACAATGAACGTAAAAAGGATGACTATGATACCGGCGTCAAACCAGGGCAGAAGGTCAAACAAAAATACCAGCCCATTGTAGAGCGGCTGATAGAAAACGGTATTAAATATTCCTGACATACGAGATTAAATATACATTATGCGCAAAGTTTTCTAAAGCGCCCCGGCTTTTTTCAAGAGTCTTTCAATTTCTTGGGTTAATTTTTGTCTATCTGCGGTGACTAGAACATTCTTGACACTAAAGACAAGAAGAAAAGAAGACTTGACCCGAGATAGGAAGGGAAATACAGAGGCATAGCATCTCCTTCGGATTTTGTTTCGTTCAACTGCCGTCTTGGCTACCTTCTTTGAAACTACAAAGGCGACCCTTGGCCCATTCTGGCCATCTTTATTGGCGTAAGAGAGCGCAATCGCCGGTCCAAAAACGCGAAATCCGCTCTTAAACACAAGTAAAACAGCCAACCGATCCATCCTTCTTGTTTTTGGTATCATTGCTCCTACAAAGCTACTCTTCTCCTTCCTTTTCTCCTTCGTTTCTGCAAGACTCTTCGCCCGCCGGGAGTCTGCGACCTGCTGAGAAAACCGTGGGTTGACTTCCTTTTCTTCTTTTTGGGCTTATATGTTTTAGACATTGGGGTAATTATATAGTTAATTTCGGCTTTATCAATAGTTAGCATTAATCAACAGAATATCAACAGTTTATCAACATAATTCGCTTCTTGTATCAAGTTCAATAATCCGCGAGAGAGTATATACTACAGACTACTAAAGATTTAAACCATGATGGATAACAAGCAACTTTGGGATAGCGTTCTCGTAGAAATAGAATTAAACATATCAAAAGCTAATTTCAACACCTGGTTTAAAGACACTCACATTATAAAGCAAGAAGAGGGAGTCATTTACCTCGGGGTCCCCAATGCTTTCGTCAGAGAATGGCTCCTAAACAAGTACCACTCCTCAATACTTAAACTTCTAAGAGGTCTGACTGCCGGAATACACGCCGTTGATTATGTGATATCAAGAGAAGACAGGAAGAACAAGGAAGTAAGCAAGGAGCAGTCGGCGGTAAATACTGCAATAAAAGAACTGCCGCTATCCGAATACTACATCAACAAGGATGACAACTTAAATTCACGTTACACTTTCGAAACTTTTGTCATCGGGCCGTTCAACGAACTGGCTCATGCCGCCTCCCAAGCAGTGATTAAGAAGCCGGGAATCATATACAACCCGCTTTTTGTGTACGGCAACACCGGCCACGGCAAGACGCATCTGATTCAAGCAATAGGCAACCATATAAAAGCCACCTACAAAGACAAGAAGATTCTCTACGTTACATCGGAAAGATTCGCTTCCGACATAATTTCAAGCCTGCAAACTGGCAAGATAAACCAAGTCAAAGAAAAATACAGAAAATACGACGTCCTTATAATGGATGACATACAATTCCTGTCCAATAAAGAGAAGACGCAGGAGGAGCTTTTTCATCTTTTCAATACGCTCTACGACAACAACAAACAGATAGTTTTTTCGTCGGACAGACACCCGAATCTTATACCAAACCTTGAGGACAGGCTGAAGTCGCGATTCGCCGCAGGAATGACTGTTGACATCCCGGCGCCAGATCACGAGTCTAGGGCCGCTATTCTGACTGCTAAAGCCAAGAATCATAATCTGCCATTGAGTCCGGAAATTATTGGTTTTTTGGCTGAAACCGTTGTTGGAAACATTAGAGATCTAGAGGGGGCTCTGAATCTAATTATCTGCCAGAGCCAGCTTAAGGGCCGGGAATTGAGCTTAAATGAAGTAAAAAATGTAATCAAGACAAGTAATAAGCCAAAGAAAACGATTTCTATCAAAGATATAGTGAAAACTATAGCCGACTTTTACCAGATTGAAGAAAACAGCATCTATGAAAAAACCCGCAGAAAAGAAATCATAAAACCAAGACAGGTCGCTATGTATATTCTTAGGGAGGATTTCAACATCTCTTATCCGTCTATTGGGCAAAAAATGGGCGGCAGAGACCATACGACGGTCATTCACTCGTGTGAGAAAGTGAGAAATGACATAAAAACAAACAGCTCGCTTTTGCAGGAGCTTAACCAAATAAGAACGATGATAAGTTAGTTGTGGACATAATTGTGAACAAGCCTTCAAAACATGTTAATAATTCAAGTAAAAATTGTTCCCAAATTTTCTATTTTAGATTTACTACACAAAGAGTTAACAGTTATCCCACCAATGAGCAATTCACAAATTCTAAAAAAACTATGTCTACCAAAGGTTTCTACAATTCATCCACTTATCAACATAACTAATAGTTATAATTGGTTTTAAAAAGAAAATATGAAACTAGAGTGTTTAAAAGATAAACTCAACGAGATAATCTACAAAGCAGAAAAAATGACTGGCAAGAACCCAACATTGCCAGTATTGAGCTCAATTCTAATTGAAGCAAAAAACAATTCACTGCTTGTTAAAGCAACCAATCTTGATTTGGGAATTGAAATGGAGATTCCTGCGAAGGTTTATAAAACAGGCAAATGTGCCGTGCCTGCTTCGGTTTTCTCATCTTTCATATCAAGTTTTCAAGATGAAAAAAACATTAGTCTTGAGTTGGAAAACAACGTCCTAGTAGTTTCTATAGGTAAAGCAACAGCAAAAATAAACACTGTTCCTTATGATGATTTTCCTATAATCCCCAAGCTGTCCAAGGAATCAGCAACGCCTCTTGATCCACAGAGCTTCGTTAAAGGGCTTCGATCTGTTTGGTACAGTGCCAGTCCGTCGAGTATAAAACCTGAAATTTCAAGTGTTTATATATACCGTGACGGTAATGACTCAATTGTTTTTGTTGCCACTGATTCATTCAGGTTGGCGGAAAAAAGAATAAAAATCAAGAAAATAAAAGATTTTGAAAGTGTTCTAATTCCTTTTAAAAATGTACCGGAGATAATAAGAGTACTGGAATCTAACACTAAGGACGTTTTTATTTCTTCGGAAAACGGCCAGATTGCCTTCTTCCTTGAGTCAGCGTATCTGGTTTCGAGAATTATTGATGGAACATTTCCGGATTATCAGCAAATTATTCCAAAAGAATCAAAAACTGAAGTGATTGTCCTAAAACAGGATATATTAAACACATTAAAAACAGCCCATGTTTTTTCGGATTCTTTTAACCAAATAAATCTAAATATCTCATCAGGTAAAAAACGGTTTGAAATTAAAACCAAAAACAGCGCCGTGGGCGAAAGTGAAAACAATTTGGACGCTGTCTTTAGAGGGGAGGATCTGGTTATAAATTTCAACTACAAGTACATTTTTGACTGTTTCCAGTCTATTGATTCGGATAGCGTGTCTCTTTCCTTCAACGGTCTAAGCAAGCCGCTGGTTATTCAGGGTGTTTCAGATAAAACCTTTCTGTATTTGGTAATGCCGATGAATAAGTAGGTATGGAGCCTATATCTTCGTTTTTTGGTAAATTCAGAAAACTGTTTGACAATGACCAGGCCAAAAAAGAGTCTGTTGTAAACTCTATTTTTGAGGTAGCCAAAATAGAAATAAGCCCAAAGGATGTCTCTTTTAAAGGTAATATTGTTAATATAAAGTGTTCGCCTTTAGAAAAAACAGAAATACTTATGGGCAGGGATAAGATTATTGACAGAATAAATCTAAAAGCGAAAAAGAAAATCGCAGAAGAAATATTCTAGTCAATTTATTGAAAATTCCACTTCCGCTTCGCTTTTGTTTAGCACTGAATCATAGACAACAACCTTTAGTGTATGAGTTCCGCTTTTGATATCTAAGTCAGATGGAGTGAATGAAAAGATGAATGGGTAATTTTTCATATCGCCGACAAAGATATTATCAACAAAATAATCCACTCGAGACATTGGATATTTACCCTGACTTTGCAAGCTGATTGATATCTTCTGGTTTAAATCAAATTTCGCATTTTTTACTGGACTAACAATTGTTATCTTGGGTGAGAGCGCTGGGTTGTGAACATCATCGAAGCTTGTGGGAACACTGTCTTCGTCAGCCGACGTGATTCCTCTTTGTAATGCCCACAGTGTTACTGGATATTCCCACAATGCGAACTGCGGATCTTGATCCGGATTTGCCGGTGCAGGTCCGCGCGAGTTGTCCTTGTCAACCCAGTACAATATGGAATGTATTCCACCTGTTAGAATTTCGTCCATCAGCTCTGCCGGTGTGTATTCAGTCGCCAGTTTTTTTGAAGTTTTGTCTATAATGTGTGATACTCCGCCCTGCCATTTACCCCGAAGAATTGGTTTCAATTCAAAAGAATTTTCCACTATTGGTTCTGGGAAAGACTCAGGAGAGACTTTCTCAAGAATCTTGTCCATAAACGCGCGCCACATCGGCGCAACAATAAAACCGGCAACCCTTTTTTCCATGGGGCTATTGTCATTGTTTCCGGCCCAAGCGCCCAAAGCAACACTCGGTGTGTAGCCGATAATCCAAGCATCGCGGTAGTCATTTGTGGTTCCGGTTTTTACGGCAACGTCTCTCGTGGGGAAGTGCAGGAATGAGGTTTGTCCGAAGGCCGGAGCCCTAGCGTCATTGTCGGAGAGGATATCGGAAATTTTAACCGCTATACTACTGTCAAGTACACTAGTTTCACTTTGCTTAAATGATTCTAAGACATCTCCCTGTTTGTTTTTTACTTCAAGTATGAAAGCATACGGGTTTCTCCTACCCTCATTGGCAAAAACACTGTAAGCGCTTGTCATGTCAAGAAGCGAAACTTCTCCGCCGCCGAGAACGAGTGTCAGCCCGTAGCGGCTGCTGTCGGTGAGTGTAGATATTCCCATCCGACGAGCCAATTTGATTGAATCTTCTATGCCGGCAAGATACAGGGTCTTAACCGAGGCAATGTTTACAGATTGAGCCAACGCCTCTCTCATTGTAATTGGTCCTCTGAAGGCCAGATCGTAATTTTCCGGCGAGTAGCAACTGTTATCACTTGTAAAATTATCCGGTTGGCACCTGGCGGCGAACTGCGTTCTGAGGTCAAAGATGATGGTTTCAGGCGTAAAGCCCTTGATAAAAGCCTCGGCATAGACAAATGGCTTAAAGGTGGAGCCGGGCTGGCGGTGGGCGATGGCTATATTAAAATTGCCGTCAATTCCATCATCAAAATAGTCGCGGGACCCAACCATTGTCAATACTTGTCCTGTTCTTGGGTCAACGGCGACAAAGCCGGCATTTTCGGCATTAAATTTTTCTTTATTTTCCAGTGCGTACTGATTGGCTATTGATTCTCCAATCGCCTGCAGTTCATAGTCTAGGGTTGTAATAACCCGCAAGCCCCCATTCTGTACCGCATCTTCGCCGTATTTTTCTTTTAGATAGTCAATGACAAAGAATACGAAGTGCGGGGCCTTTATGCTAGTCTCGGGTTTTGGTTTGAAAAAAACCTTCTCGGCCAAGGCTCCCTTGTACTCCTCTTCGTTTATGAATCCGTTTTGAAGCATTTCTTTCAAAACTAAATTTTTGCGGTTCTCTAATTTGTCCGTATTTTTGCCATACGGCGAGTAGTAAGTCGGCGCTTGCGGCAAAGAGGATAGGTATGCCGCCTCGGCGATTGTAACTTCCGAGGATTTTTTACCTAAAAAGGCCCAAGCCGCCTCCTCAATCCCGTAAATGTTTCCTCCGTAAGGAATTTCATTCAAGTAAAGGTTTAGTATCTCATCTTTTGAGAGAATTTTTTCCAATTTCAATGCCAGTACCCACTCTTTCAGTTTTCTTGAAATTTTTTTCTCGGAACTTAAAAGAGAATTTTTTACCACCTGCTGGGTTATTGTTGACCCGCCTTGGCTAAATTCAAGGGAGCTGGTATTGATGAGGATGGCTCGGAGAATTGACCTAGGCTTGATGCCTTTATGTTCGTAAAATTCCTGGTCTTCAATGGCGACAGTTGCATTTTTTATGTTTCTGGAGATTTCTTCAAATGGAACGACGGTTCTTCTGGTGTCTTGGTTGACGTCATAAAGTATTATTTCGCCAGTTTTGTCGAAAATTTTTGTGGACTCGGCAATCTTGCGCTGTTCAAACGACTCCAAGGTGGGGATTTTGAATGTCGAGATCCAAACAATTACAGAGCCGGCTAGAAATATTCCTGCTGCCAAAATAAGGGTAAGTACCTCCTTTTTATTAGCTTTTATCCTTTTACTGATTTTCATTTCGTACTTTCAATGATAGCATGCGAAACTTTCTCCAAAAACAGCCCCGTGCCATTGGTCGGGAGGTATGTTAGATTAGATTCATAATGAAAGCAAATATGGAAAAAGAACTAGAGGAATTCTTTAGCCGTGGAGTCGCGGAGTTTATTGATCCGGGCAGCTCCTTTGTCGAAAAACTAAAAAGCTCGCCCTCAAAGGTTGTTGTCAAGTTTGGTGTTGATCCTACTCGCCCTGATATACATCTAGGCCACGCCGTTGTTCTTCGGAAACTGCGAAAACTTCAGGATTTTGGCTGCAAGGTAATCTTTTTGGTCGGTGACTTCACAGCTCTGATAGGCGACCCTTCCGGCAGGAACAAGGTTAGGCCGGAAGTTACTCATCAGGAAGTGGAAGCCAACATGAAAACTTATCTGGAACAAGCCGGTAAAATTTTGAGGACGGATAAAGAAGTGTTTTCCTGGATAAAAAATTCGGACTGGTTTTTGAACGTAACTGACCTATCTTTTGACCCGAGCAACAAGGCCGAGCTGACCGTTAAAAGCGGAGAAAAAGAAATATCAGTTCCGCTAGACCCGAATTCTTTTGTCGGCAAGGCGTTTGCTTTTGAGCAAAGCAGAATGCAGGTCAAGGACGTTGGCTTGAAAAGCCAAGTCTCCGTTGTTACTCTGAGAACTTTTCTTGCTACCTTGCGGAAAATAACCCACTCCCGTTTGATTGAGAGGGATATGTTCCAAGAAAGGATAAAGAATGGGGAGGAATTATATATGCATGAAATGATGTATCCTGTTTTACAGGGAATAGATTCTTCTGTCCTGGCAACAATATATGGAGCTTGTGATTTAGAAGTTGGCGGGACTGACCAAACTTTTAATATGCTTATGGGACGCGATGTAATGAAACAAAACGGTCAAGACCCACAGGCGGTGATGGCCTTCAAACTCTTGGAGGGAACGGACGGGAAGGAGAAAATGAGCAAAAGTGCGGATAATTACATTGGTGTCAACGAAAATCCGGATATAATATTCGGCAAGATAATGTCTATTCCTGATTTGTCTATAATAAGCTATTTTGAAATGTGTACTTACACTCCGCTTGATGATGTGGCAAAAATGAAAAAGGATCTTGAGGCAGGGAAAGGGAATCCAAAAGACCTAAAGATGAGGTTGGCAAAAGAAGTGGTTGCCATTCACCACGGTGTTACAGCTAGTGAAACTGCGGAAAAGAATTTTATTGAAATTTTTAGCAAGGGATCGGTGCCCGAGAATATCGTGGAATACAAAGTCTCCGCTGGCGCCAAGATTGTTGATTGTCTTGTCGACTCGGATACGGTTTCTTCAAAAAACGAGGCGCGCAGACTTCTTGAGAACGGGGCAGTAGAGGAAATGGAGGGTGGGGGAAAAATATCAGATCCAGAAAGAGTAATAAACAAGTCAACCACTTTAAGAGTTGGGAAGAAACGTTTTATCCGGTTTGTTGTATAAAAAACACCCCCGCACATGTGCGGGGGTGTTTTTTATACGGCTATTTACTCGTCGCTCCCAAATTCTTCGTCCTTCCAGCCGTCTTCTTCTTCGTCCGTGTCGTCCGCCTCTTCTGCGTCTGCAACTCCGGGCAGTTTTTCGTCCGGTTCCTCCTCCCCAAATTCAGCGTCCTCAAGGTCCATTTCGTCTTGCATAAAACGAGACTATTGCTTTTATTTTTTAAGCGACCTTACTTGTAGGAGTTCGGCTCCTCAAGATTCTATATTTTTATCAAATCTACTCTCATTTGCAATAAGCTTCTGCTAATGATGTGGATAACTCAATTTCTCTCGGGCTAGGCAGGTTATGGCCGTGGCAATGGCATCAAATTCGTCATCAAGCCGTTTCGGTTTGTTTGGCAGTTTTACTAATCTCGGGATGAGACTAATCATTTGCTTTTTGTCGGCTCGCCCGTATCCTGTAACCGCAACTTTTATTTCAAGTGGCGTGTATTCAAAAATTTTTACCCCGTTTTTTGCGCCTTCGTACACAATCGCGCCCCGCAGTTCAGCGACTGCCAGAGCGGTTTTCTGGTTTTCATTGAAAAAAATCTTTTCTATTGCCAGCACGGTTGGTTTATATTTTTTTATTATTTTTGAAATTTCTTCTCCGAGGTAAGTAATCCTTTCAGCCAAAGTTTCTTTTCTATTGGAAATAAGGCAGTCGGAAAAGATGACCTTGTTTTCATTCAGACTTTTCTCAATTACCGCTACGCCCAGCCGGTCATAACCCGGGTCAATGCCGATAATTCTGGCGTTTTTGAATTTACGCGGCATTTGTGTAAACTTCCTGAACGTCGTCATGATCTTCGAACTCGTCAAGAAGTTTTTGCAGTTTCTCTCCATTATCTGCTGAAATCTCAATGCTGTTTTCGGGTTCCCAACCGCTGTTGGTTTTTCTGAACGCCCAAGTTGCTGCTCCCATACCAGCCAAACTGTAGCCGTTTTTTGACAATATATGCTTAATTTCGGCGGATGTTTTGTTTCTATTGTCGGTCAGTGTTTCGATTATGAGCGCGCATCCTCCCGGACCGTATGCTTCGTAGGTAATGGGTTCCATTCCTGAAGTCTGTGAACTCGCGGCTTTTTTTATCGCCTTTTCAACATTGTCATTAGGCACATTAAATTCTCGGGCTTTTTCTATTGCCGCTTTCAAGTTTGGCGCTGTTTTATCACCTCCGGATTTTTTCGCCTCAACCTCTATCAACCGGACAATCTTGCCAAAGACCTTGCTCTTTCTGGCGTCAGTGATTGCTTTCTTATTCTTTATTTTTGACCATTTATTGTGCCCACTCATGTATCTATAACAATTTATCTTGTCTGCTTTTTGGCGTCTTAATCTTCAGATGCTCGTAAGCTCTGACTGTAACTGTTCTACCTCTTGGCGTTCTCTCCAAAAAACCAATCTGTATAAGATAGGGCTCGTTGAATTCTTCAATAGTGTCCTCTTCTTCGGACAGGGCGGCGGCCATCGTGTTCAATCCGACCGGTCCGCCTGAGAATTTGTTGATTATCGCTTTAAGCAGGGCCCTGTCGGAGAGCGACAAGCCCATTTCATCCACACCAAGGAGCGTTAGCGCTTCTATCACTGCGTCGTCGTCAAGCTTCCTCCTGTGAACCTGGGCGAAATCCCGTATTCGCTTCAATAGATAATTTGCCGTTCGCGGGGTAAACCGGCTTCGCTCTGCTATTGTCTTGGCTGCGCCGGGATCTAGTTTCACTCCGAGTATTTTGGCTGATCTTTTCAGAATCTGTTCTATCTCTTTCTGGTCATAAAATTCTAGTCTAAATATTCCGCCGGAGAAACGCGACCTAAGCGGAGAGGAAATAAGGGCGATTTTTGTTGTGGCGGCAACGAGTGTAAAGGGCGGCAATTCAAGCTGTATAGTTCTTGCTGATGGGCCTTTGCCAATGATTATATCAAGTGAGCCGGACTCCATCGCCGGATAGAGCACCTCCTCAATTGTCTTATTCAGGCGGTGTATCTCATCAATGAATAAAATATCACCGGGGGACAAGTTGGTCAGAATTGAGGCCAAGTCGCCGACCTTCTCTATGGCCGGGCCTGATGTCACTTTCATCTGGGCGCCGGACTCCTTTGATACCAGGTATGCCAGCGTTGTTTTGCCCAGTCCGGGAGGGCCGTAAAAGAGAATATGCTCGGGCGGGTGCCTCCTTTCCTTTGCCGCCTGAAGCAGGATTTTCAGGTTGTCTTTTGTGTTTTTTTGGCCGACGTATTCGTCCCAAGACAGGGGTCTTAAGGTTTGGTCTAAGTGCTCAATTTCCCTTGAATCTTCGGCATTTTCGCTTTCTTTACTTGACATTAGATATTTTTTATGATAGACTACCTTTGGTGCTAAGTGGAGGAGTGGTATACTATACGCTCTTCCAAAAACCGCACATTCAGGACATAAATCTCTAAGCAACACGGGTCGCAAGACTTGTTTGAGTATGTTTTGAGGACGCTCTGGTTCCTTTTTGAGGATACTGGGGCCATCCCTAGAAGCTTGCTTAACTTTTGGTACACGCTAAAGGAGTTGCTTAGAGGTTTATGGACTGAATCGCCCGCGTTCTACAGAAAAAGATATGCGGGTTTTTTGTTACAGGCTTCTAATTTCCTATTATTCACAAAGAAGTCTTTTGCGCAACGGACATCAAATGTTTTTTTCAAGATCAATCACTCTTCTCAATTCGTCAAGAGATGTTGTGCCGTTTAGAACCTTCAGTATCCCATCTTGGCTCATATCAATAATGCTCTGCTTCTGTGTAGCCCTTTTTATCTCCCGCTCGCTTGGATTTTCTCTAACAATCGCTTCTACCGTATCGTCAACGATTATGCCTTCAAAGATGCCTATCCTGCCTTTGAATCCGGTGTTGTCGCACTCGGCGCATCCTGCCGACTGCCACACTTTTTCCGTCTGAATTCCTTGCAAATAATTTTTGTCCTGGACGCTTTCAAGAACTCTTTCAACGACTTTTCTATCCTCACCTTCCAAAGGCGTTTCCTTTTTGCATACGGGACAGAGCTTTCTCACCAAACGTTGGGCAATTGAAATGTTTATCGCCGAGGCAATGACCTTCGGATCAACACCAAGGTCAATCAGACGAGGAAATGATCCGGCGGCGCTGTTGGTGTGCAGGGTGGAGAATACCAAGTGCCCCGTGAGGGAAGCATTAACGGCAATCTCCGCAGTTTCCGAGTCCCTTATTTCGCCGACCATTATTACGTCAGGATCCTGTCTTAATGCAGAGCGCAATCCTTCGGCGAAAGTATATTCCTTGTCGGGGTCTGTCTGCGTTTGAACAATACCCTTAAGATGGTATTCAATGGGGTTTTCTATCGTTATGACTTTTATTCCCGGCGTGTAAACCTTTTTCAAAAAAGCGTAAAGGGTGGTGGTTTTTCCCGAACCGGTAGGGCCGGTTGTAAGCACCATGCCGTTTGGCTTTTTTAGTTCCTCTTCCAGTATAGAAAGCAGGCGGGGGTGGATTCCGAGCTCTTCTAGCGGCACAGAAATAGCCGAAGGATTGAGTATCCTCAAGACCACTGACTCGTTGTATGCTCCGGGCAAAAGCGAAGTTCTGACCTCAATTTCTCCGGAAGGCAGCCGTATGGAAAACCTGCCGTCCTGCGCTCCTCCGATGTTTAGTTTCAGATTGGATATGAGCTTTACTCTGGACAGCAGTAGTTTGTATGTCTCGTGGTCTAAGTTAAGAATGTCTGTCAGTACGCCGTCCAGTCTGTATCTCAGACGGACTTGTTTTTCTTCCGGCTCCAAATGAATGTCCGAGGCCTTTGTCGCCAAACCTCCGGCGATGATTATTTCCAGTATCTTTGATATTCTGTAGCCCTTTCGGAGCGACAGGACGGTTTCAATCTGTTTTTTGATTTCATCCAAGCCGGTAACTTTTTTCAGGAGCTCCACGATTTCTTCATTGGAGATATCAAGGGCTCCGCTTTTTGTCTCAAACGAATAAGACAAGTCCCTGTATCGCTCCCAAATCTTTTGCAAGCTCTGATGCGAAACCATGAAAAGAGTTGGAGTGTAGCCGGATTCTTTCATCAAATTCACGGCATCAATTGTTTTTTGGCTGCTCGGAGACAGTACGGCCACGCTTATTTTTTTATTAACCATGTCAAAAACGCCGACCTGGGCGTCTCTGGCATCTTGTTCCCGTATTATTCTTAGGGCGTCAATGTTTATGGGAACGACCGACAGGTCAAGATACTGGAGTCCATATTTTGGGGCCAGATTTTTGGCCAATTCCTCCTCTTCATGCCTTTTTAATTCATCTACTTTCTTCAGCTGTTTCTCTTCGTTGAATTCAACCATTTTGTTTAGTATTTAAGCCCCATTTTACCATCTATTCCGGTAGGGTAGAAGTGCGAATATGCTCTTGACCCGTTAGCTGGTTTTGCTGTGTCAAAATAAGGCCTGAATGCAGGCGTTTTTGAGCAAAACCAGCTTTTGGGTTGACAAAATAGTACCGAGTATGATATAATACATATAGATATACAGAAACCCCAGTTGGGCGCTAGACGCCTAGGAGGATACGGTGAAACGGTTCTTTGCCATTCTGGTTCTGGTCGCAGCCGCGGTTGGGGAGAGCGCGTGCGGAGCGGTGCATTTCGTCAGGCGAGTCGATGTGATTCTCGATTCCGATACTCGGGATCGGGCCATCATCGTGAACAACGCACCCGGAGAAGACTTCGATGTCATAACGGGTGGCAACACGGTCATTCGCTCCAAGTTGCATTACGGGGAGACTTTCTCCGTCGCACTACCCTGTTCGTATGTCGGGCGAAACCCATACACAATCGTGGTGAGGAGAAGTTTGACCTCGGACAGCAGTCCAGTTGGAACGGAGACGAAGACCTTCTACGTCCAATGCCGGCCCGCCAACCGAAATCCGTACCGGCAGCAATACAATCCCAAGCATATTACTTGGGAGATCGGCTCTGGCGTGGCGGCAAGTTCGGCAAGAACGGCGGGGGGCGGTAGTTCGTCGCCTAATTCGCCGAATGGTGCGGAGACTACAGGAGTGAACGATGTTCTGCTTCCCATTCGTAATATGAACGAGGAAGCGAGCATCAAGGTTTTCGTTGGAGATTCGCTGTATGCAACGATTCCACCTGGCGGAATCGACGAGGTCGGGCTCTCTTGCGCCGACGGTCGTCGAGAGTACAGACTCTCGGCCGAAGCGGTTGGCGTGGACGGTCGGGTTTTCGTTCAGAAAGCCCGCAACGCGGTTTCCGCGAACTGCTCACCGAGATCTCGGTCCGAACTGGCCGAGTGGGTGGTCCTCATTACGAGATGACCACAACCAGAGACAATGAAGGGCGCCACCTCTCACGAGGTCGGCGCCCTTTCTTCTTGCCCAAAAAACCAAAGATCAATGGGTATAATAAGAACGCCAGAGTGTTCTTATTATGCCTATTGACTTTAAATATCGTTTAGTGTATAATTGAGTCGGAAACGTGAACGCGTCTCTACACCCCTCAAGGAGGTAGAAATGTTGAAGGTATTCGGAATGATGTTTCGAGGCCTCGCTCTCGCAGGCAAGGTCATGTGGAGCAAAGGAACCATCTGGCAGATGGTGCTGGTTGCGATGATAATCACCGGGGTGGCCTGTGTGGACTGGGGCAAGGTTGTCGGCCCGGACGACGCAGTTCCTTTGGGCTCGGTGCTCCCGATCACCAACAATGATCAAAAGACCGAATTCGTTGACATCGTCGTCAACGCGACGGCCATTGTGCGCGATCTCCGGCTGGGTCAGTCCACTGTGGTCGATCTGACTCGTATCTACGGCAACATCCAGGAAATCTCCTTTTCGGCCAAGGGTTATGCCCATACGTCGTCGGGGGGTCTCCAGTACCTCGGATGCGAACCGCATGTGGTTCGCATCAGCGAGTTGCAGTATGGCAGAATACGAACGTGGGGTGTCTCAAACGTTCGCCTCGGCAGGAATGACTGCTGACCTGTTCGGTTCGTGGGGCCCGTTCTGTATTCGCTCCGTCAGTTGACGGATGGCGGATCGGGACGGGCCTTTTCACATACCAGAGAACTTCGCACGAGCAGAGTGTCTCTGTTTTTTGTATAGCCCATAGTGAGTGTGGGGAGGAGATCATTTCAAAACCTTTTTTATACTTTACCTTTTTTATACTTTAAATAATTTAAATACCTAAATACTTAAATATCATCACATAAAATCCGCTATAGCGGATTTTATGTGATGGTTTGGCTTATCAAAGTCTGTAGCAGGCGCAATTTTTGTATTATGCTAGAATTTCAATATGAAGCAGCTTTCCGGCAGTCTCTCCGATACTCTGCGAATTGCCTTGCAGTTTGTTGAATCTCTTGACCGTTCCGGACGAAAAAGTGCTCTTGTGGTCGGCTTGTCTGGTGAACTTGGCTCGGGTAAGACGACTTTTGTTAAGTTTGTGGCCGAAGCTCTGGGCGTTATCGAGACGGTAACCAGCCCGACTTTTGTGATTGAGAAAATATACAAAATAAGCCACCCCACTTTTGAACATTTGGTGCATGTTGACGCCTATCGTCTGGAAAAATCGGAAGAGCTGGTTCATTTGGGCTGGCACGAGCTGACTGTTAATCCGAAAAATATAATTCTTATTGAATGGCCCGAGCGGGTTTCTGATATTATTCCTCCGGATGCTAAAATGATTCACTTTCTGCATGTTGACGAAAATAGCAGGGAAATAGAAATCAAATAAAATAAAATTTCTAATTATTCTAATTGATCTAATAAAATCCCAATGACCAAGGTTGGAAAAAACAAGATTGAAAAAAAAGAAGAAAAAACCTTGGTACTTTTTGACGCCCACGCCATAATCCATCGGGCTTATCACGCCTTGCCTGACTTCTCTTCATCAAAGGGCGAGCCAACTGGCGCTCTCTATGGCCTGTCTTCAATGCTTATAAAAATAATCACCGATTTGAAGCCGGATTATATGGCGGCCTGTTTTGACAGGCCGGAACCGACATACAGGCACGAAGCATACGAAGGCTATAAGGCCACACGGCAAAAAGCCGACGATGAACTTGTTCTGCAGCTCAAGCGCTCTGAAGACATCTTCAAATCTTTTTCAATTCCTGTTTACTCAAAGCCCGGTTTTGAAGCTGATGATATCCTAGGTACCATAGTTGAAAAATTAAAAAAAGAGAAAGGTCTCAGAATTGTCATTGCTTCGGGCGATATGGATACTCTGCAGCTTATAGACAATGAGCACATTTTCGTTTACACCTTGAAAAAAGGAATTTCCGATACGGTTATGTACGATGAAGACAAGGTCAAGGAGAGATATGGATTCGGTCCGGAACTTCTGCCTGACTTCAAGGGTCTGCGGGGCGACCCGTCGGACAACATTGTCGGAGTGAAAGGTATTGGAGAGAAAACGGCCACTACTCTCATAACTGGTTTTGGTTCCATAGAAAATATTTACAAAACTCTCAAGAACGACCCTGATGTTCTGGCCAAGGCGGGAATAAAACCGAGGATAATTGAAATTCTAAAAGTGAACGAAGAGGAGGCGGAATTCAGCAAAATGCTGGCGACGATCCACCGCGACGCGCCGATAGTGTTTGAACTTCCGGAAAAAATCTGGAGAGAAGACGTTTCCGTTGGGGCGGTTGAAAAACTTTTTGCCGAACTTGAGTTCAGAACTCTCGGAGCTCGTTTCAAGGAAATGCTCCACCTGAAACTTTTCTCAACTGAAGAAAGAGAGGAGAGGACGGCCACGGCGAAACAAACATCTCTAAACCAGGCCGCCAACGAACCGATTGACGACAGCGAACTCAAGGAAACGGCTGTTGGCCTGTGGCTTCTTGATTCAAATCAAACCAGCCCCACCCTAGAAGACATCTTAAGATACGCCAAAAACAGAAACTTCAAAAAGGCCAGAGAAAAAATCCTTGAAGATCTGAAGAAAAATCACCTGCTGACGGTTTTTGAAAAAATAGAAAAGCCGCTACTTCCGATAATAGAGCAGATGGAAAAGCGCGGAGTCAAAATCGATAAAGTGTATCTTGAGGACTTGTCCCGAGACTACCATAAAAAATTAAATGAACTAGAGGCCGAAATCTGGAAACTTGCCGGCGGAGAATTCAATATCAATTCACCGAAACAGTTAGGTGAAATTCTCTTCAAAAAAATGAATCTTCAAGTCAAAAGGGAAAAGAAGACGCCGTCGGGAGCTCGGTCAACCAAAGAGTCTGTTTTGGAGGAAATGAGGGAAAGCCATCCCGTCATCCCGCTTATTCTCAAATATCGTGAATACCAGAAACTGCTGTCCACTTACATAGACAATATCCCGCCGATGCTGGACGGAAACAATCGCCTACACACAAACTTCATACAATCGGGGACCACGACAGGACGAATGGCCTCAAACAGTCCTAACCTTCAGAACATACCGATTAAGACCGAAGCCGGCCGCAATATGAGGAGAGCTTTCATAACAGACGGAGGTTTCAAGCTGGTCAGTTTTGATTATTCCCAAATTGAACTTCGAATCGCCGCTTTTCTGTCGGAGGATAAAAAACTGATAAAAATATTTAGAGACGGGGAAGATGTTCACACGGCTGTTGCCGCGCAAATTTTCAATGTGCCGCAAGGCAGGGTAGACAAGGAAATGCGCAGACAAGCCAAAACGATAAACTTTGGCATTCTCTATGGTATGGGAGTTAATGCACTACGGGCCAATCTCGGCGGTACCCGAGCCGAAGCGCAAAGATTCTACGGAACTTATTTTGAAACATTCACCGAGCTTGCTTGGTATCTTGAAAAAATAAAAAAGGAAGCCGCGCAGAACGGCTATACCGAAACTTACTTTGGCAGGAGAAGATATTTCTCGGGCATTGATTCAAAATTGCCGTATATAAAAGCGGCGGCGGAAAGGATGGCCGTGAACGCGCCGATCCAGGGAACCGAAGCGGATGTTATAAAAATAGCCATGAAACGCATTGACGATTTGCTGGTTGAAGAAGGATTGTCAGAAAATGTTCACCTTTTGCTGCAGGTTCATGACGAACTGCTCTTTGAGATGGAAGAGAGCGTTATTGGCGATATCGTGCCGAAAATTTGCCAAGTGATGGAGGGGGTTATACCGCCCAAGGAGATAAGCGGAATAGTTCTGAAAGCTGATGCTTCAGTCGGGGACAATTGGAATGATTTGGAAAAGATTATTGACAACTGATAACCGACAACAAACTACCGTTCGCCTAAAACTTATGAAGAATACCCGTGTTGTAAGCCGGTGGTTGTCTGTAGTAAGTTAAACATATGCTGTATGTCTTGCATGGCAATGATTTCGAAAAGGCACGGAGCAAACTTCGGGATATTATTAGGGCACAAAAGAACAAAAATCCTGATGCGTCCTTCTTCAGGATTGATCGGGATGTCTGGGTAGGAGCTCGTTTTGAAGAACTTTTAAGCGGCCAAGGGCTTTTTCAGAACCGGTATATAGTGGTTCTGGATAATTTGCTGTCGGATAAAGACACCGCTTCCGTCGTCGTTGAGGCCCTGAAAGACTGCGCCGAGTCTAAAAACATTTTCATTGTTATTGAGGAAATTCTCGGCAAAGATCTGATAAAAAAACTTGAGAAATACGCGGACAAAATACAGGAGTTTGGCAGGAAAACTGCAATTCCAGCCAAACCATTCTCCGTTTTTTCTCTCGCGGACGCTTTGGGCGAGAGGAATGGGGAGAGACTCTGGGTTCTCTATCAAAAGGCGGTTTTTTCGGGACTAGATCCGGAGGAAATCCAAAGAATTTTGGTTTGGCAAGTCAAAGCAATAATTGTTGCGTCCGGGTCGGCTGACGCCAAATCAGCCGGGCTGAACCCGTTTGTTTTCAGAAAAGCGAAAAATTTTGCAAAAAACTATTCCAAAAATGAGTTAAGACAATTATCGTCAAACCTGGTTTCTATGTATCACCGGGCGAGGAGAGGCAAGGGTGAATTTTCCAACCTTCTGGAGAAGTTTGTCTTGGATCTGCAGTCCTAAAAAAGTATTGGATGCAGGCCCAAAACCGTTTGAAGTACTAAGGCCGTGAATATGAGTGTGGTTGGAATAATGTAGTTTTGAATAAAAGAGAGTTTTCGGGGGTGGACATATATGCCGATCTTGGACAAATAATAATGGAAAAAATGGGGCCTGCGATCAGTATTTTTGAATTGTATTTTGGACAAGATGCATGACCCTACCAGCATAAGCTGCAAATGGGAAAGCAAAGTCAAAAGGATAATAATCTTCCAGTTGACCAATACTGGGGAAAGATAGACAAATATTATTATAAACAGATGTAGAAAAAAAATAAAACCGAATTCTCCCTCAAAGTTTCCGGTGATTTGGCTGCGTATATTGGAATTATTTGTATTGTTGTCCATTTTAGAAATTATACCAAAACCAGGCATGGTGTTAAGGGGCTTTTGAAAAAATTCCAGACATAGTTTTCCTGTTCGAATCCTACTGGCCTGGCACTTCGTGTCCGCCCAGTAGGATTTGAAACTTACAGTTTCAGTACCCCAATTGGATATTTTGTACTTTACAGACAAAATATCTCAATCGGGCTTCGAACCCTACTGGAACCACCCGCTGACATAAAAAATCCGCCAAAAGCGAATTTGTTATATCAGGGTCCGCCCAGTAGGATTCGAACCTACGACCCTCTGCTTAAAAGGCAGGTGCTCTACCGGACTGAGCTATGGGCGGAATTTTATTAACCAACAACCAACAACTCACTACTTACAACAAATTGGAAAACAAACTATAAATTACAACATAAAACATAGAATAGCAAACTGTTTGCTGTTGTTTGTTGTTGGTAGTAGGTTGCTTGCCCGTTTGAGTTTTGCGAAGCAAAAGTTATTCGGGCGAGTTTGCTTACAGTGGCAAATCAAAAGCCAGAAGTCCAGCGCCGGAGAAAATCAACGAAAGGGATATGGCAAAAATCAGTATGTAGAAGGGAAGGGTCCTTTCCAGAAGCGACTCCTCTTTGTACTCCAGATAAACTTCAACGAAGGTTAAGATTGCAAATATCAGGGCGGCAATCTGTGTATAAAGCCCAATAACGAGGGCTATACCGCCAATTATTTCAATGAAACCGAAGAGTTTTGTCAGAAAATCGGCTGGTCCGACTCGAATAATTTTGAAAAATGATTCCCAACGAGCTTTCTCTTTTGTTAGTTTCAAAAATCCCAGGTTTATAAAAAGAAAGCCCAGAGCCAATCGGAGCACAAACGGCGCCAGACCGCTCCAAGCCAGAAGTTCGGGAAAAGGATTTAGCATTTGAAATTATGGTAGCATTTTTGCACGAAAAGAAAAACACTGTAGTATTGCAAATATGAAGAAAAACAGAGAAATCTACCTGATTCTCAATGACATAAGAAGCGCCAGCAATGTCGGCAGTATTTTCCGTACGGCCGATGCCGCAGGGGCGAACAAAATATTCTTGTGCGGCTATACACCCGCTCCGCTTGACCGCTTCGGCCGGCCGGTCAAACAGCTCATAAAAACTTCACTTGGCGCCGAAAAAAACATTTCATGGGAGAAAGGGCGGGCGTTTGAGGTCGTAAACAGTTTGAAAGAAAAAGGATTTTTTATAGTAGCCATTGAGCAATCGGACAAGTCGGTTGACTACAAAACGGTTAGACCTAGTCTCAAAACGGCTTTTGTTTTTGGAAATGAAGTAGACGGCCTGCCGAGGTCCCTGTTGTCTCTGGCCGATATCGTGGCTGAAATCCCAATGAAGGGACGGAAGGAATCGCTTAATGTGTCAGTTGCCGCCGGTATTTCCATTTTCAGGATTCTTTCCATTTGAGCTGTTCATTCCCAGTTTTTCCTTAATATAATCCTTGAGCCAGAAATCAAACAGAGCAACGCAGATAATAAAGAAAGCCAAAGCTATTTCGGTTCTGGATACTGCATCGTCAAGCGCGGAAATACTTGTCCGGAAAAACAACGCCAAACCTGATATGACGATTATCCAAACAACCGTCGTCGCCGTATTGATGAGCATATACGTCCTGAAGGACATTCTATGGGCGCCGCAAAGCACCCTAACTATCGGTCTGATGCCGTATATGAATTTTGAATAGACTAGGATCCTAAGTCCCTTTTTGCCGAAACTGTCATTGGCCTTGTTTATCCAAGAAGAATTTTTCTGAGCAAATTTGGAAGATAGGATTTTTTCCTTCGGCATTTTTATGCCAATGAGGTACCACACCGTATCCGAAGCAAGATTAGCAACGAACACAAATAAGACCAGCAGGGGGAAATATAGGGTTCCATTCACGGCCAGATAAAGCGAGGGCACGACTGCCAAATCGCCCAAGAAGAATATTCCCGCGAATATAAACCAATAATACAGAGAAAACATTATTTTTGATGTTTCGGGCAGAAGTGGCCGCTTCGGCCACCAATCCTGATTCTCTTTATGATGCCTCGGCAATCCCTTTTAGAGCAAGTCTTGCCCGTCTGCTGGTACGCTTTATGGAAATTTTGGTAACTGCCTTTCTTGCCCTCAAGGTTGCGGTAGTCGGATAGCGAATCGCCGCCCATTTTTATGCCTGCCTTGAGTATTGTCTTGGTTGCTTTGTATATCTTGTCCCATTCTGTATCTTTCACTAATTCCACCTTTCTTTCGGGGCCCACACCAGCAAGCCAGAGTATTTCATCGGAGTAAATGTTTCCGATGCCGGCTATAAGCGCTTGATCCATAAGAGCGGTTTTTATTTTAGCGCGCGGCTTCTTCATCAGGCGGCTCTCTATAACGTTCTTTGAAAATTTGTTGTCCAGCGGTTCTGGGCCGATTGTTTTAACATCGGGCGAGTCGGCTATTTCGGAGGTTTTTAAAAGCAGAACCTTGGCAAACTTTCTCACATCGGACAAGACGAGATGCTTCCTGTTTGAAAGGGTGAAAACTAAATGTATGTATTGGTTATACGGGTCTCGTAGGGGTCCTTTTTCCATTGTTTCCCATTTTTCCTTTCTGTTTTTGTTGGTCGTGTTGCTTGCCCTGAGCTTGCCGAAGGGTTTGTTGTCGGTTATTTTTCGGTATTTACCGAAAAGCAGGTGCCCCGTCATTTTCAGATGGATTAAAACCGTATGATTACCCGAAATGTTGATAAGAATATTTTTTGCCCGGCGTTTGGCGTTGAGGATTTTATTTCCCAATACGTTCGGTCTAAAGACTTTTCTGAAATAGTCTTTATTTTTTATATTATTCTTCCTCGCGTGAAACGCGCTGTCGTAGTCTGTCCAGACGTCAATAATTTTAAGCCCCCTAACTCGGCGGTTTATACCATTAACTGTAGTTTGTACTTCTGGAAGTTCTGGCACAATAAAAAAATAAAAACCTAACTGTTAACTAAAAATTTCTCCAGCTCTTCTCTGGCGACAGTTGCGTCATCCCAAGGTGTTTTCGTCCCGCGCGGCCCCATAATGTAAGGGTCGGTACCTTTGCCAGTGATGAGCACTGCGTCTCCGGGGGAGGCCAGCTCAAACGCCCTTCTGATGGCCTCTCTGCGATCCATTATGATTTCGTAAGGTTTCTTTGTTATGCCTTCCTTCATTGTATCCACTATTTCCTCGGGGTTCTCATCGTAAGGGTCTTCGTTTGTCAGAATTATTTTGGCGCAATACTCATCGGCGATAGAGCCCATCTCTTTTCTCTTCCACCTATCCCTGCCGCCGCCGGTATTTCCCAGGACGCAAATTTTTCTCTTTTTGCTAAACGCCTCGTAGAGCGCTCGTAGGGAATCGGGAGTATGGGCGTAGTCAACTACAACATCAAAAAGCTGGTGCCGGCTAAGGGGGTTGTTTTCCGGCAATCGGACAAATTCAACTCTGCCTCTGACTTGACTGACCCTCTCTATCCCTTCAGCTATTTTATTCAGAGGGATTTTTATGTAATCTGCGAAAGTCGCGGCGGCTAGAATGTTGTATAAGTTGAAAAGACCGATAAGCGGCGAAACCATTTTTTTCTTTTTGAAGCTAAAGGAGATCCCTTTTCTGCCGACGCTCCATGGTTTTGCCTGTTGCGCCAAAAAGCCGAGTTTGTGCGGGACTTTCATTTCTAGGAATCTTATTCCGTAGGGGTCATCGCCGTTGACAATGATACAGCGGTCTTTTTTGGAAGACTGCTCCAGCGCGTGTCCCAGCGCAAGTTTCGCTTCCAGATACTTCTCAAATGAACCGTGCGACTCTATGTGTTCCGGAGAAATATTTGTAAAAATCAGCGCGTCCAAGTCCACCCACTTATGCCTCCACTGCTTTACGCCCTCCGATGTCATCTCAAGTATCGCCCAGTCGCATTTTTTGTTGACAGCCTCCCGCAAAAATTTCTGCATGAAGAACCTGCCGGGCATTGTCATTTTGTATTTGTTCTGACGGCTCTCATCGCCGATTTTGAAACGCAGGGTACCCGCCAGCGCTGTTTTGTAGCCGGCAGTTTCCAGAATGGAATTGATAAGCTCAATTGTTGTAGTTTTTCCTTTCGTGCCTGTTACCCCAACGATCTTTATTGATCGTGAAGGAAATCTGTAAATCAAAGCTCCAATGAAAGAAAGCGATTGATGGTACGGCGATTCTATCTTTTTCCAAACTGATTTTGGTATAAGTTTTTTTATTATTTCAAGTACCATCTTCGCGTTATTTGCCTTTAGTCAAAATTTTTAGGGCCTCTTTTATTCGATCTTTGGCATCAGTTGTTTCAGCCGGTATTTGTTTCAGTGATTCTCTGACGGCTCGCTGGGAATAGCCCAAGGCGCAAAGCGCTTCCAGCACGTCGCCTTCGTCGGAGAGCGACGCATCACTTGTCTCGTATCCGACACCCAGCTTGCCCTGAAGCTCAAGGACGATTTTTTCCGCATTCTTTTTTCCTATGCCGGACATCTTGACTAAGTACGAAGCGTTGCCTGAAGAGACGGCTTTTTGCAGTGTCTCAATTGTGGCAATGCTTAATATGCTCATTGCCGTTTTTGGTCCTATCCCTGACACTGTAATTAGCAGTTCAAAAATGTCCAGTTCTTCTTGTGACGAAAAGCCGTAAAGATCAAAGGAGGTTTCCCTGACGGCCAGATATGTAGAAAGTTCTATATTGTCGCCCTCTTTCACTCTTTCAAATTCCTGCGATGTAACAGCTACCCTGTAGCCAATCGGTCCGGTATTTAGGATCAGATGGCCCTTCTTTTTGTGTATAATCTTGCCGCAGAGATAGGAAATCATTTGCTCTATAATATCAGCCGTCTATGCCAAAAGCACGCCAAGCGGGACTTGATTTTCTTTCTGTGGCATATTACTATACGCCGCATGCCAATAACCAAATCAGCCAAAAAAGCTCTCAGAAACTCTGCGCGAAAGCAGGAGTTCAATTTGCGCCACAAGCGCGATATGCTCTGGGCCGAAAAAAAGTTAAGAAAACTTATAGCGGACAAGAAAACCAAAGAAGCACAAGAATTTTTCCAAAAAGTTCAGAAAATAATTGATAAGGCCGCCAAGAGGGGGGTAATAAAAGATAACACAGCCTCCCGCAAGAAATCCCGCCTTTCGGCGGTCATAAGGAAAGCTTCATAGACAAAACCGCCCCGACATTATGTCGGGGCGGTTTTGTCTTCGTGTCCCCCCGCGAGGAATCGAACCTCGAGCTGGAGATCCGCAATCTCCTGTTTTATCCATTAAACTACGGGGAGCTCATGGCAAATTGAACGGACAAGCAATCTGCATTCTACCGCGCCCATTCAATTTTGTGATACAAAATTGTTCGGGTCCACTACCTGCCCGCCTACTGGCGGGAACTACGGGGAGTCTAGCCAGAAGCTTACCCGAACAATTTTTGCTTCGCAATACTTGAACGGGCAAGTAGTTTTTGGCTCAAAGCTTCAAGTTGGGTTAAAATCCCAGA
>MHVD01000010.1:1270-28600 GCA_001823695.1 Candidatus Zambryskibacteria bacterium RIFCSPHIGHO2_01_FULL_43_25 | reverse complement strand
CTTTTGTCATATTCGGGAGCTTGTTTATCTCGAACACCCATTTCCACCTTTGTATCTTTGTTAATGCCAAGATCTTTTTGAACTGAGAAAAAATCTACTATACCATTGAGTATGAAGAACGTCTGGCCACAAACAGGACATACAAGTTTTCCTTCCATTGTCATAAATCCATTACCGCCGTCTTCCTTAAGAATTAATGGATTGTTACCGCACACACAAGAGAGAGACGGCATTAGATTTTTTGGAAAACCAAAATCGGTCATTGATTTGTTTTAATAACTTTCATAAAAAAATAATAAAAAGACTGGGCAGAGTGATTTTTCTTTACGAGTTCAAAGCTCTTATCACCGGCTTTTTTTATAAGTTCCCTGTCTTTCAAGAGAACCTCCAAAACTCGTTTTAAATCCTCAAAATTCTTGTGTTTGAATATAAAACCATTTCCGCCTTCTTCAATATAGCAAGCTGTACCATTATCGTCTGAACTCACAACCACAAGTTTACGACTCATTGCTTCAAGTAGAGAGAACGACGCTGATTCGTTATATCCGGGAAGCACAAAAATATCAAAATCCTTATATAGCTCAAGAGTGCCAGCCCAATCTTTGTGGGGTTTTACATTAATTATACTGGCCAGATTGTGGTCATGGATATAAGCCAGTATACGATCTTTATACAACATTTCATCATCTTGCCCAATAAGAGTAAGAGTCACAGGATATTTACTTCGCAAATTATTAACCGCCTTTATAAGCAGAAGCTGATCTTTTCTCTCTTGAAATTTACCGACACAAAGAAGGTTTATGTTTCCACCTACAAAATAATCTTTTTCAAAATCGTTCGCCTCAATAGTGAAAGGTATATAGAAAAAATTATTGTTTTTGTTTTTAAGGTGTGAATCCCCCAAAACTGGGGTTATCACACTAGCGTCAAGTAGTCCTACGGTTGCAATGGATAGACTTCTTTCTTTTTGTCTGTACTTGGGAATTTGAGTCAGAAATATAATTCTTTTGCCCAGAATTAACCCCGTAAAGAAAATAAGCAGTGAAAAGGCGCTTTCAATGTTTTTGATAACAAAAACATCGGGTTTAGATTCTTTTATCAGTTTCCACAATTTAAAAACGGGCGGAAACCCATATTTTAGTTCAAATGAGTTCTTTATCAATTTTCCCCCTGACAAATTGATAATCCTATTGATAAATAAGAAAAGCTTTGAATAGCCAAGAACGGTTGGTTCAATGGTTGAATAGTCTTCGGAAGCCCCCTTATACAGGGCGACCATGGAAACCGCGTGCCTCTCTTTTTTCAGGGACTTTACCTGAAAATAAAGGTTTGTATGATATCTGGGTACGCAAAATAAGAATCTCATTGGTTATTGTGCAATCACAATACCTCAAAATTCAACAATTGTGTAATCTTGATTTTCGTATATTATTTCCCCGATTTTCTGTTTTGAGGAGTTATACAGATCTAAAAATTTCCCCCTTGGTATAAGAATATGGGTACAATCAAGCTCTTTTGCAAAGTCAGCGATTTCTCTAAAGGTTTTTGCATTATTTACTACCTCTTCATATCTTTTCCTTTCTTCATACCATCGCTTGCTATTTTCAAATCCAGACGTAACCCACAAATTACCCTCTTTACTAGTCAAATTAGTATTGTGATGGCTTAAAACTTTAAATCGAAATTCATTTTGAGTATCGTTAAATACAAAAATTTTCACATCCTCGTCCAAATTTACACGTGCCCACAGAGATATATCTTCTATATTTTTATAAAAAAGTACATCTTCTGCCAATACAACTGGAGCAAGGTTGTATTTTGTTCTTATATCATTTGGCACCATAACTCTCACAACATTTCGAATAAAAGGTGCTGAGAAACGAATTGGCATCAGAATTAAAAGAAAGACAATAATACCAGCAAGTATATTACGCATTTTCCCTTTTCCAGTAATAAAGACTATGAAAGCAACCGCTTGGAATAACAAAATTATTCCAACAGCTCTCATTGTTCGGAGGTGATCAATAAATATTGGGAGGCTTCCTCGTCCAATCATAAATGTATTTACTATTTCTATAACGGCTATAAAAAAGATAGTTATAAATACAAACCAACTAGTTATTTTAGTAATAGAATAGAAAGAATCGTCGGCGGGTATCTTCTTCCTCACAATAAGGCCTAGAGAGACCACAAAAACAAGCACCAATAATGTTTCGTCCCAAATCGCACGTTTTACTTCACCAAATTCAACGGTATTCAAAAAACCGCTTCCTCTAAACTTGTATTGAACAATTTCAGACTGCTCAACAATCTCTGTTCTCTCTAAAACTTGTGTTTCATCAAGCATTCCAGTGTTGGGGTTTGCAAAGTGGTTTACTAAAAAAGGAGAGGCTACTAAAAGATAAACCATGGAAAAAATCAAAACTTGTTTTATCTTTTCTTTCTTGTAGATTATCAGAGCTGTAATAATACAAGTCCCCACTGTAATGATACCAGCAGGTGGGTATAGATAAACTAAAATTCCGGCACATATAGCAAGCAAAATATTCTGTCTTGGTTTGTGTAAACCATAAATAATCCAGTAATAACAGAGTAAAATATAAAATGGTAGAGCCAAGATGTTGCCGCGAAATGACCCCACATCCAAAAGACCAGTTCGTGTCGGAAAAACAAACCTTGGTATAAGTACAAGTAGAGACGCAAACGTAGCCGCGAACCAATTACCAAAAAATTTTTTACTGATAACCCCTGTAATAAGAAAGGTTGCAATAATTATCACCAGTGCGCCTACATGATAACCAAGCACACCATGCTCAAGGGCGGGGCTTAACAAATAGAATAGAGGAAATGCCAAGTAATATTCTGACTGGTTGTAAGACGGTGGGATATCTTTCCAATATTGAAACTTTTCCTGTATTTCCAAAAACTGATAACCCCACACATCACTACTTAGCGAACCTAGTGTTGTGCCATAATTGAATAAAATATACAGAAAACAGTATAGAATCAGGACTACAACAAAAAATATTGGGTTATTTAGACGGTTTAATATTCGGTCCATATATTATTTAACCTTTCTGGCCACGAAGTAAATCCCATGAGAAAGATGTATCGCCAGATGATGTTTTCCAATAATTAAATCAAGCAAAGTTAGGGGGGCTAATGCAAACATGAAAAAAATGGTCCAGAATTGATACAGGTAAGTGCTTCCAAGAGACAGAACAAGAGATAACCATCCTCCAACAATTGAAATTAAAGCTGTGGTTGGACCCCAGTAGGGCCCATATGAATCTACAACAAAATCTTTTAATAATTCTGTTAGACCGTGGTGAGTCCAACGGTAATAGTCTCGAGGCGAAGAGTGATAACCGAGTAAAAAAGGAACTACTATATATATAATACCATTGGGTTTCAAAACACGTTTTATTTCCGTAACAACTTGTTCTGGATTGACAACATGCTCCAATACTGACTCAGCAATAATTGCATCAACCGAGTTATCACAAAATGGTAACTTATTTACATCGGCTATTACACGAACTCCTGGAAGAGCATCATAGTCTATATTTATAACGTGGGGATGAACAGCTTTAACCCCTGATCCTATGTTCAAGATGATAGCACTATCTGGAAGTGTCTCTATAACTTCCTTTGCAGTCACTCCTATAACAACACCCGTTAGGTGATTTAGAAGTTGAAATATTTTTGGATTCTTTTTTGCCCAGTTTTTAAGCCTTACAATAAGACTGTCTTCTTCTTTACTTACAGCAACAGCTTTTAACCTATCAACGATTTCAATGTCGCGGAAAAAGACAGCTCCTTTACTAATCGGAAATGACATCCCGCATCCTTTACAAAACAATTTAGTTTCACGATAGATAAGTCGACTCCCACAATGAATACAACACAAACTTGAGAAAAAAGACTTCATTAAGATATGCTCCCTATAAAAAGATTTACTTAAGCCAGGCCTGAAAATCAGAAAGGAACTGCTCTACCACTTCATCGGTCTTGTAATGAGAAGTCATCGCCGGGAAGAATTTTGGCGGTACAGTTATAATATGAGCACCAGCAAGACCAGCATCAATGATATCCCGAGCTCCACGAATAGAGCCGACAATGATTTTAGCTGGTAATTGTTGACGCTCTAGTATATCCCTTGTTTTTTGGATCACTTTAATAGGATCAAAATCATCTTCTTCAAGTGTTCTGGCTTCTAGAGCGTCCGAACGTTCCTTTGCAAATTTAACATCTTTACCGGCATCGCGAATTCGCCCCCAAAAAAGACTAACATATCTAGCGCCAGCTTGAGCAGCCATGACGGCCTGACTCACCGTCATACAAGCAGTGCAGTTCACAGCAATTCCCTCTTTTGCAAGCCGATGTATAACCTCCAGTTCATTCCACCCGATTTGAATTTTGATACTCAGTGAAGGGTAATTGAAAACTTTAATAAAGTTTTTTGCTTGACGTAGGATTTCATCCGGGTCATTAGAAAAAACTTCAACGCTTAGATGTGCACCATCTTTGTATTTACGTATTAAGTTAACTATTTCCCCGATATGTAATTCAAATTTTGTTTTTGGCTCTTTGGCAAGCAAAGATGGGTTAGTTGTAACACCTTCGACAAATCCACGCCTGAAAGCAGACTCGATATCAGTTAAATTTGCGGTATCAACAAAAAGTTTCATTTATATTTTTTAGGCTTTCGGGTATTTTTATAAAATTCTATCACTTTCTCCTTTACTCGAAAAGTAATAAGATGATGGAGTAATATGTGAAAAGATTCAACTTGAGGAGTACTCTGGGCAGGCACAACAACACAAGCATGAACTAGACCTTTCATAGGACCCCCATCAAAACCGGAGAAACCTATAGTAATTCCACCCTGATCTTTGGCAAACTGAAGTCCTTTTAAAAGGTTTTGTGACCACGCACCAGATTTGTCTTTGCCTGACCCACCATGAACGCTGATCCCTATAGCGACGCTTTTCGGCATCCAGTAGTTCCGTAGTTTAGTCACGTATAGATTCTCCCACCCCCAGTCATTTGTGATAGCACTGACTAGAGGAACATTATCAACTAAAGCCATAGCTTTTATCCCATGTTTTTCTGGATCATCATTTATAGTTTTTGCCAAATCGCTTGCAAAATGAGTAGCAGTTGATGCTGAACCGCCGTTCCCCATAAGAAAAACCCATTTTTTATTTTTCCATGCATCAAAAAGAATGTCTACAATTTTAGAAATTTGTTTGTCTTGAGCCTTCAGTTTCTGAGCTATCTCCCTAGATTCATCCAGGAAACAGTGTATATATTTTTGATGCTTAATCATGAAGATGATAATACCCCTTCCCCTTATTATAAATCAACCACCTTCGTCCGAGCTCCTTTCTTTTCAAGATTCCACTTCATCTCTCTCATATTTGTTCTTATTAAAGTACGACGCACTCTTTTCTTCGCATCGTTAGAAGGACAGTAGAACATGAAATATCCACCACCGCCTGCACCCATAATTTTTCCACCCAGTGCACCTGCTTCTTTAGCTGCTTTGTATATATCATCAAAAATGGGGTTAGACATCTGTCCGCTCATCTGTTTTTTTATTTTCCAATGTTCATCCATTAATGAGCCAAAAGTGTCGAGATCATTATCAGAAAAGGCATTATAAATCTGTCTACCAATATCTTTCGTAATGTGTTTTAACTCCAAGACACGCTTTTCACTTTGGGTATTAAGAATAGGCGTACTGTAACGATTAATGCCAGTATAAAAAAAGAGAGTATGATCAAAAAAATCCTTGACTGTTTTTGGAGAGATTTTTGGGTAAGACACTTTAACCTTACCACTTTTCGCAATATCCAAATGAACAAATCCCCCTAGGGCACAAACGTATGGATCCTGCACACCGTCTGGTAGTTTGAGATTTTGTGTGAGCTCAAATGCTTTTTTTGCGACCCTAATATTGGGAAGATCTTTCCCAGTCTTATATAAATGTAATCCTTTAAGAAGCGCGACGGCACAAGCGCCAGAAGAACCTAGTCCTGTGCCTGCAGGAGTGTCAGCTTTAAAAGAAATAGCCACCTTATTTGAGATCTTAAGTGTTCGCAATGCTTCACGTGCCAAATCATGCTTGACATCTTCAACTTTCCGTACAGCCTCAAATTCACGATAATGGACGTGTATAAAATCATCGGTTCTAGGCTCTTTGATAAAAAGGTCCATGTACATGTTTATGGCCACAGAAAATATAAAACCACCATATTTACTGTAATAAGATGGCAAATCTGTTGAACCACCCCCTAAGGGGATTCTAAAAGGTACCCTGGAGAAAATTACTGGTGAACTCATATTGTAAAATTTAATAAAAGAAATAATATCCTAAAGTCCTTTTGGTACAAATCTATTCACGATAAGGTTAACCGCCTCTTTCAAATTTGCAACAACAAAATCTGGCTTATCATTGGCGTCTTTTTCTGTAGCTGGTGAGTTAATCAAAATTGTTCTGCAATTCATAAGTTTACCTGTTTTGACATCACTGTTGGTATCACCAATAACAAACGAAGAAGAGAAGTCAATGTTCCACTTCTCTGTTGCCAAGAGAAGCATACCAGGTTTGGGTTTCTTACACTCGCAACCCTCGTCACGACCGTGGGGACAAACAAATATATCATCAAGCGGAAGACTGCGAACATCTGTCATGATGCGTTCATGGTCTTCTGAGAAAAGGAGACCGTATGCAAGATCTGGTTGATTAGTTGCTAATATACAAATAAAACCAGCTTCTCTTAATTTCTGCAAAGATTTACTTACCCTGTCAAAGAGCCTAAATTCTTCATATTTCCAAGGAGCAGTAAACCTCACCTTTCTACCACTAACAAAACAACTATCACCTCTGTCGATAAGGTGGTTCAATACCCCATCTCGATCCAGAAATACTGCCCTTTTGTCGACTTTTTCCATTAAATTAAACAAATTGACTATTATCAATGGTACCGGCAATCTTCTTAGCTACAGTGACCGCTGTGATTAATTTCCCACTCAAAATGGAATAGCATCCAAATCCATGATAGGTTACTTGCGTTGGCCTGGCATCGTTCGCCTTCTCCCCCCTCTCAATAGTTAAGATTACAAACATAGAACCAACATATTCTGCTTTCTTTAACATTGGATGCCATTTCAGGCATCTTTTTTGCATTGCCATCCATCGACTTTTAGTAGTCTTTCTTTTCTTATCAAGAATTTTTAGGGCATTTTTGCCAGTACGAATTTCGTGAATTGAAAGTGGAATATCCCCGAAAGTATAAAGACCGGTCCGGCCTAGTGGCACAAAAGTGGAAAATGGACCATTAATTATCATTAATGCAATTGGCTTTTTGATAGGAAGACGTACAATGGCAATTTCCTTTAGCCGCCACTCCAAATCTCTTGCTGGAAAATCAAGCCATTCGCAAAACTGGTTACAATTTGCGTAAGTAGCGTTCACTACATAATCAAATTTTTTACTAGTTGCCCCCCCTGCCAGCAACCGGATATCTAACTTTTTCTCTCCAGATTCGAGTAACCTGATACCAGTTACTCTATGTCCAAGACACACTTTTACTTTTTTCCCCTTTAAATCCTTGGTGATATCATTTTTTAAACATTCGTAATCAATCACAGCTTCAGGTGTCCTAACGGTGAGAGAAACCTCATCTGGATTGAGTACCTCCTTGGGAAGCTTTATTTGTTTGTAAGGTAACCCCATTTTCTTGCAAAGGCTAAGAAATTCTCTAGAACTTACCTGTGAATCATGCTTGGCTACTGCATAATAGGCTGGAAAGTCTCGGACAATTGACTTCTCGTAATATGATTCGAAGTCTTTTGTAGCTACCTTGATTTCCTTGATAGTTTCCGGGCTAAGAGAGTAGTGGTAACCCATATGATGCCGATATTGATTAGCCCAAGATGCTTCCGTCATCAGATCCTTGTGCCGTTCAAAAAGATGAACCTCTCCCAAGCTGGAAAGTTTAATAGCCGTGACTGCACCAAATAAACCTCCTCCGATAACAGCAAAACGTGGTTTTTTTATTGTTTGGGTGGAACGATTTGCAATCCTCACCATTCGCGATCCTGTAAGCCCGTCAGGAAATTGCTTGTTTTTTCCAAGTAAAACATCGCGCCAAGCTAAAAGTTCCCCTTCAAGTGAAGTTGGCTTATTGTCAACCACAACAGTCTTCCGCCGACCGTTTTTTGTTATGTTAATAATGTTGTTCGTAAAATCAGCTTCAATGACCTGCCCTCCTTCGAGCGAAAAAACCAGTCGCCTAATCTTTTCATTCCTTCTCCAACCAAGTTTTAAAACAACATCAATTTTTCTAGGATAGCGTAAAGAAACCTCAAGAAACCGTTTCGGATCAAGATAGTGCCCCCAAATTGAAATCGGCTTTTTCTCCAACAGATAGTCGAGAACATCAAAAAAATGAAGTTTTTCAAGCGATGGATTTTCGCCGCGATACGTATCAAGAGGACTTATAAATTCACCTTCTACTCGAATCCTACCTTTGTGGTGACCAATAAGCTTACGCAACTTTTGAGTGACCGGATGATATCGGTAAATATGGCCAACCATAAGGGTTTTTTTGTATTTCTTTGCCAGTCTCGCCAGTTCTAATGCTTCTTTTTCTTTTTCGGCAATCGGTTTTTCCACAAAAACATTAGCATAAGGTAAAATTTTCTTTGTTAATGAGTAATGGGTTGGATAAGGCGTCACAATGTCAACTCCATCTACATTTCTAAGCAATGTGGGAGTCAATTGAGTGTAGACCGGGATTGCCAGTTCTTTTTCAAGTTCTCTCTTTTTCTCTTTAGTTTTAACAACAACACCAGATATACTTAGTAGTTTTTGGGACTGTAGTTTCTGTAGAACGTCTAAGTGACTCACGCCAAAACGACCAACACCTATGAGCAATACACGTGGTACAATCTTACTCATTTGTTTCCGTTATCTCTTTCACCATGTTGGGAGAAGCCCCTGTGGCTGTGTAATAAATACGCAAAAGCATTTCTGCAAGAAATCCCATCATTAAAAGCAGAACACCTAGAATGGCGAACAAGCTACCGATTATGGGTAATGGTGTCTCTGTGAAATTCAATATGTCAGCAAGACGCAAAACCACGGCGGCCAAAAAAGACAGGAGGGATAAGGACACCGAGATCAAGCCCCATCCGCCAAAAAAACGTAGAGGTCTAGAAAAATATTTTACAAAAAATACAATACCAAGAAGGTCAAACACTCCACGGACCATTGAAGAGATATTAACTTTGCTGGCACCTGACTCTCTACTATAGTGTCTTACAGGAATTTCTGCTATACGAGCGCCACGTTCTTTGGCAACTGCTGGTAAAAAAACTTGAGCTTCTCCCCACAAACGAAAGTCCTTTATAAAACGAGAGCGATATACTTTGAGACCACAACCGAAATCGTGAACATTGAGTCCCAACAACTTTCTTGAAATTAAGTTTGCAATTTTTGAAAACCAGATTCTGGTCCAACGGTCCTTGCGATTTTGTCTCCAACCTAATACAACATCATACCCTTCATCTAATTTTTCCAGAAATCTAGGGATATCAGCCGGGTCATTTTGAAAATCTGCATCGATGAGCACAATTATTTCTCCTTTTGCATAATATAAGCCGGTATCAATAGCTGAAGTTTGACTATAGCTACGTTGCATTTTAATTAGTCGAACAGGAACCAATCTCTCAGCAATTTCAATGGTTCTATCACTAGACCCACCATCGACAAAAATAATCTCGTATGGCTTAGTTTGTATTTTCAAACTTCCAACAATGACCTTATGCAGGCGTGCAACATTTTCTTCTTCATTAAGAAGGGGTACTATAACGGAAATCATGAGTTAATAATAAAGAAAGGGCGGGGTTTGTTCAACCCCACCCCCTGATCTCTGGCTTACTTTGAAACCGCTCCACTCTGCCAGCGAGATCCAATACTTGCCTCGAGACGCGTACGTATGTGCTCTTCGGTGTTAGAGTATCTCCATCCCCAGTCACGGAGTTCTATAACCCTTTCCGGAGAAACTGTGGTGTTCTTCATTACAGCATTTTTCCAGTTGAGGGCATCGGTGTCAAATCCAGGGTCAAGGTATCCGCGTGCGACAGCAACCTCGTAGAGTTTGCTGCCTGGGAACGGTATCGGGATGAAGAAGGTGCAGTATTCCGCACCCGCATCCACTAAACGTTTCCCGAGTTCGATACTTTGGCGGATCTCTGTTTCAGTCTCATCCGGAAAACCGATCATCATGTTAACTGGACAAGTGATTCCGACTTGTCTCGCCAGCATCACCAGTTCAACAACATTGAGGGTACTGTGGTTAAGCTTACCAGTGGCATATGTATCGAGAATCCGCTGTGATGCGGATTCAACAGGGAAGACGATTTGGTCAAAACCGGCATCACGGAGAAGCTCTAGGTAATCGACATCTATAACAAGCCTACTACCCTGTCGTTTTTGGAAGTGTACGAGGTTCACTCCGTTGACATCAGCTATCTTTAACCCTAGGCCTGTAACCCGAGTGAAAATCTCTCTCACTCTGGCCTTTTTGGCAAGAAGGCTGTCATCTTCGAAGTAAACTTTCGTAACCCCAAGCTCCCTCAACCGATTGACCTCTTCCATCACCCGATCCACCGACTTGACTCTAAGGGATCCGATGCCACCACTTTCGGTCTCATTGGCCTTTTCGACCGAGATATGACAGTAAGCACATCTGAACGGACACCCTCTTGAAGTCATGAGAGATGCTGATCGTCCAGTTGTCTTCAAGACGGCACGACCACCCGCAGATGCCCGATCGTAGTGAAAAAACGGCAGCTTGTGCCATGTCGGAAATGGTAGAAAATCAAGGTTGAAGAGTGTGTCATCAGGATTGGGTGGATTACGAACGAGCCTCCCGCTCCTCATGGTGATGAGACCGGGAAGCAAACTGATTTCCTGTCCGCGTTTCCAAGCCCGCAGTAACCTGATGATGATTCGTTCGCCCTCGGTCACACACACCGCATCGACATTCCCACTCTGGAGAAACCGTTCAGGTAGGTTTCTTGCGTTCACGCCCCCAGCCAACACAAGGATTTGGTTAGAAACTTCCTTGGCAGCGGCTGCCACATCTAGTGCCATACGCGTTTGGGGTGTGAAGTTGGAGTTAATACCGACAACGGTATAACCTCCGTTGGCGATTTCTTCCTGGATACGCTCGGCTGTCATCCCGATCCTGATGAGACCATTTTCCTGCATTAGAGGCCGGAGGAAAGTATCCTCCAGCTTATCTTCTGCAGTACCCACAGAGGCGTCAAGTATGTCCACTTCAATTCCTTCCGCCTCCAAAGCCCCTGCTAGATAAAGGGGGCCAAGTGAGCCATCTGGTCTCGGTGTTTCCACCGGCATGAGTTGGTTCGGCGGATACACTAGAAGAACCTTGAGTTCTCGCGTCATGGGTCACTCCCTATGTGAAGAACGAAGATTATTGTGCTTTTCCATTATCAGTCTATGGGGTTTTATTTGCTCTGTCAATATCTTTTGATGACGTTAAGTACCAGTCTGGACGACCAACAACTGCATAAACTTGATGATCTTTGATAAACTGGCCCATTATTGAAGTAACATGATACTCTTTGCTGCTTTTATGTAGCCTAGGTTTGTAACCAAAAATATCAGAATCAACAAGCATGACCCCGCCGGCAGCAAGAAACGGCGGCTTGTTGCCCATACGTTTTTCTTTGACCTCTAGAATCCTTTTATTCTTTCCAAGTTTTACTGCGCCAGCCGAAATAGACTTATTTATTTGGTGACAAAGCCAACTGTAACGGTGAGCAAGACACTGTTTCATTTCAATCCTGTTTGGCAATTCATCCCCATAAATTATAAGAAAGCGTTCTTTTGTGCTCTCTGGAAAAAATTTCGAAACCGCCAGGACGGACTGCGCTATTTTGTGTAACTCTTTAACATGAATGAAATGTAGGAGCTTCTTCGTGCCGTAATACTTTTCTAGATGTAAACGAATCTGATCACCTTTGTAGCCAATGACTACAATTACTTCGTTTATATTTTTGGGTAAAGACTCAAAGATGTGGTCCAGCAATGTTTTACCTCTCACTTTTAAAAGCGGCTTTGGTAAATCTTTTGTGAGATATCCCATTCTCCTTCCACGACCAGCAGCTAAAATAACGGCTTTCATTTTGAATTTATAAACACATACCGTTTGCTAAACAAAAAACTAATTATAGACATCACTCCTACAACCATAGTTAAAGAAAGTAGGTAGTGGATAAAGAAAATAGATGTGAGAACGTAAATCAAAGCCAAACCTATTGGAGCAGAACCTATATAAAACAACATGTTTTTTACATAGGCTTTCCAGAAATTTTCAGGGATGCTATCTCTGAAAGTCAGAAAGTAATTGAATAGAAAAAATACTGTCCAGCTTATTAATGTTCCAGTAATTACTGAAAAAAAGTACCAGATATGAATTATATCTGTGAGAATAAAAGAAGTTAGTAAGTTGGTAACAAATCCTATAACCCCACCGGCTATAAAGACAGGATATCGTTTATATTTCCTTATAATTTGTTCCATTTTTTTTCTGTAAAACAGCAACTCGTGAAGCAAGAAGTCTAGCAAATTGTGGCGCAATTGGATAAAAACAGCAAATAAAAACAAGCAGGAATATATGGCGAACGTTTGTATAGTGGTGCTTTACTGAAAGTTTTGCAAAATTAAGCGCTGTTACCCTTGAGCAGAAAATCAATAGTAGCAAATTCGTAGAGAATGGGCTATTAAGAAATATGATAGTAATCCCTCATCCATTCGATCGTCCGCAGAACACCCTCGTCAATATCCACTGTACATACATGCCCAAGATCGCGTTCAGCTTTTGTATTGTCGACAATTTTGACCTTTGCTGTAAGAACCTCGTTGTCCGCATAGTTGATTAAGTGTTTTGAGGCACCAGAGTGCTTCCACACAAGTTTTACAAGTGTTTCAATACTATGTAATTCCTTGCCTCCAATATTATAAGTTTCGCCTGGTTTGAAATTTTCAACAATATTAGCAAGAGTTCGACATGTATCTTCAAGGTATGAAGAAGTTCTTTGGTGTCCTTTATAAACTATAACAGGAATTCCATGAAGAGCATGATAACAGAATTTGCAATTTACGCTTCGATAGGGATGATACCATTCTCCAGGTCCATAGGTATTAAACAATCTAACTGTTATTGTTTTGGTTCCATGTTTAATTGTAGAATTTCTGATTTGCTGTTCATTTACCCACTTAGACAGCGCATAATCATTCATCTGCTTGATTTCAACTTTATCCATAATATCCTCTGTCATAACATTAGGATAATCTCCGTATACTTCCGAAGATGAAAAATGTATTAGTTTGAAACCTAACTTTTCTTGCAAGCGAATAACATTTTTTGTGCCAATAGCGTTTGTCATCCAAACTTGCTCGTAATAGTCCTCTCCATTCCATCTACCAAATTCAGCAGCACAGTGATATACATAATCAAACGGTCCTGCTTTTTCAAAAATTCTTTCAAGCTGCCTGTAGTTGCCAACATCGCATCTGGCATATGTAAAATCACTCCGTGACATTTCATGTTCAAAACCAACTGACCCTGCATGATGAGTGAGATCAACTCCAAAAATTGCGTGCCCTCTTTCACTGAGAATCTTTATAAGCCAACTACCCACAACCCCCTTACTTCCTGTAATTAAGATTTTTGCCATAAATAAACTTAAATATTACAATTCGTTCTCTTATACAACAATGCCTCTTCACTAAAGTCTATAATGATCCCAATAAAACCTATAGATGGGAACCGCGGTAGAATCGTCACCTAAGTTATTAGTCTTTGCAAGATCAAGCGCTTGTTTGAGGGATACTATTCTTGTGGTTATTGTATCATTATTAAAATCAGTTATCTTTTTAATTTCGTCATAATTTAGTTCAATTCTGAAAATATTGACTGGAATTTCTACCACAGTATAACCAAGCATTCTGCCATCAGAAATGATTCTATTGCTTTCAACTTTAATTCCTAGCTTATTTTCCAAATTGCGCACAACTGCCTGCACAGGTGTCTCTTTTTCTCCAATATAACCGCCAACCGTTTTTAATGTTTTCCTATTATCATTCTCCGGCCGAACCTGCTCAATGAGCACAACATAGTGTGAATCCTGTTCTTTAAAGTATGGCAGCACAACTACAGCAGGAGCAGTCTTAACTGCAGTATATAAATCACCATTAGAAGCTGTCCATCTCCACGCAGACATATAATCAGTTTTGAACAGGACAGATTTTTTCCCTGATACTTTTCCAATCTTCTTTAAAAACCAATACGCCACTTTAAGTACTTTTTTCATACATTAGTTACTGTTTGGACATGGGTAATCTTTCTTTGAAACTTTTAATATCATATGCCTTCCAAACGGAAGACCGGTTTTGGCAAGTCGTTCTTCAAACCAAATTATGAAGTTTCTCCATATCGTAATATGAAGAGGAACCTTAAGAAGAAAATCGAAATATGGCCCATCAATCCATGAAACTGTTTTGATAGTTTGAATTAACAAGCCCCTTGACTTAAGCCACTCTTTCATAGTTCTTGTGGTAAATTCTCTTACGTGAGAATCTCCGTGCTTTCTTAGATTTTTATGGGAAAATTCGGTCATTGGCCTAAATATTCGCAGTTTTATGAGCCTTAAAAACCTTCCCCACAAAGTTCCATCAGCGTTAAGGTTAGGAACTGTTATGATGAGACTTCCATTGGGAGCAAGTATACGAAGCAGTTCATTTAACGCAATATCCTCATCAAACACATGCTCTAGCACTTCTCCACAAATAACTTTATTAAAATAGCTATTAGGATAAGGGAGTGATTCAATAACTGCAACTCTAAACTCCGTATTTTTAACACCTCTTTCCTCTTTATGACAATTCGCCTGGTTAATAAAACTCTGAGCAATATCCACCCCACGCACTTCGTGAACATATGGTGCAATCTGAAAAACTTGGCGACCTGAAGCACAACCAACATCCAAAACCTTATCACTCTTCTCTGGTTTAAGCTGTTGATATATTTCTTGTTCTCGTAGGTAATTTGTCAGTCCAATCCTGTATGTTGGTCTGAATTTAATTTCAAGATAACCTTTCCCGGCATCATCTCCGACATCTTCCCACATTTTCTTGTAAACAGAATCCTGTGACGACATGATCAAACTTTTTCTAAGCATTTGTTAATCTTCTGACCAAGTAAATTCCACATCAGATTCTCTCTTACAAAACCTATAGCCTTTTGTCCAATAGCTTCACGATCCTCTTTTCGCATGCTTTGTAGTTTAACAAGAGCTTTTTCCAACCCCTCCTCAACAGTTTCAGGTTCAATAATGATCATACACCCAGAATCTCTAAAAAGCTCATTAACGGGACCGACCCGCGTCGTTACCACAGGAATGCCTGTAGCCAGATATTCTGGTAATTTTGATGGATATGCATATTCTGTCATATGTAGACTTGGTCTTGCTAACACTAAAACACTTGATTTTGCTATGAGTGCCGGAACATCTTCATGAGAGACTTTAAAATTTAGATCGGTTGAATCGAAAAGATCTAATTTTTTAAGCGTATCTTCTATCTCACCTCTCCCGCTAGACATTATCATATTAAGCCTAAATGGAAACGAACCATCTTTCTTGATTTTTGACACTACCTTAAGTAAAGCATCAATTCCTTGGTACGGTTTAGCATTGCCCGTATAGCCAATAGTAAATATTTCTGGTGCAACAACCTCACCACTATAAAATTCACTTTCTGTTACTCCTCCATATACAACCTCAATCTGTTTATTTAGGAACTTATAATAATATTTAAGTTTTTTTGAAACAGTAAAAATAATATCGTAAAAATGTAGAAAATAATTTATCTTCTTTTGTAATAAATAACTTTTTAATTTACTCATGTGGCCTTGCTCATACATTTCCATTGCGTATAAGCCATGTAGATCTACGGCAATCTTTATTCCAGTCAAAATTTTTAAAAAGACAGGCAAACTGATAGCCATATCCGTAGCTGTAATAACCCAATCAATATTTTCACGTATAATGAAATTTCTAAAATACAATAACTTCGATATAAAACTCACATTAGGTTGTGGGTGAAAATTTTTTACAAAACCGGGAGCATTACCGTTAGAAAACACGACAACCTTATTAAATCTTTGCATCTGTTTTATAAAGTTACAGATACGAATCGGCGTGCCACGTTTCGGGTTCTCGAGTGATTCGTTTGTCATAAACAAAATTTTCATGGTTGGTCAAGAATATTTTATGGTTGCAACTATCAGATTAATCAATTTATCCAAACTGTGAGAGCCGGCAGCACTTACCAGTCCGGCACGTATTTTCTCCTTTTTAGACTCCACCATGTTTAATATTCCTCGGATTTTATGTGAAAAGGTGGGTGGTTCAGTTGATTCGAAGAACAGTATATCACGGTTATTTGGGTGGAAAGAAGACATAACATCCTTATTAGCAGACAAAACTATGGTTCCACATGCAGCCGCTTCAACAATAGTTTTGTCAAAACTGCCAGCTGGGGTTAAGTTTACATAAATTTCATGGCTCTGGTATATCGCTGGCGTAGCAGTATGTGGTACTCCTTCCCGGAAAACAAGAACACCAGCCCTAACGAGAGGATCAGCCAATCTATGCATTTTTTTTTCATATAAACTATCGGCACCAGAAATAGGCGAACCGACGATTGTAGCAGTAAACTGCTCGCCACTTTTCTGTAGTTCAAAAAGCGCGTTAATAAGCAAATCTAATCGCTTGACTGACGATATTCTTCCTAGAGCAAGAATTGACCGTGGTCTGCATTTTACGAGTGGGTTTGGGAAAAAAAGCTTGGTGTCTATCCCGACGGGCATGATCTTTGTTTTCTGAAATTTAGCAGTATATGAATTTCCCGAGGTACAAAACACAGTGTTTGACAGAAATACTGCCACGTCTGCCAGAAAACCACCCTTTGCGTGATTTCGCCAGAGTAATATTTTCTTACTCCACAATCTCCAAAAAAGCCCTCCTAGCAAGACATACTCTTGATTCATGTGAACAAAGATTGTTTCGTAGTTATTTCTTTCTTGCCAGATATACCTATAAAAACGTAAAAGATAATTCAGTTGAGATTTATTCACCTCTTTACCTAATGACAAAAGTTTTACATTAATGGGTAGTTTATACTTCCCCTTCTCTAAACAGATCACTGTTACAAAATCCGTCCGTTTTGCAAATTCCTCAATCCAGTGATGAAAAAATCCCAGGATAGGATCATCTGTATCAACTTTTTGGGTAATTATCAGCAGTTTCATAAATTTTTCTCCAAAATTGATACGATAGAGTTTTTGTACTCAAAAAGATACTGGTTCTTGGGGATGAGAGAGTTGTCGGCAGATTCTGTTATGTTCCTCCGAAACAAGTCACTGACAGATTGATTATTCAAAACATTTGTCATCTTCCTAACAAAGCAAACATGGTCATTGACTGGGCAGATAAACCCGCTTTCTCCATCTTTGATCAAATCTCGTGCACACCCAACGTCCGAAGTCAAAATCGGTGACCCTGATATAGCAGCCTCTACAATGGTCATCCCGTATCCTTCAAAAATTGACGTATTGAAAAACAGGTCAGCGGTTTTGTAGTAAGAATAAACATTCTGTTGCCACGGTTCAAACACCACATTTTTATCAAGACCGAGATTTTTTACCAGTCGCTTCAATTTAAACTCTTCTCCACCCCTACCGACGATAACCATGCCGAACTCTGGGTGTTTCCTAGCCACATCTTTAAAAACATGTAGGGCAAAAGGGATATTTTTTTCCGGCATTAATCTGCTAATCATCAAAACTATTCTTTCCCACTGTTTGTATTTAAACTTAAGGCTGACAGCCACAGGACTAAGTTTAATTTTTTCAATATCTACAAAAATAGGCAGTACGAGTATCTTTTCAGGAAGAATTTTTTTAAATCTGGAAAGAATATCACCTTTGATCCTTTTGCTTACAACTCTGATACCATCTGCCCTAGGCAATAAAAACCTAGCTAGACCAACACGGAAAAAATTAAGCCATGAGGAATTATAAAAATATGGGTTAAATAAGTCGGTGTGAATTTGAAGCTGAAGTGGAACGGAAAATTTCTTTTTCAACCACCAGCCGACCAATCCCGACTCAAACGGATCTTGTGATGTAACCACTGACTTGCCGAAGAAGAGTCTACCAAGAATCATTTTCCCTATACCCAACGCGTCAGAAATATATGAAAGTTTGTCAGAAGAATTAGTCGGATGTACCCAGCAATTTTGAGATATTTTTATTGTATCAAGCCCAAGAGAGCTCAGGGCAAAAACAATAATATGAAGTTCAGAAAATTGTTCCGCATATTCTCTGATGCGACTGCTAACAGAGCTTCCGGCGACAAACAGTTCTCTGTCGCTTCCTATGCTAACCACCCTGATATTTAAATTATCGCCCTTTTCGTCTTGTGTCATACTTTTCATACACAGAAATAAATTCTGTGGCTATTTCATCCCACGAGTGGTGAAAGTCCCAATTTCTTATTTTAGCAGTTTGTTTCGCGTAGTTTTGTTTATCCGCAAGAAAAAGCACCTTTTGTCCAATATCATTAACACTAAGAGGGTCAACAAAGACGGCAATATCGCCAAGAATGTCTTTCATTCCAATGTCCTTGGTCACTATAAACGGCTTGCCGCGCTGTATTGCTTCCAAGATAAGATTTGGGCTAACTTCACTAACAGAGGCGACTATTATTGCATAGGAAGAGGCTATGGCCTCTTGAAAGGAATCAAAATCCATCTGTTTGTCAACTAGTTTTATCGTCGGGTCTTTTTTCTGAGCCAAATTAAAGGCAGTAGATACCTTGTCCTTGTTTTTTATGAAGATATTTCTCGCAGAGGAAATAAAAAATTTCTCTTTGTCATTCAATTGATTGCCATTCTCAATCAATAATGGTTCAAAATAATTGTTTATGATTGATAGGCGTTCTGGATTGAGACTGTAGGCCTTTTTGAATATTTCTTTAAGCCAGTTCGTAGTAAAAACAAGACTACTTGCATGCCGCATGGCCCATCCAGAGAGGGAAAAAATTGTTTTTTCCTTGAGCGACAAGATCTTGGGCGTACGATAAAATTCTGATAAAAATATTGGCTTTTTCGTCCTCTCTTCATAAGTTTCCCACAAAAAGTCTCCGCCTATGCGCAAAACAGAAAATTTTCCAAGCAAAGACGCGGCAATTACTGACGGCAACCCCACACTAAAGGTATCAAGAGCAATCACTATATCTGTCAGGAATAGTCTGGGTAAAATTCTTAAAAGGAAAAACAGGTGCCTAATCCCAGTCGGCAACATTCGTTCTGTTGAATTATAAGAAGCAACAGACGTCATGTGACCGGCCTTCTTGAAACTCTTTTGCAAATTCAGCGCGTATTTTGCCGGACCGCCAATGTCAGGGGGGAATATACCTGTGGTTATTAGAATTCTCATAATGATTTAAAAGACCCGAATACCTTGATAGACATTAGCTGGGCTATCTTGGCCCAGTCATACTTTTCTTCAACCAGCTTTTTGGCGGACAAAACAATCTGCTCTCTTAAGGCCGGATTCTCAAGCAGTCTCTTAATCTGTCTGGCAACACTTGATGAATTATTGACTTCGCAAAACAGACCTGTCGGATTTTGATTTGGGTTCTTGTCCGGATCAAACAAGAAATCAACAATACCGCCAACTGGTGTAGCAATTACGGGGATACCAGCGGCCATCGCTTCGACGAAAACATTCCCAAAGCCTTCCGACCGGGAAGGTCTGACGAATATGTCACAAGACTGAATCAGCGCTGGCAATTCCCTGTGACCGACTTCGCCGATGAATGAAACCCTGTCCTCAAGGCGCATGCGCCGAGTAATTCCCTCAAGGGTTTTGCGTTCTTCGCCCTCCCCGATAATCCAAAGCTTCACATGCTGGGGAAGCTCCGCCAAGGAGCGTATTAGATCGTCAACGGCATTTTTCTTGACCAATCTGGAAACCGTAACGATAACAATGTCTCCGTCTTTCTTGCCGAATTTTTTTTTGATTAAATCAAATTCTTTAACACTTGCGGGTCTACCGAACAACTTCACATCAACACCGTTTGGCACCAGAACTGTCGGACTGGTAAAGCCATACCTGATAGCTCGGTCCAAAAGATAATTGCTTATTGCGGTAATAATATCCGTATTTTTCAAAACAAACTTCCAAGACAAATCAATCAACCCACCCCTTGCTTTTCGCAAATGTTCTTCGGAATCTCCCTCCTGAAGAGATAGAACGATTGGAATTCTTGGCTTGCCTGAAACCGACCTGCTCCAGTTTATAAAAATCGGGGCAAAGCTTGCGAAGGAAACCATAACTGACCAGAACACGTCAATCCCCTGCTCGTTGATTATTTTAAAAGCTTTAAACGCTCCAACAAAAGGAAGAACCAGCTTATCTATAATCGGCGCGCCGAAACCAACCCTGTAGACCTCTACCGACCCGATTTTTTCTTTTAAAGGTAATTTCGGATCTAGTCTTGCAGTGATAAGAACGAAAGAAAAACCCGGATAAAGCCGACTAGTTAGTTCTTTCACGGCAATTTCAGCCCCGCCGACCAGAGGAAGGTATGCTGTGGAGAATACTAAAATTCGCCTCATATAGCTAAAATAGCTTTATTTTGAGCCGTCGTCAACAGATAAAATATTCATCAAATCCTCTTTCGGAACCTCGTTTGGAGTTTTTTTATCCATTTCTTTTGCCTCTCCTTTAGGTTCTTGTGCGTCATTAGAAAATGTCCTCCCTTCAGAATCATTATCTTTCGGAAGTTGAGGCAAAATGGCAGAGAGCGCCTCTTTCAGTTCAGACAATTTCTCCGGTGAAGGTTTCTTGCTTTTGGTTTTATGATGCTTCCTGGACAAATCTTTCAGAGAAACAAGGTCATCTCCTTTAAGACTGGCGCTGAAAGCTTCCTTCATCTCATCTTCTTTATGAAACGACTCTCTTTTTTCTCTGCTTTTTGTTTTGTGTGGCGGGTGTTCGCCCCTATCACTTGTTTGAGTACTGTGCCATTTGCGAATGGATTCTTCAATAATAGAACGTGGCCGGGCAAAAGCTCGCCTTGAAGCTTCAACAATATCATCATGGAATGAAATCTCCAGTTTAGAAATCGGCTCCATGGTCGTGGCAGAAAACGGCGGCGACGTGACGCCATCTATCATCAATTTCAGATAAACCTGAAAAGCTCCGAGGTTAACAAGATCTTCAATAGAAAATGTCGGCGCAAACTCCTTCTCCAAAATTTCTGCGTCATAAGCACCGACCCGGAAGATCATCATTGTGCCAACGTTGCCGAATACGGCTGCCCGCACTTCTTCCGACATTTGTTCAATGTATTGATGGGCCAAAGTCAAATTGAGCTTATACTTTCTGGCTTCGGACAGAATGTCCGCAAAAGATTCATTGGCAAAAGATTGAAATTCGTCCACAGAGACATAAAAATTCGGCAGATTGCCCAATGTGGTTTCGGACACATCCGCCCTTGACAGAGCCGCGAGATAAATCTTTGTTATGAGCATACTTCCGAGAAGGTTAGCATTGGTCTCGCCCACTCTACCCTTGGAGAGGTTTACGATAAGAATTTTCTTTTCGTCCATTATCTTACGAAGGTCAAAAGAAGATTTCGTCTGTCCGATTATATTCCTGATGACGGGGTTTGAGATAAATTGGCCGATCTTGTTTTGTATGGCGGCTCCGGCTTCCTGCATATACCTATCGCCGTATTTTGCAAATTCATCGGTCCAGAATGCTTTTACCGAAGGATCGGATATATTGGCAACTACTTTATTTCTATATTCCTTATCCGCCAGCATTCTATTGACGCCAATGAGCGTAGAGTCGGGATATTCAAGCAGAGCCAAGAGAGTATTATTGAGAATGTATTCCATTCTGGCGCTCCAAGCGTCAACCCAGATTTTTTTGAAAGCGCTCATGAGACCACTCACAACCAAGTGACGCTTGTCAAAACCAACGTCCTCCATCACGTTGAAAGCTATCGGGTATTCAAGGTCAAAGGGCGCAAAATAGACAACATCATTAACACGCTCCTTCGGCACATATTCCAAGAGAAGTTCGGCAGTTTTGCCGTGTGGGTCAATAAAAGCAAGTCCCTCGCCAGTCTGAATATCCTGGATTGCCAGGTTTTCAAGGACTGTGGATTTGCCCATACCGGTTTTACCGATGACATAGATATGCCGGCTGCGATCTTTAGCTTTTATGCCAAATTTTAGGCGTTTATTCCGCGCGTCAGTATAGGCAAAGTATGTGATTTTTTCAGGGTCGTACATCCTGTAGTGAAATTTTAATCTACTAAATTCTTCTTTTTATAAAAATACTCTTTCAACCGTCTTTTCAGTAACCTGCCGCCTTGTGTTGTTTTAAGATATTTCTCTCGTCTTAAAGCATCACTGCGGTCAATGCACGCTTCATAGTATATCAAATACCATCGCCCATAGCGCTTTGTGGAAGAATTTAGCCCTTGATTATGTTCTTTTAGACGTTTTCTAATATCAGAGGTGTGACCAATATACAGATTCTTTCCATCAACACTTTCAATAACATAATTGTAGAACATAATCGGATTAAAATTCTACTACGGGATACACGAGATAGATTTTGTGACTTTTATTATACATCACTTACAGTGCACTAGGAACGATTTGACATTGAGATTCAAACATATAAAATCCATGTTGGAAAAGCGCATATCACCAACGAGGAGATGACGATGGAGCAAAAAAATGTTGCTGGCGTCGTCATCTTTCTTGTGTGGCGACAGAAGTTCTTTATGATCCTTCGGGATGATAACCCCGAGATTCGCTCCCCCAACGAATGGTGCCCCGTTACGGGCGGCCGTGACGAGGAAGAAGATTTCGGGCAAGCTACATTGCGAGAACTCAAAGAGGAAATCGGCTTTATCCCTCGTGATCTGGCCACCCTCGGAGTATCTCACAAGGGAAACGGTTTCTTTTTTGGAAGGCTCTCTGATGAGGAAAAAGACAGTATCGCCCTGGGAGAAGGACAGTGCTACGGCTTCTTCTCCTACGACGAGCTGTTTTCCATCCCAATCGCTGGAGCGATGAAGATATACCTGGACCGCCACCCTAATGTCTTCCGGAGAATGGCCGAAACCGGTCTGTCACCGTTCGGACGTGAACTCGGACTTGCCACCTGGAACGGTCCGAGCCCATAGAGAGAGCCCTTTGGGGCTCTTTTCTTTTTTGTATTTAAACTTTTTCTCATGTTATTCTGTCCCCATGTTTAAAAACAAGAGCAAAATTGATACAGAGGAAATAAGATACGCCATTTCGGATCTGTTTAATAAACCAGTGGAATATATCAAAATATCCTTCGAAAGTGACGGCTTCACGGGTAAAGTTCACAAAATAGCAGTTTTTTACAAGAATATGACTTGTGAAAAATTCATTATAAAACAATTAATTGACAATGCTGACCAGAATTTTTATGACAAAGTACTAAAACGATACAAACTTAATTCACCAAATATTTTTGGAACAATTTTTATTGGGAAACTTCCTCATTTAGTAATCGAATATATACCAAAAAACACTTCCGTTCCTACAAACCTATGGTATAAAAAAGCCCTTCAGTGGCTCATAAGAAAGGATCAGATATCTTTAGAGCATACTGCTAATATAAAAAACACTGGAACTGTATTATCAAAAATGAATGATGGATCTTCTTGGTGGTTATTGATAGAGAAATGTGTCAAATCAGGTAAACACCCGTCCATAGACAAAAGATTGATCAATAAACTTCCAAGTATTAAAGGTACATTCAAAATGTGCCTTGATAGTTTGGAGAATGATCCTCAAGTGCTTAACCACAACGATTTCCAGTACAGAAATACCCTTATTCATAGAGATACTGGGAAATTTTATGTAATAGATTGGACAAGTCCTCGAATTGGTTCACCTTTTATAGATCTATCAAGATTCATAAAAGATAATCCAGTATATGCCAGAAAAATAACCGAGGAATATAAACATGCAATTCCAATTAAAAATTTTGACGAGCAGTTAAAAAAAGCGGATTTCCGCCACGTCCTCTCTATATGTGTATGGATGTGTCGAGCTATTATAGACGGGCAAAGAAAAGCTGTAGAAAACTTATACGATGTTGACTTGTATATTGGTGAAGTAATCAACCACGAAGTGTTGGTATAATAATATTTTTAATTTTGTTCAAACATGCAAGCAGTAATTTTAGCCGCAGGCAAAGGCACCAGAATGAACCACTTGGCTTCAGATTTGCCAAAAGTTTTATTGGAGGTAAAAAACAAAACTCTGTTAGAGTACAAATTTGACGTATTACCAGAATTTATAAAAGAGATAGTACTAGTTGTTGGTTATAAAAAGGATACAATCATTGATAAATACGGAGAAAATTACAGTGGGAAAAAGATAACTTACATTGAAGACAAAACTTTAACCGGTACCGCGCATGCTCTGTGGCAAACAAAAAACGTATTAAAGAATCAATTTCTAGTTATGATGGGCGACGATATTTACAGTAAAGATTCAATACAAAAAGTGGCCGAAAACAACTGGGGCGTTGTTTGCAAAAAAGTCAGTCGCGAAGAAGATGGTAGTCGCATTATTCTTGATGAAAACGGCAAACTTACAGATTTCGTTACACCAAAAATTTACAGAGAAAAATTTAATGATGGGGGTTTTGTGTTTACCGGATTATATTCGCTAGACACTGACATTTTCAAATATGAACCAGTAAAAATGAAAACCAAAGAAGAATGGGGCCTACCGCAGACTCTTCTTGTTGCCGCGAAAAATCGTGAGATAAAAATAATTGAAGCTGACTTTTGGATACCAATCAGTTCTCCAGAAGATCTAGAAAAAGCTAAAAAACTGATTTGATTACTTATTCAGCCAAAAGTGCTGCTCTTGTATAAGTATTGGCCGCATCCCACAGAGCCCAGGAAGTCAGCCCCACATCATAAGTTGCCTGTATCTGGGCTCGAACCATTTCTGGTGTGTAATGCACAGGATAGTCATTGTCCTGAAGCCATGGTCTGAATTTGACAGTTGTTGAAGCCACGGTGTCATTATAAACTTTCAACCGATTAACAGCGCTCTGCATAGAAATCTTCACGATGTCGTAAGGCGCGGCATTTACATTCTGAATACCGAAGAATCCCGTCGGATAGTGGGACGGATAGACCATGGGAGAAATGTAATCAAAATGGGGAAAAGCATTTTCAAGAAGCTGGCCAATGTTTAGGTCGTCGGTATTGGTCGTCGTCATGCCGAACAGATCGGCAGATATTTTAATTTTTCCGTCAGATAAGTTTTCATGCAAATATGCAAAAAATTCTTTTATAACTTCCGTTTTTATCCGGCCGTCGCTCCAGGGATAAGCAATATCATACATGTTGCCGTCTGAGGGAAACCTTATGTAATCAAAGTTTATTTCGTCAAAACCGGCTTTGTACGCGTCTTTCGCAACTTTGACGATGTAACCCCAGTGATCCGTTGCCCCCGGATCAATCCAAGAAAGACCTTTGTGGTCGCGCCAGACTGCGCCGTCGCTAAATTTCTTTACGGCAAGTTCTGGATTTCTTCTGACCATATACGGGTCCTGGAAAACTGCGATTCTGCCAATGATATAGATGCCTTCTTCATGCATCTTGGCGATAAATTCCCGAAGGTCTTTTATTCGGTTTTCCTCCGATCCGATTTCTTTCAAATCAGAATCGGAAACTTCGTATGATATTCGGCCGGTATTGTCCTTTATGTCTATCACCAGAGCGTTTAGTTCTGTTTCGCTCACTAGGCGCACGATATTATTGCGAAGGGTTGGGGTTCCGGCCACCCAGCTTGTCATATAGACACCCTTGAGCGGTTCCGGCGTTTTGATGTGTGTAGCGACAAATGGCTTAGGTACAGAAACAGTGGAAAGGATTGTCTGCTCCGAAGAGACAGCCATATACTCATCCGGCGGGACAACGGCAGAACCGAAATAGAGAAAAGAAAATACGACAACAACGAGCAAAAAGCAGACGGCTAAAGTACCAATCTTCTTTTCATTTTTCTTAACTGCCATGTTCTTCTTTGTCTTCAATGTTCACAAATCCATTTTGCACAAAGATATTATCTTTGGGCGCATTAGTTTTCACAGCCGATTTGTCCTTGCGGTCTTTGGCAAAACTAGAGATTGTGATTCCGCAAAGTACTGCGCCGAACAAAACAAGAAGAGCATTTTCCCACGATGAAGGGAAACCAAAGGCCGGCATAAAGAAGAGCACAAGGCCGATTATGAATATGATTTTTCTTGATTTCATACACTCAACAATGGGAACAATTATAGATTAAAACCGAAAAAACAAGAAACTGTACGTGATCTATGGCTCGAACTGAAGTTTATCCGCTCTTGGCGGAACCTCGTTCTTACCACGCCCAACTTCGCCTTAACAAACCATACTATCCAGCGTGCGCGATCCAGGACTCGAACCTGGGACCTCGTCATTATCAGTGACGCGCTCTAACCACCTGAGCTAATCGCGCACGCTATATACTATGGCTACGATAAATAAGGTTAATATAAATTTTTCAAAATAGCTTGCAAAGTCAAGACGGGCGGGTCAGGAATGCACTTTAACCATCTGAACTACATACACTTTTCAGAGCAAATATATCAAAAAATTGTGGCTTAAACAAACAGAAAGGCCCGGCTCCGTCATTCGCCAGCTGGCGAATGACGGACACCGGACCCTTCGACTACTTAAGGAGTAGCTCACATCTGTCTGATGGAACCACCCGATGCTTCGCCGATTGAACGATCGCAAGAGAATCCATGGGGATTTCGTGGCCGTCCTCTCCGCTCACGATACAGAGCGGCGTTCCATCAAACACCGACGTGTAAATCGTCGGCATCGTGATGGCAGAACCAATGGAACCAGCCATCCAGATCCCCAGAAGCAGGGCGCCGGTCCAGACGATAGCCCACATCATCAGATTGAAGCTGTTTCCTGACATCTTCCTCTCCCTGTAGTCGTGGAACTTCTTTCCTATCTATAATTATAGCATACTTCATATATAAAAGTCAATCCCCCACCCAACAAATTGGAAAAGAGATAAAATACGGCCAACTTAAGCCACGAAAA
>MHVD01000010.1:0-1217 GCA_001823695.1 Candidatus Zambryskibacteria bacterium RIFCSPHIGHO2_01_FULL_43_25 | reverse complement strand
CGCCACAACTGCTGTAATAACAATCATGACGAGAAGTTCCACGAATGAACGAGTGCCAGTATACTGAACCTCTTCCGAGGTTTGCCCCTGTCCGCCACGTACACCTGCGTCCGTCGGCCGATCAGCCAATACATCCAATTCGTCCGACATCTCTTCCTCCTTGAAGTCGCCGTAGCAAAAGACCACCTTCCCGCAGGATAACATCCCAGAAATATTTGTCAATCCTGTAGTAGAAAACAACTTCGTGCCGATAGGCACGAAGTTCTACGTCATTTTTCACTACGGGATCAAATCAAAACCTCGCGGTTTTTATTCCGCGAGGTTTTGTTAATCATCCTCTGTTTTGTTCCGTTCGCGGATTCGGCTCGCACGATGTGCGATTTTCCGAATCCAGCGTCCGCCGAAGTTTTAACGAAGGCGGACTTTCGCTATTGGTTTAAGGACCCAACTGTCCACCCCTCACTTGGACCAATAAATTTTCTCACTAAAGTCTATAAAAATATCCAAAAACATCATTTACAGACCCAAGTGAGGGGTATCGACTCAATCACCCCGCTTTGAAGGCGGAGATTGTTTCACTTGAATTACTCCACGACCAGCTTCCGCTAGCCGTGCCTTGTTACGACTTACTCCCTGTCATTGAGTTTACCTTAGGCCCGCGAACGCGAGATTTCGGGTACTCCCAACTCCCTTGAGTTGACGGGCGGTGAGTACAAGACTTGAGAACGTATTCACCGCGGTATAGCTGACCCGCGATTACTAGCAATTCCAACTTCATGAGGTCGAGTTGCAGCCCTCAATCCGAACTGAGGCCGCCTTTATTAGGATTAGCTTAGGGTTACCCCGTCGCAACCCGTTGTAGCGGCCATTGTATCATGTGTGTAGCCCAGGACATCAAGGGACATGCTGACCTGGCGTCATCCCCACCTTCCTCCCCCGAAAGGGGGCAGTCTCGCCTGACACTTGTAACAGGCAACAAGGGTTGCGTTCGTTACCCCACTGAAGGGAACAACTCAAGTCACGAACTGACGACGGCCATGCATCACCTGCCCCACCGTCCTTGCGGACCTCCAATGTTTCCACTGGAGTTCGTTGGGGTTTCTAGCCCTGGTAAGGTTCTTCGTTTGTCATCGAATTAAACCACATGATCCACTGCTTGTGCAAGTCCCCGTCTATTCCTTTGAGTTTTAGCCTTGCGGCCGTACTACCCAGGCGGA
>MHVD01000009.1 GCA_001823695.1 Candidatus Zambryskibacteria bacterium RIFCSPHIGHO2_01_FULL_43_25 | reverse complement strand
CAATGAAAGACTACACTTTGGTCTCAAATTAAAGACGCCATTACAAGTTTTAAAGCAAAAGTGTTTCCAAGCTATTGATTAGAAGACGCAAAAAAGCTGTCTTTTTATATCCCGAATTGCCGAAACAGATAGCTCAAGACGATCGAAACACAAAAAATGTTTTATAATGAATCAAAAGATTAATGACATGAAATCACAAAATACCAGATACAGCAAAAAATTTAAGACAATCAGTGAGTATATTAACTCTTTTCCAGAAGACACGGCCCAGAAGCTCCGAACCATAAGAAAGATAACAAACAAAAACGCTCCGCAGGCGACAGAAGTTATTAGCTACAATATGCCTGCGTTTAAGCTAAACGGCATTGTGGTTTATTTTGCAGCTTTTAAAAAGCATGTTGGGTTTTACCCGCTTCCTTCGGCAATAAAATCATTCCGCAAAGAACTAACTAAATATAAAACATCCAAAGGCGCCATTCAGTTTCCACTAGACAAACCGCTGCCTGTAGCTCTCATAAGCAAAATCATTAAATATCGGGTGAAAGAAAATCTGACCAAGATAAGGGCATGAAAAAATGCACCAACGTAAATTTATGAGGACAAGAAAGTACGCGGCAGGAATATTGATCAAAGACAATCATATACTTTTAATGTACCGACTTAATAACGGAAACGAGTATTTCACTCTCCCCGGAGGCGGTCAAGAAGAGGGAGAGACTTCGAAAGAAACCGCCTTGCGGGAGGTCAAAGAGGAGACAACAGTGGTGGCCTCCATCAACAAACTTTTATATAAAATCAGATGGGATACTGGAAATGAAAATTACTATTTTCTGTGCAACTACATTGGGGGCGAACCCACTTTGCCAGAATCCTCCGAAGAGTTTCATCAGATGAAAAACGACCTTCAGGTCTATAAGCCACACTGGCATTCTATCAAAGATTTGTCGTCTATTCTGCTTTACCCTCTAGAAATAAGAGACCTTCTTATTACGCACATACAAGACGGCTATCCTGAAGTGTCTCTAGAGCTGTCTCTAATCTTTGGCGCAAGAAAGTTCTAAATTCCTTATTTTCAACAGAATTTCAATTTAAGTTATACTTATATAATGGCGAGAAACGGCTTCACTTTAATTGAGCTTCTGGTTGTTATTGCTATTGTGGGAATACTCTCTTCGGTAGTTTTGACCAGTCTGAATGATTCTAGAAGCAAAGCCGCCAATTCTGCCATAAAGTCCAACCTAGGCAACATCAGAGTGTATGCCGAGCTTTATTATGACACTAACACCTCCTACGGTAACTACCCCTTGGGCGTGTGCCCTTCGAGCGGCTCGGGATCAATGTTCCACGATCCAACTATCCTGGCGGCAATAAATTCGGCCAACAACGCCTCGGGGAATTCAAACGGCAGTAGGTGCGCAATAATTGACTTCGCCTGGGCGATATCAATTCCTCTAAAAAAGAGTGAGGGAGCTTTCAATCACTGGTGCGTTGATTCAAAAGCTTCGCTCAAGGGCAAAACAGACGCGATTATTTCAACATCCTGCTAGAATAAAATTATCTTTTTATCTAAGACCAATGAGAACAAAAGGTTTCACTTTAATTGAGCTTCTAGTCGCCATTGCTATTATAGGCGTGCTCTCAAGCATTGTGGTGGTCTCTTTGAACGAATCGCGCAAACGGGCGTATTTCAGCAGAGCTTTGGCCGAAACAAGAAATATCGCCGTTGCTTTGGAATTTTATTTTGATAAAAACGACGCTTATCCCCTTGATACGCCAAGAAACATCGACCCGGGATTGGGCCCATATTTATCAAGCGGTTGGCCGCAAGGACCATGGCCGGGAAGCATCTACGACTGGGATAACTGGAATGATCCCAGCGTCCCCGGACAAAAAATCCACCAAGTGAGCATACGTTTTTGTCCTCCGTCGGGACCAATTTCAGCTTGCAACTTCCCCGACGAACCGTGGGCGGCCGGTTTTGATATTGATAGCGCCGCGTATTACTGCGTAGCGGGCGCTTGCCGATCGCATATAAGCCACCCCGTCACTTATCCGGGCTTCTGTCTTAACTGCTGACGCTTCTTTTTAGAATTTCTATAACCAAATCGTCGGAAACTTCGCTGAAATCGTCATAGTAAGCGCCGACTGAACCTAAGAAATTATCATCAATGAGAATGGTTACAAGCTCATCAGCAGCACTATCTATCTTATCTGCAACCTCGGAGGGTATTACCGGAACGGACACGACTATCTTCCATGGCACATCCTTTCTTATATCTTGAATCGCCAGAAGGATTGAGGCACCGGTAGCCACGCCATCGTCAACTATAATCGCGGTTTTGCCTTTGGCGTTTATGCGCTCTCTGCCATTCATATATACTTCCCTTCTGCGCTTGGCTTCCATCTGCTCGCGTTCCATTGCCATATCAAACCAAGCATCATTGACGCGAATCGGCTCCGCCGGATTGAGAAGCACGTCGCCGCGCTCCGTGACAGAAGCGACAGCATACTCTGGATTATCCGGATGACCAACCTTTCTGGTTATTACTAGATCGAGCGGAAGATTTAGAGTTTTGGCGATTTCGTCCGCCAAGATAACACCGCCCCGAGGCAGGGTGTAGATAATCGCCATTGTATCTTTGTATTGGATAAGTTTCTCTGCTAGAAGCTGTCCGGCTTCCTGTCTATTTTTGAATTTCGCCGCCATAGAAGCATTTTTCTAACCGGCTGTTAAGCGACCACTACCTCCTTAGGAAAGAGGCTTGACCAAAATGTTAAAATAAGGAGGTATTACTTACCTCTCACAATACAAAAAATGGAGAAAAAAGCAATAGAGAAACTACCCCGCTTTCTTTTTCAGGGATGCCACTCTTATAAACTCATTGAAGAGCGGATGCGGCTTGAGCGGTCTGGCTTTAAATTCGGGATGAAACTGACTACCCAAAAAGAATGGATGTTTTGATTTCGGCAATTCGGCAATCTCCATAAGCTGACCGTCGGGCGATACACCAGAGAACGTAAGACCTGCTTCTTTAAGCTTAGCAATAAACCGTGGATTAACTTCGTATCGGTGTCTGTGCCTCTCGGATATTCTGTTTTGTCCATAGGCCTTCCTGGCAATCGTGCCAGACTTGAGTATCGCTGGACAAGCCCCTAGCCGCATAGTCGCTCCGTAACGGCTCTCTGCCATGTGCTTTTTCTGGTCGGGCATTATATCTATGACCGGATATTTGGTGTGAGAATTAACTTCCGTAGTGTGCGCGCCTTTGGCCCCAAGTACGTTTCTGGCAAACTCTATGATGGCAAGCTGCATACCGTAGCAGAGCCCAAGATACGGGATTTTGTGTTCTCGCACATATTGGATCGCCTTGATCATTCCCTCAACGCCGGTATTGCCGAATCCGCCTGGAATTATCATCCCATCAAACTTTGCCAGCATTGAGACTTTTAGTTTCCCGCGTTCAAAATCTTTGGAGTTTATATAAGTCAGCTTCGGCCTGACACCGAATTTGTAAGAGGAGAATTTTATCGCTTCTAGTACGGAAATATATACATCCGACAAAACAAAGTCTCCGGAATCAAAATACTTCCCAACTACCGCCAGATTGACTGTCCTCTTACCGTTCTTTGTCTTTTTTACAAAATTTTTCCAAGCGGTCAGATTGGTTTTCCTTTTAGGGGGAACTCTCAAAACCTTGAGAAGTATGTCGCTTAAGCGGTCCTTTTCAAAATTTATCGGCACATCGTAGATACTGTCTATGTCAGGAGCGGATATGACTTGATCGGCCCCGATATTGCAGAAGATGGCAATTTTTTCTTTTCTCTTGCGGTCAAGCGGGGTGTCGCCGCGGGCAATTATTATATCGGCTTGAATCCCGGCACTGTTTAGGGTGCGAGAGGCATATTGAGTCGGCTTTGTTTTCATTTCCCCTATTTTGGAAGGAGTGGGCAGATAGGAAACCATTATGAATGCAACATCGCTTGGATTTTTTGATTTCATCATGCGGGCCGCTTCAAGAAAAATCAGATTTTGATATTCTCCAATCGTCCCGCCAATCTCAACTACGGTAAAATCAGCCCGGGCATTGTCGGCGGCCCTTTCAATGCGCCTGATAGCTTCCAGAGGTATATCCGGAACGACTTCCACACAACGGCCATCGTATTCCAGATTGCGTTCTTTTCTTATAACTTCCTGATACACTCGGCCGGTCGTCATGTAATTTATCCGAGTCAGACTGACATCAAGAAACCGCTCATAATTGCCCATGTCCTGGTCCGTCTCGTCGCCATCGTCAAGCACGAAAACTTCTCCGTGCACCGTCGGACTCATCGTGCCGGCATCAACATTGATATACGGATCAATCTTTAGAGCGGTAACTGTGTATCCCTTGGCCAGTAAAATCTTGGCTATTGAAGAAGAGGCAATGCCTTTGCCTACTCCGGACATTACTCCGCCCACAACAAAGATATACTTCTTTATTCTGGCCATTAGTACATTCTGGTCTCAACAGAAAAAAGTGAATAATCCTAAAACAAGTTAAATTTTAAGATATTTTCTGACTGCAAGATAGCTTGACAGAGCTCCTATCACAATGCCCGAACCAATAACTACGAGAAAAATCTGTCCGAAGTTGGAGGCGTAGTAGTCAAAAACGTTAAGCCCTATAAAGAAATCCTGGGTAACCCCGCCAAGCCAGTAGGTTACGGGGTAAAAGAGAAGAAGAGTAAGAATTCCGGCTACTGTACCATAAATTATCCCCACTATCATAAACGGTCCGCGTATATAGGTTGAGCTGGCGCCGACCAGTCTCATAACCGCTATTTCTTCTCTGGAGATGTATATGGTCAGGCGAATTGTATTGAACGTTATAAGGACAGAAATTAAAACCAGAACCAGAATTATTGCCGTGCCCAGTCGGTCGGCGGCATCTATAATGCCCGTAAGCTTATCAATCGCTACCTTGTTCTGATAATAATTGACTTTGTCTATTATTGACGACCCGTCCGAAGACAGCGCTGGCTCTTGGTTGAGAAACTGGGCAATGCTCTCGTATTGCGATGGGTCTTTGGCCTTTATATTCAATGATGCTCCGAGCGGATTATCACTCAATTCATCAAGCGCCTGCAGAGTAAATTCATCATTCTGGTGTCTCTCCTTGAAATCTTGGAGCGCTTGCTCTCTTGATGTATATGTTACGGACGAGACTTCTGCCAAGCCTTCTATTTTTTCTTGCAAAGACAAAACCTCTTCTTCAGGCGCAGAGGTTAAGAAGTAAACATTTACATCAACCTTGTCGCGTATTTCATCAAGCGATTTGTTGAGAATCGCTGACAGGAAAATCAAAGAGCAAATCACTGAAAGTGTAATAATCATTACCAAAACCGAAGACAGCGAAACAAAAGCGTTTCGTGAAAAGCTGAAAAAACCGGTTCTTAATATTCTTTTTATATTTACCCAGAGCATGAGAATAATTGACCTAAACAATAACCAAATCCCGATAGCCAATTATAGAAACAATTTGGAATTTTTGCACATTAGTCATTGGAATTTGTTTAGAAATTAGAATAATTAGGTTAATTAGAAATTTATATAACGTACCTCCCCTCTTTGTCGTCACGAATTATCCTGCCTTCCTCCATTGTTATCACCCTTCTGCCCAGAGAGTCTATTATGCCCTTGTTGTGGGTGGTAAGTATCACCGTAGTGCCGAGGTCGTTAATTTTTCTCAATATCTGAACGATGTCGTAAGTATTTATCGGGTCCAGGTTGCCCGTCGGTTCATCGGCAATTATAATGTCCGGCTGGTTAACAATGGCGCGAGCGATGGCTACCCTCTGCTTCTCTCCACCTGACAATTCGTGCGGGAAACTCCAAATCTTCCTTGTCAGGTCCACCAGCTCAAGAACGTGAGGAACGTCTGACTCTATTTCTTCATCAGTTCTGCCGGCCGCCTCCATACTGAAGGCGATATTTTCAAAAACGTTTTTATCCGGAAGCAGACGAAAATCCTGGAAAACCACACCTATTTTTCTGCGATATAGATGAATATCCGATTTTGCAAGAGAGTGGATGTCCGTGGACCCGAAAAATACCTTGCCCTCGGTGGGCTTGTCCTCTGCCAAAATAAGCTTTATAAGAGTTGTCTTTCCAGCCCCCGAATGGCCCACGATGGATACAAATTCTTGCGGTTCTACAGAAAAAGTAACATCCCGCAGTGCAACAGAATCTTCGTTATAAACCTTTGAAACTTTGTCGAAGTAGATCATGCCAATTTTATTTGCGAGCAGGGCGAGCAACTACAAAATTGCGCATCCCGCTCTATTTTTGCCATAGTCTTGCAAGTTTTCAAAAAATAAATGGCCCTCTGCACAGTCTTGCAAAAGCGTGGCGCGGGTCCGAATAGGACATTCCTCGCCCGGCGAAGCGCCACGCCCTAACCAAGAAGCAAAAACGGGGCGGGGTTATCGGTTATTCTAATATTTTTTAGGGGTTTACTCAAGCTAAAGCCACGCCAAATCAAGTTACAGATTCTTCTCAGCTTCAACAAACGCGTCTATCCCGCCCTGGAGAACAGCATCAATATCGCTTGTTTCTACTCCCGTCCTGTGGTCCTTGACCATTTTGTACGGATGGAGAACGTAGGAGCGTATTTGGTTGCCCCATTCTATCTGGGTGCTCTTTGAGATATACATGCCTTTTTCCTTCGCTTGCCTCTCTTCTTCAAGACGCTTATACAGTTTGCCGGCAAGTATGGCCATCGCTCCCTCTCGGTTTTGCGCCTGTGATCTCTCAGAGTCAACATGAACAGAAATGCCCGTCGGAGTGTGGACGACCCTTACCGCAGTTTCTCTCTTGTTGACATTTTGTCCACCCGGGCCGCTTGACTTCGCAAAATCAATTTTCAAATCCGTTTCTGGAATTTCTATTTCCGATTCTGAAACTTTTTCAAACTCGGGGATAACTTCAACCAAAGAAAAGGAGGTGTGACGAAGTTTCTTTGCGTTAAATGGCGATATGCGGACAAGGCGATGAACCCCCGATTCGTTCTTTAGGATCCCATAGGGCCCTAAAGATCCTGGGCGAGCAAAGTGAGTTGAAGGATTTGAAATCTCAAGTGTTATATTCCTGTATCCGCCGTGATCGTTGCGATTTTCGTGGAGAACTCTGTACGACCAGCCCTGCTTGGCAATGTATTTGAAATACATCGTCAAAAGCATGGCCGAGAAATCCTCGGCATCATCTCCGCCGGCGCCTGAAAATATTGTCATTACAGCATCTCCCTTATCATATTTGCCTACTCCCTCAATCTCATCTTTGAGCTCTTGAATTTTCTTTATAGTTTCTTGGGCGAATGTTTTGTCAGACCAAAAATCCGGCTTGCCCATTCGCTCTTCTAACTCTTCTATCTTCTTTTGTATATTTTCCTTATCCATAAATTAACACCAAAACTCTTAATTATTTTAGAGCGTTCCGGGACAACTCATCTGCGCTTCCAGTTCTTCTATCTTCTTTTTCTCGTCTTCCTTGGAATCGGTCATGTAATTGATATTAACAAAATTCAAAAAAAAGGCGCCGGCGGTGAGCGGCGCCTCGCGCCAGAACAACGACCTGTTCCTGGCTTTTGGGACTTCGCCAACAGTGTCGGCTTTCCCCCTCCATCACCTTGGGTATCTACTCCAAGGAGTAACAAGTCTCCGGCGGCAGTCCCGCGAGCTCCAGTGAGTTTGGACTGTGCCCTCACCATCATAGCTCCTCAAGCCCTTAGGTACTGCGAGTCACCGCTCTCACCCAGGTGCGTTACTTATATTACTAACAACCACATATTTTTCAAGAGCCACCTCCCGGGCTTGAACCGGGGACCTACGGTTTACGATACCGTCGCTCTGCTTCACCCGCCTAAGTTTTTGCTAGTTTTTGGAGCCAGAGCCCGGGATTGAACCGGGGACCTACGCGTTACGAGTGCGTCGCTCTACCAACTGAGCTACTCTGGCAAAATTTTGGCGGGCAAGACTGAGCTAAGGTGGCAATACTAAATCTTGGAGCCGTTGATCGGGATTGAACCGATGACCTTTCCCTTACCATGGGAATGCTCCCCGCCCGACTGAACGATGTCAGTCGTTCGGGCGGGTACCAACTGAGCTACTCTGGCAAAATTTTGGCGGGCAAGACTGAGCTAAGGTGGCAATACTTGAGTATCTTTACGACTGTGCTCGAACTCACTTTATCAAAAATTCCTGAACTAAGGAAACCCCGTCACTTGTTTTCCAAGTATTCGAACGGATGGTAGGGTATTGGACGGCCAGCGAGTAAAAGTTTATCCTGACTTTTTCATTCGTACTGTGCGGTCTTTCTCCATAAGCTAAAAATCGCCCCGAGGAACGATTTTTAGCTTAAGAACGTGTCTACTTTTTGATAATAGTAATCGAAGCGGTTGCGGTATTCGCGACAGGCCCGCCTTTATCCGTAGCCTGCGCGGTGATATTGTGCGTTCCTACTGTCAGGCCATTCGCTTTCACTGTTCCTGAACAAGAAGTAGTGTTAAAGCAGGTTTTTTTCAATACACCATCAACCAAGATTTGTATTTGAGCTATTCCGCTTGCATCGGATGCCGAAACGACAATCTGAACATTTCCTTTTGACACAGTGGCTCCATTGGCGGGCGAATTGATCGTGACAATAGGCAGAATCGTATCAGGCAAAAGGATATTCATGGTAAGAGTTGCCGTTGATTGATAGTTGCCTGGGACAGAAGTATTTTGAGCCGTCTCGGTTATAGAGTAAGAACCTGCGGTTGCGGCAGTTGGAGAGCTTATGATAAGCGTTCCCGAAACTCCCGTCCCGCCGGCCAGAGAATGATTTATAGGTGAAGGACTTTGACTAAAACCAGCTGGAAGAGTCGGAGTGATACTGAAATTAGAGGAAGGACAAGATGTTGTATCATTATTGGTAAGAGTATAAGCAAATGACGTCGATTGTCCGGCATAAAGCGAGGCACTAGTCGGATTTATCGAGAATGAAGGATTCGCTTGTATACAAGGCACTGCCCCAAAAGATACCCGCACTTGAGCTTCTGCTGGTGCAACCGAGAGCGTGGTTACGTTAATCTGTTTATATGGATCAGTAAATGTCTTGCCTACTGCCAAGGGAGCGTCAGTAAAATCATAAGTTGATGGTGTAGTATCTACCAGCCTGCTTTTCACGATAAAATTGTAATCAGTTGCGATGCGAATAGTTACTCCATTTACCGGAGGACTGGAAGCGGCAAAGTCATCAAATCCAAAAGGCTGGCGAAATTCAAGATAATAATAAGTTTCAGGATATCCGGTTGGGGAAATATCTTTGGGAATGCGAAGCGCCTGTACGCCGGCAGACGACCATTCAATCGGAGTAATGGTGTATGTGGCATCAGGTGCAATATTGCGATCTATTGTAAATATATTTTGATCATCTAGCCAATCCAGTGAGGAGAAGTAGACGGTCGTATCTTTGTGAGAATTATTTATATGTCTCATGCCGCCTAAACCCATAACATCATACGGATCGCCATATTCCCCTATCACACAATTCATATCTTGGCCTATCGGCACCCTAACCCCGCTTTCTGTGCACGACCAAGAGCTTGCATGATGGGAACCTAGATTATGACCCAATTCATGGGTTATGACGCCCAAATCGGTACTTCTGATCCAAGACCGAGCTGGATAACCACCAACTTCTGCTATACCCGACCATCCGCAAGCAACTGAAGGAAACAAATATGTTTTTATATCGTATCCTGAAAGATCAAAACCCAATCTCTGCACTTCGGCATCCGCGGCGTCAGACCAAACGCTATACATAGTGCTACAGTTTGAATTGTCATAAGGCACTGTAACCATACCGAAAACATCGCCATCTGATTGGTATTTGCCGACGAGTTCAATTTTGCCGAATGAATTCTCTTTGTAAAAGCTGTTGGATGAGTTCGAGTTGGTAAAAACGGTCCCCTTGGCGGCCGACACTGACAGAGTGCGCGTATCGTTCTGCCAATTAAACATGATAACCGCTACTTTTTTGGGAATCGGGGTAGTTGTTTGCGCATTGGCGACCTTGCGACCAAGTGCGTTTATAATTTTACTCAAGAGAGAAGGGGTAGCGGCCGACGTCGAAGACCTTGTCCTATTAGGAGAAGAAATAACCTGGATTGATTTTTCTGTGGTCGCGATTTGATCGTCAAGAATTATGCCGTCAATGACAACCATATCGCCGGTGAGGGCCTGCGGGCTTCCCGTAAGATGAACCCGATAGCGCTTGCCAGTACCACTTTCGGTTACATAAAATTCATTAGCGGCTGTGCCGGTATAAAAGTCACCGTAATGAACGTCCAGATATTGAAATTTACCGCGGATCTGTTTCCGCTGTTCTACAAAGCTGATAACATTCTGTGGTAATTGCGAGACTGCCCAAGCGGGGAGAGCGTTATTAATAACCGCTTGTGGGTTATTTTTTATTTCTTGGAGCATGGCATCTTTTCTGATTTGAACAAATTCTGACAAACGGTCTGTAGCTGCCTGCTTTTTTGCGGCTGGGGCCTGTTTCAACTCATTCGCGATATTGAGAAGATCAACTGTGTACTGCGAGAGACTCAAAACTGGGGGAAGAGTAGTATTGTCATTTTCTATATTTTCTTCTTCTTGCCCTGCCAGGGCATTTATAACCGAGGCTAAAAGTTGTATAAAAGCCTCATTAATTTGGCTAAAGGACGCTAAAAGAGTTGACTGCTGACTCGATGTTTGTGCCTGCACTAATGGTACTCCTAATGAACCTCCTAATAATAATCCCACTATTGCCAAACTAATAATTTTATTTTTCATGATTTTATTATATCGTACGGATGTTGATAAGTATATATATCCATCAGCCAATACCTTGACAAACCGACACAAAAGACATTTTTGTTTTTTTGTAAAAAAAGAAACAGAAGGGTCCGAAGCATGGGTGGCACTGTGCGCCGCCCACGAAATGGCTGGTCAAAAATCCGAAGGTCTAATTCTGGAGCCAGAGGGGAGAATTGAACTCCCGACTTCCTTCTTACCATGAAGGCGTTCTACCACTGAACTACTCTGGCACATGCTCCCCGCTCGCCATTGCTAGCCGCTCATGCGTTGCGGGCGGGCCAGCTGCTTGCCCCGTACAAAATAGGTTGCTTGTTAACCGATATTTTGTTTGGGGAGCTACAACGGCATAAAAAATCAGAAAGAACAGACGAATCATAATATACAGAAACACTATTTTCAACGACGGTATAATAAATACACGACCGTGGACTTATAATACCATTACGGGAAACATTTAAACTGGCCTGTATCTTTTGCCCAGGTCAAAATCTTTATCAGAAACTGCCAAATACCACCTAGAAGCATCGTCATATTTTGAATGCCAGCGATTCAGAAACTCTTCCCTATTCAACACAAAATTTTCTCCATTCCACGGGTCATTCAAAACAATCACGCTATCCGTCAGATTCACAACCACCGCGAAGTGACCGTCCTCGGCTGATGGTTCTATGTAATTTACTACGACCGGAATTCCTTCTTCCAAAAAGTTTTTTATCTGTTCCAAGGTGCCATCTTTATTCACATAACAGTATAAACCTCTTTTCCTAAACACTTCTATCATCAGACTGTTAGATGACCACATCTCTTCACTAACACCTAGTTCTTCAATCAGATTGCTTTCTGACTCTCTTATGTGGAAATAAGCCAAAACCATTTGGACAGCCGCAGGACCGCAGGAATATATGAAATCCTGTTTGAAATATGGAACATTCAAACGCATTCTAATATGATATTAGAAAATTCTGCCTTTACCAAAGGATATCGGGTAACTACGACAAAAATTGTAGAATTAATTATTAGGTTGGTTGCTCAACAAATAATACAAAGCTAGAGGCGCGGCCCAGTTTGCAAACCGTTCTACAAAATCCCAAATCGGCTGACCAACAATCGGGCGCACAAGAGCCGTCCAGAAGCCCCAAAACACCGCCCACAGCAAAACTGGCTTGAGCGGTTTGAATAAAACAACGAGCGCAACCAGCAGGTCCAATATTCCAACCAAGACCAGAAGCGTTGACGCGGTGCTCGGGTTGCTTACGCCAAAATTTGAAAACCAGTTTATCCAATCCTGTTTGCCTTGCAGAGCAAATACTCCATGTCCCAAAAATTCGCCTGCCACACCTATACGAAGAGCCCAAACTGCTTTTTGTGTGTTGTTCATAATAAACAAAAAACTAATAAGTATTTTAATTATAGCATTCTACTACACAACCCTGCTTAACCCATAAGCTACGTCCGAGGTTTGATGATGTTAGAACTGCGGTCATTCTTTACTACAAGATAAGTTCCGACCCAAGAACCTAGAGCTAGAGGGACAACATACAAGAAATTTTGAACATAGTTAAGAACTCCGAAGGCAATTAGAAAATGCATTAGGGCACCTGTGGTTGCAGAGATGACAGCTCTCTTTTTTACAATAGACTGAGTATAGTAGGCATACATCCCATCAATTAATATATACGCAAAAAATATAAGCCCCGCAGTGAGAAAATTAAATTCCATATATTAAGTATAACCGACGCGCGAGCTAGCCTGCCCCGTAGTGATTTATATCCCACTACTGTGGTGAGCAATGTTAGAATTGCGAGATTGTTACTTGTATTTTACCGTATCAATGTTTTATTGAGTGTAGTATCAATTATTACACTACCTGAAATATTACCTCCAGGACCCCAACAGGTTAAAGTATAAGTTGTTCTTTGAGTCGGTGCGACTACTTGAGATCCGCTTGTTAACTTTAATCCACTCCATCCTCCCCCTGCTGTACATGAAGTTGCATTAGTTGAAGACCAAGAGAGTATCGATGATTGACCTGTAATAACAGTCGTTGGATTGGCTGAGATTGTGACTGAAGGGACCCCCTTCGCCACATAAACAGTTACGCTGGCTGAAGAAGTACCTCCAGGACCCGTGCAAGTAATAGTAAATGTTGTGTTTGCGGTCAGAGCTGTTGACCCTGCCCAACCCTGTATATAAACTTCTGTTGACGGATATGGTTCGGAAGTTTTTACGGAATATTTCCACGCAAGTGGTCCAGAAACATTACATGAATCCGCTTTTCTTGCGACATAGCTAATAGAAACACTTGAACCGGAAGCAACTGTAACGGGGCTAGTAGAATAGTTTACTTTCAAGTCTGAAATGATTGGTGGGCTGATTGTAAGCACATTAATCGTTACGCTATCTGAAGCAGTACCCCCAGGACCAGTGCATGTTATGGTAAACGTTGTATTCATTGTTAAGAACCCTGAATTTACTGATCCGCTGAAAGGCATTGAACTGTCTCCTTCTAAAAAAGTCCTCAAATTCGGTCCAGAAATAGTACAAGAGTCTGTATTCGTAGCAACCCAATAAAGTATTACATTTGAACCAGAAGAAACTGTTATTGGGCCATCAAAAGTATTTGCCTTTAAATCAACTGTTGGAGTGTTATAGCCTGCTGTTGCTGCCGTAAGTTTGCCAGTTAGGTTTTGTGTTAGTGTTTGGAGTTGTTGGTAAGCTTGTTCTAACTGTTTACCAATTTCATTAAGAGATGAGTAGGAAGATTGAGCATAGACTTGGCTAGAAACAAAAAAGAAAAACGATAAAATTATCGCCGAAAAAACAATTTTTTTCTTCATAAAAAATAAGCCTATTAATAATAAAACACCCTCTACTTTAATTTTACCATAACACTTAATGGTGTAAAAGAGAACAATTAACCCCCTCTTCAATAGATTTTAATGGCTTAAACACTAGAGAAAAACCGACGCGCGAACTAGCCTGCCCCGTAGTGATTTATATCCCACTACTGTGGTGAGCAATGTTAGAACTACTTTTCAGTATTTGTGTAATGTGAAATTGATTCTATTGACCAGATTACATCAAATGGTTCATTAAATTCCATTTTTTCTGCATCCATAAGCAAAAATTCACACAGGGCATTTTCTTTTTTTGCCGCATTTTGCGCCATACTAACTTGGACTGGAGAAATAGTGACCCCTGTACATTTGGCATCTAGGTACTTAGCAAGATAAATACTACTCGCGCCAAAACCACATCCTACATCCAGAATTTTACTGCTGTGCTTTATACCAGCTACTTTAGCCAAATGTTTTGTCAGAGCCAGCTGGGCTTCTTCCTTTGTCTCCTTTCCAGTTTCCCAATAACCGTGGTGAAGATGTTCTCCCCAAAGAGAATAATAGTAGGGACTTACCATGTCATAGTGTCTGATTATTTGGCTTTTGTCGTTGTAACTCATCAAAAGAGTATACCAAGTTAGAACCAAAAAATCCCTAATCGTAGAGTTTAAGCTAAAGATTTTTCTAACATAGTTTTTATGGTCGTTTTCCCTTTATCAGTTTTGAAATACTTTTCTCTTCTTTTGGCATCTAGTCTACTTTTATATGCCTCATAGAAAATAAGCTCAAAAGGCCTTCTTGGCTTTGTAGACCTAACCCTCCCATCTTGATGTTCCTGAAATCTTTTCTTTAAATTTGCAGAATAGCCGATATATAACTTTTTATCGGCCTCTGATTTAAGAATGTAAACGTAATACATTTACATTAATCATACTAATTCGTGGGTGTAATACCATACAATATACACCATGGCGTCCTGCACCATACGATGCAGGACAGCCATGAACCGTATGGTTCATGGCGCGACCGACCGGACTTGAACCGGCAACCTCCCGCGTGCACTATACCCATTATTTTCATAATGGCGTGGACTATATCTTTACCGTGCTCGTCAGTTAACGAATTTAGGTACTCCGGTATCTAGTCTCTACGGCGCCCCCGCCCACGAAGCGGGGTTCCCACGGTATTCGCATGTTCATCATATGATGAATTTAGCCTTCACCGTTATCCCAGAGAGTTTCAACTCCGCTTTAGCGGAGAAGCTGCACGTCTACAGGCGGGTGCTCTAACCAAGTTGAGCTACGATCGCATATCCGAACCGCACAAGGTTTTTATTGCCTTGTTAAAAAGTCTATATTTTCTATTTAGATATAAACTTTGACAACCAGTATGATACATTAACTTGTATAAAGCAAGACTGTCATGTTTACTAAATACCAGTTCATATCCCCTTTGTTTGTTAGTAATATAACCACCAGTTACATAGGAATCCAACAAATTATGTAATGACTCTAAAAAACTTCTTGTACCACAAGTAAACCTGGTTGTAAAAACCCAACTATATTTATTTCTATCTTTTCTAAAATGTTTCTTAAAATAGACGCAGCCGTCGCCGTCAAAATATCCTCTAACAAAATCTCTGACTAATTCTGTAGGAATTTCGGGCATTTCCATTTTTTTAGATTTGTTAGGTTTAAAACCCAATAACGATAAATCGTTAAACATTTCCTTACTTCCAATTTGTAACCGATACCCAAGTTTCCACTCTTTAACTCCTCGGTCACGGATTGATATCTTATGATTTGACCCCAGTACTTTCCTAATTTTCAAGATTATATCTTTATCAGTGACATGAAATTCAATAAAATACGCCCCTCTGTTGTTTGCAATCATTGTTCCATCAGCAGCAAAGAAACCCAAAATATATGCCATTCTTGGTGACCATTTTTTAAAAAAGCTCCTGTTTACTTTTTTGTATATCGGCACTAATTACATTATACCACGTGACAGCACATTACTATTACTGTTTACATATTTCAAATTATAATAATTTTTGTGCCGATGAGTGGAGTCGAACCACTGTCTGAGGCTTATGCCCCGAAACAGGTTTATATGTGACGGAGGTGGGGATTGAACCCACGACCCCGGGCTTATGAGTCCCGTGCTCTACCGACTGAGCTACTCCGTCATTTAACCTGTAACGGGGTAAAAGTCCAAAGAACCAACTGCTTGCCCCGTACGAAATAAGTCGCTTGTCGACTGTTATTTCGTTTGGGGAGCTACCCCGACAAACAAAAAACACTATATAACAAAAAATGATTTTGGAACAGAAAATGACCCAATCGGGCCATTTTCTGTTTTCCTTGTTGCGGGGACCAGATTTGCACTGATGTCTCCAGGTTATGAGCCTGACGAGGTACTACTCCTCCACCCCGCTTTCTTCTAACAACCACCCATTATACGCAAATAGAAAACCAGTTCAAGCCACTTGCTTACTATATAAAATTAAACTCTTCAAAGACTTGACGGTACAAATCTATAACGCGCCTCACTTCGCGCTCCGTAACGGCAAAATTTGCTCCCTCGTGGGCAATCATGTTTCTCACCTTGTGTGCTTCCCAAGCTGCATCCACAGTATGAAAATCACTCTCTTCAACATTCTTCAATTTGTCCGCGATAGTTTCTCCTCTATAGCCCATAGCATCTAACATATCATTTAATACTATGTCGGCTTCTATAATCGCAAACTTCCAATCATTCGGATTATCCGAACGAAGATGCACCAAAATCTTCTCCCACCTGATGTTTCGGAGCGGAGAGTCATCGCCCTTGCTTAGACCGGCGGGAATTGGCGGGTTATATATCGCATTCAGGGCGGTATTGATTCTGGTTAAGTTACGAATAGCATATATAATTCCGACAAAAGACGCTCCAGAGACTAGGAAACCAATAATTTTGAGTATCGGCAGTAGGCGCGCGTGAAAGAAATCAGACAAAGCGCCACTCATTATGGAGCTTAGGACTGACCGACCTTCGATTAAGTTAAGCAAGCGCTCGGAGATAACACCAAGAATGGCCAGCACGAAAAAAATCACTACCATTTCTTCGAAAGCATCCAGTTTTAACCCGGTTTTTTTTTCTTCTGCCATCCCGTAGTGAAAAATGACATTACTCTTTTGGAGTAAATTGTCTTACTAATACTTCTGGTAATTTCGACTTTATATTCATTGTTTTGTCTATCTTTTTGTGACTATTCACCATGTCATTTTCTACTACGGGATTACTCTCCTAAAAACTTTTTTGCTACCTTAAACAGCAAACTTTCTTGAAAATGAGGACCAAGGAACTGAATGCCGAGCGGTAATTTGCTCCCACCGACTGAAGAGAAGCCTGACGGAACAGACAGTGCCGGTATACCGGCGATATTGGCCGAAACAGTAAAGATGTCCGCCAAATACATTTCCAGAGGGTCGTTGACTTTCTCGCCTATTTTGAAAGCTGGAGTCGGCGAAGTCGGCATAACAATAACATCCACATCCTCATAAGCCCCTCTGAAATCCTCTTTCACCAAAGCTTTGACGTCATTTGCCTTTGAATAATAAGCATCATAATATCCAGCCGACAAGACATAAGTGCCAAGAAGTATCCTTCTTCTTGGTTCCGGCCCGAATCCTTCCCTTCGGGTCAGCAGATAATCTTCTAATAAATTATTTCCTTCGACTGATAAGCCGAATTTCATCCCATCATAGCGAGCAAGATTTGAGGATATTTCCGCCGGAAGAATGACATAATAGGCAGCTAAAGAAAGATGAGCGTTCGGGAGCTTAATATCGCGAATCTCAAAACCTAAGTCGCGAAGCTTCTCCACCGAAGCAGAAAAGTTGTCCTTCACATCCTTATGAATGCCACCGACTTCAAGCAAGTGCCATGGCACCCCTACTGAAAGGCCGCCTTCCTTTGGCATTTTTTCTGAATCTGCCGACAATGAAGTGCTGTCCTTGGGGTCTCTGCCTTTTATACAATCAAAAATAATTTCCGCGTCGCCTACAGTTTTTGCAAGCGGGCCGATTTGGTCCAGTGATGACCCTAAAGCTACTAGGCCAAAACGCGACACTCTTCCGTAAGTCGGCTTGAGCCCCACGCAACCAGACAGAGCCGCCGGCTGTCTTATGGAACCGCCCGTGTCTGAGCCCAAGGCCGCCAGAGCGAGACCAGCGGAAACCGCAACCGCCGAACCACCCGATGAACCGCCCGGAACACGCGTCTTGTCATATGGATTTTTGGTCGGGCCAAAGGCGGAATTTTCCGTGGACGTGCCCATTGCGAACTCGTCCATATTGGTGCGGCCCAAAAACACCACCCCGGCCTTTTTGAGCTTTTCTATCACGGTAGCATCATAGGGAGCGACAAAACCAGAAAGCACTTTGGAAGCGGCACTCGCCTTTTTGCCTTTTATCAGGATGTTATCCTTGACAGCAACAGGAATCCCTAGAAGTACATGGCTTTCTCCTGAAGATTTTCTTTTGTCTGCGTCGCGCGCTTGATCTAAGACATCAGGATATACCTCAAGGAAAGCATTGAGGTCTTTATTTTTTTCAATTTCCGAAAGATAGGTTTCCGCTAGTTCCACAGCGGAAAAAGTTCCGTCCTGGAGATATTCATGCGCTTTTTTAATTGTCAGATTTTTTGTATCAATCATTCTGCAGGATTTTTTTCACTTTTACGTAATTTTTTTCCGTTTTGGGCGCTTGAGATAACAGAGACTCGGTGAAAATTCCGCCCTCGTGCGGCATTTTGTCCTCTCTCAAAACATTTATATCCGGCTCGCCAGAGGCCGCCTTCGATGCAGAACCCGCAGCTTCTCTTACCTTGGCGACAAAAGCGAGGATTGACTCAATTTCCTTTTGGAATTGGCCAACTTCGTCATCATTCAATTTTATTCTGGACAGAGACGCGAGTTTTTTGATTTCTTCCCTCTCAATCATAAATGTTATACTACCACCTTTGCGAAATTAGCGATATTTGCCCTCACTGACCGATAAGTTCCACGAATTCTTCTTCGTTTAAGACAGAAACACCAAGCTCTTTGGCTTTCTCATACTTTGAGCCGGGATCTTTACCAACGACAACATAGTCAGTTGCTTTTGAAACCGAGCTGCTGACCTTGGCTCCCAAAGATTCTAATTTTTCTTTCGCTAAGTCGCGGGACACTGAATTTAGGGCGCCGGTCAGGACAAAAATCCTGCCCTTTAGTTTTCCGCTTCCAGCTGGTTGAGATATTTTTTCTATCTCAATATATTTAAGAAGCTTTTCCAAAAGATTTATATTTTGGCTGTTTCTAAACCAGTCAAAAACCGACCGCGCCACCACCGGTCCAATACCTTCCACTGATTCCAGGCCTTCAGTAGACGCGTTCTTCAATTTCTCCAGAGTTTTGAAATGCACACCCAGATCCCGGGCGGTTTCCTCGCCGACTTGCCCTATAGAAAGAGAAAAGATAAATCTCGGTAGAGAAACTTCTTTTGCATTTTCTATTGATTTTAGAAGATTGTCGGCTGATTTTTCGCCAAAACCGGGGAGAACCATCATGTCACCCTTTTTTAGAGTAAAGATATCGTCAAATGAGGAGATTAAATTTTTTTCCATAAAAAGTTCTATTGTTTTCCCGCCTAAACCATCAATATTTAGAGCCTTTTTTGAGGCAAAGTGCACCAATCGACGCTTCTGCTGGACCGAAGAGTCGGGATAGACGCACCTGTGGGCCGCCTGGCCCGGTATCCTCTCAATGCTTCCGTCGCCTCCGCACTCCGGTACTTTTTTGGGAAAAACAAACTTTTTCTCCTTCCCCGTTCTGAAATCAGTTAGAACCATGACAATATCGGGAATAACGTCACCGGCTTTCTGGATTACAACTGTATCGCCAATGCGCGTATCAAGTCTATTTATCTCATCTTCATTGTGAAGAGTTGCCCGCGAGACTGTTGACCCGGCCACAACAACCGGCTCAAGAATCGCTACGGGTGTCAGAACCCCCGTCCTGCCGACTTGAAGCACGATGTCTTTTATTTTTGTTGTAACTTGCTCCGCCGGAAATTTGAACGCTACCGCAAAACGCGGCGCTTTGGCGGTATAACCGAGATATTCCTGAATATCGCGACTATTTACCTTGACCGCCAATCCATCCATTCCGTATTCATAACCTTCTCTTTTGGGTAGCCACTGTTTATAATAACTTATTACTTCGTCAGCAGAGCGGCAAATTTTATGCGCCTTATTCACATTAAAACCAAGTAGAGAGAGCAATTTCAGCTCCTCTTCCTGCGTTTTTGGCATTGAAATAGGCAAGTCTCTCGAATCAAGCAAATCAATATCGTAAGCAAAGTTGCTCAATTTCCGGCCAGCTGTAATCTTCGGGTCAAGCTGGCGGATTGAGCCGGCGGCGGCATTGCGTGGATTGGCAAAGAGCGCTTCTCCGGCCTGTTTCTTTTCCTGATTTATCCTTCCAAACTCTTTTTTCGAAAGCCAAACTTCTCCAACAACAATAAGGTCTACCGACTGAGACAGAGAGAGCGGAATATCTCTTATGGTTTTGAGATTTTCTGTAACATTTTCGCCGATCACTCCATCGCCGCGAGTAGCGCCCTGCACAAATCGGCCTTTCTTGTAATTCAAAACTATCTTCAGGCCGTCAATTTTGTGCTCAACGCAATATTCTAAATTTATTTTTGAAATGTCCCTGTCTTTGGCAATTATCCTCTTGATTTTTTCTTCCCAGTCCTTAAACTCGCCCGCATCAAATACATTGTCAAACGACCATTGTCTGACTTTGTGCCTGATTTTATCAAAAGCGGTCGAGGGCTCGCCTCCCACTCTCTCTGTTGGCGTATCACCCAACTTTAGAGATGGATATTTATTCTCAATGGCTTCCAGTTCGCGGACAAGCGAATCATAGGCCTCATCGGATATTTCGGGAGCGTCTTTTTCATGATAAAGCCGTCTGTGCCTCTCTACCGTCTCCCGCAGTTTAGCCGCCCTTTTGGCTACATTTTCGGGGATAGAATCGTCCATACAGACAAATCATACCGCAAAAATAGCCGCCCACATAGTAAGAAAAACTTAGTAATCAGCCTTTATTGCCCTTTCTACTCTCCTTAGATTATTTGGGTCGCAGTTGTTGTATCCCCTGGATTCAATATGAGTAGTCGGCAGGCCGGAAACATAATCTTTTGTAACGCTTACATCAGCGCAAAACGGCTCCGGTAGAAAGTCCAAGTGAAAGCTTGATGTCATACTCCCGCCGACTGAGATGTTGCTATTGCCCGGATTATTCGTCGTGTCGCCGCAGGAAATCTGATTGACCGTTGAGGTGGCAAACGCGCTCTGGCCGCCTACCCCCTTAACATCCCAATACAGAGCGCATTCTATGCCGCTGTCAGCGGCATAGAATGCGGCTTGAGAATCTCTGGATGAAGAAGAAATGGACAATTGCCTTATAGCCAAACTAATAACTGCAAAACTTACAAGAACCAAAATTCCCGTAACAGTCACGGCTACATAGAGTGCAATTCCTCTTTTTTTATTTTTAGCTGTTTTAAGTTTATTTGTCATCAGGATTGCCAATCGGTGATAATTTCATTCGCCTTAAATGTCCGAGTTATAAGGCCGGCTGTCCAGGTTACAGTCACATTTATTTGCGCTTGGTCGGCGCTGAAAACAGAAACCCGAACTTCTCTTCTGAAATTGCTACTTGCCCAGGGCGGAATATTTGTACTGAACATCCCATAATAAGCACTTGTAGAAATGTTATTTTGGGCTAAGTTTGGACACGTGCCGGAGCAATTTTTTATTACATCAAAAACCGCATCGATATTACAAGTTTTTCCGGGATAGCACGGTTCAGTGGACAATTGGGCAAAACCAGCCAGCCAATTTAATCCATTTATGCTGTTCTCGTCTCTTATATTCCTGATGTACTCTATTGCCTCTTGAGCTAAGTAAAAGGCGGTTATTTCATTTTTTGATTGAATGGATGTTGATATGCCGCTCTGGACGGCTGTGAACGTAGCAGTAATCGCCGTGATTAAAATCACTATGGCAACCAGAGTTTCAATCAGGGTGAAACCCAGGTTTTTTGTTTTATGTTGTTTATCGTATCTTTTCATAAAAATTATGAATCAAGCACTCTTTGGGAAACTGTGGTCTGAAGAATAAAGGTGGACTGCGATGTCGGTTTTGGACCGACATATCCCCTTATAAGAACTAACACTCGCGGCTGAAGACCATTCGTGCCGGTTCCGAAAACATAAAACCTTAAATCCTGGATAATAATTTCCGGCGCAGTGACCCCTATGTAGGTTGTGCCTCTATCTATAGATTTCTCTATTTGGTTGTTATTAAGGCGGTATATGGTATGGACGTCATTACTAGTAACGAAAGTTACTGAATTGCTCGGAGCCGTCAGCCCGGTGCAGTTTTGCGGCGGCGGCGGGTTCATCCCGGTAATGCCGCAATAATATGTCTTGCCGAACTTGATGTCTCTAGACATTACTTCCAGAGCAAAGTTGAGATTGGTCATTACTGACTTTAGACTTTTGGATTTCCTGCCGGCATCCAATATGGACACGACCGAGCCTAAGCTTATGGCCATAACCACAATAAAGACCGAGACTGCGACAAGCAGTTCAACTAACGTGAACCCCTTCCGCCTATTCAAGCCAGTCGTTGATAATTTCGCCATAAGTTTTTTATTGAATGGAAATTTGCCCTGTTTTGTAAATGTGGATACTCTGCGTCTTGCCCTTGGGTGATGTGATTACAATTCTGGCTCCTTTATGTCCGGGAAAAGGAACAACGGTTCCCGAGGGGTTGAAAAAGGTGAAAACCGCATCTGGATTGGGCCGCTGGAACATGACATCAAACCTGCCAATATTCGGGAAGCATTGCTGTGTATTGTTATTCAAAGTAACGCACAGGTCGCTTATAATGTTGCCTCTCAAGATATTATTGAAGTTAAGGCACTCCGAACTGCCGCCAATCTGGCAGTTACTGCCGGAATGAATGCCGTCGTACTGATTATTCTGGGAAGGAAGCGGCCTGTCGGCAAAAGAAACATAAAAATTGTTGCCGCCACCAAAACTAGTGAGCAAATTAAAGCTGACTCCGTAACTGATATTAAATTCATTGGTGTTTGGAGCAAACTCCCTGACGCTTATTCCATACACTTGGGCTTGTCTGATTTCAACCTCAATATCGGTTGCCAGATTGGCGAGAGAAATTTGGTCGTCAAAATCCTTTTGATTGAAAGCGACCACTGCTGTGATAACCACTATAATAGAAATCGAGACTATAAGCTCTAGTATCGTAAACCCTCTTGAAGAAAGAACTCTTTTAGGTTTTTGTTGCATTTTTAGAGAAACAGAACAAACGCGTTTATTTCAAAAAAGAAGACGATGAGAGCTGCTATTATCAGGAATGGCCCGAACGGCAACTCACTCTTCATTGTAATCTGTTTTGAAGAGTAACTCAATTGGAAATCCCCACCACCTGTCGCCACTATACGGCTCGCCTTATCCATGGCAATTATTATCAACGCATAAGCCGCGCCAATCCAAAAAGCGACAACAGTTGCCGATATCGACATCGGATAGCCCAAAAAAACGGCTAAACCAAAGACAAGCTTTGCGTCGCCCAACCCCATTGCGCGGCCGCGAGATATGAACCAGAATGAAGCAAAAATGAGAGAAATTATCAGGGCCGTAATCAGGTTTATAAATAAAGCCTGACTCGCTCCAATTGTGAGAACACTAAATACTATGGCGACCACGGCCAAAGCAATTGAGGCGCTATCCGGAATTATTTTATGTTTGAGATCGTATACAAGAGTAAAAATCAAAACAGAGGCGATGAACCACAGGCAGATAAGATACGGAATAAACAAAGAAATTGAAAAGGTGTTGTTTCGAGCGAAAATGAAAAACAAAGCAAATAGCAATCCGCTGAAAAGTTCAACTATTGGATATTGGACCGAAATTTTTGCTCCACAATATCGGCAACGGCTACGAAGCGCTAAAAAACTCACAATTGGTATCAAGTCATACCACCGCAACGGGCTGCCGCATGAGAAACACCGAGATCTGCCATAAATACCCAGTCCGGTGTTGTAGCGCAATATTAAGACATTAAGAAAACTGCCAACTATAGCGCCAAGCACGAAAGAGAAAATTGCAGCAAGGTCCCCACTGATATTCATCTATATAATTATACGGAAGTTTGCTTCGTAATCTAACTGATAACTTACAGCCCTCCAAATAACCCTAGATTTACAAAACTTAAAAACAAGTAGGCGGCACACAAAAACAAATTACCGCGTCTCTTAGCGGGACGCAGTAATTTGTTGTAGTTTATGTTTTTTGTTTTACTGGCAAGAAACAACGTTAGATGAAACAGCGGCAGTACCGGAAGCCGAAATCCCCGAAGAATCCACACACCAGCTGTTGGCCGGGTTGGTTTTGAGCGGCACGGAAACCGCCCAAGAGCTTGCCGCCGAGCCGGCACCAACAACACCATCATCAGAATAGCAGGTAGCACTACCACCGCTTGCATTAACAGCGCCAGCAATCTGACTGGAAACTACCGAATCAACAAACAAACTATCAACAGTGGCACAATCATTGTCTGCGTCAGCGCCATAATTGCCGTTACTATCAAACAATATTTCTGCTTGAGGCCTGATATTGGCCAAATTTGACTTTATGGCCGCATCTGCGCCTTTCGCTCTGGCAGTATTGAGACTTGCCAATACAACGGAAGAAAGAATGCCGATGATGGCTATAACCACCAAAAGCTCTATTAAAGTGAAACCTCTGATTTTCATTGTTCTTTTCATAAAACTAATAATAAATTATTACTGGCAGGATGCAATAGTAATCGCACTTGCCCTTCCCATTGAAGCGCCGTTGGCGTCAACACACCAGTGCCCAAAAAGACCCTCTTTCTTCTTCAAGGGAACCGACACCGCCCAACCAGAGGCGTTTGCAAAGCACCTGTTTAGATTTGTCGTGTCTCCGCCCGCAGTCTTGGCAGAACTTATTGCGTCCAATATATTCGGGTCGTGGAACACCGACCCCGTGCCTGATATCGGGCACGGACTAAAGGCATAAGACCCATAGGTATTATTGCTGTCATAATAGAGCGCGGCCTGGACTCTGATGTTTGCCAGATTTGATTTGACAGCGGCGTTTCCTGCTTTATTCCTAGCGTCGTTCAGGCTGGACAAAACTATAGACGACAGTATGCCGATAATGGCAATCACAACCAGAAGCTCTATCAGAGTGAAGCCTCTATTGCTAAGACGAGTAAATATCATTGAGGGACGGCCCAAAATGCGGTAGCGCTTAGTGGTAGGCCTACAGTAAGCATATAAGAACAGCTGAAACAAGAAAACCCCCTTGTGCACAGGGGGTTTTCTTTAAACTTCGCGAGATACTAACAAGCAGTCACACCAGCGCCCAGCTGATTGTCGTTTAACTCTGACTTCCCACCCCCATCAACACACCAGTAGTCCGTTAAAGAACCTGCACCAAACAAGCCCTGCGATTTCATCTGAACAGACAGAGCCCAACCAGTTGCGGTATTGTTGCAAATTCCCACAGCGCCGCCTGCGGCTTCAGCCGCCGCCTTGGCATTCATTACAGTCGGATTGGCACAAACATTCAAATAAGTATTCGGTATCGTGTCGTCATAAACAAGCTCCGCTTGAGCTCGAACATTGGCTAGGTTAGATTTGACCGCCGCATCAGCTCCCTTTTCTCTGGCTTTGTTGAGACTTGCCAACACAACTGAAGAAAGGATGCCGATGATGGCTATAACCACCAAAAGCTCTATGAGCGTAAAACCTTTTCTAAGATTCATTTTAAGCTTAAAATTACTATTAAATTTCTTACCCATTCGGGCAGTCGTTTTCTCAAACGAGTACATACATTATACCCCCAAATAAGGCAAAAACACCACTAGGAGCCACGGCTGTGGATAAGGGAGGCATTTGTGGTTAAATTCCAGCCGTTGAGGCGATATTGTATATAGGCAAAAGTACCGAGGCCAAGAGTATTCCTACCCCCAAGCCCAAGGCCACAATCATTATCGGCTCTATAAGGCCGACTAGAGTGTCAACCGCATTTACAACCTCCCGCTGGTAGAATTTGGCCATGGTTTCAAGAATACTGCCCAATTCGCCGGTCTCTTCTCCGACTTTTATCATTTGCACCAGAATTCCCGGGATTTCGGGATATTGGGACAGCGACGCGGAGAGCGAGCTCCCGCCTTTTACAGCAATAAGACTCTCGTTTAACAGCTGCTTGTATATTCTACTGCCGACGACAGAAGAGGTTATTTCAATCGCCCGCAACATCGGAATACCCGAAAGCACCATTGTGTGCATATTGTCAGCGATAATGGAAAGGTAGAGTTTTCTGTAGAGGTTTCCGACAACCGGAATCTGCATTCTGAAATTATCTAAGGCGAATTTGCCTTCTTCCGTACGGCTGTATCTTACGAGGAAAAAGACGGCTATTACCAGGGCGGTGGCCAGAAAAACTCCATAATCCACCAAGAAACTGCTTATGCCTATGACTATTTTGGTGTAAAACGGCAGTTCCTGTCCGGAATCAACCAAAATGGCGGCAATTTTCGGCACAATCATCGTAAACATCAATACCATTACACCAATAAAAACAGTTAAGACAAAAGCCGGATAAATTAAGGCATTTTTGGTTTTAGAAATAACTTCATAGTTGCGGTCAAGATAGTCGGCCAGGAAATTGAAGCTGTCGTTGAGTTTGCCGGTTTCTTCGCCCGCCCTAACCATGCTGACATAAAAATCGGAGAATATTTTAGGGTGTTTTGAAAGAGCTTTTGATATTGAACTTCCTCCTTGGATATCATCGGCTACTTCAGTAAGGCTTCTGCGCAGTATCGGATTTTCAGTTTCGGCAGAAATCAGTTTAAAAATCCGCAGTGCCGAGACTTGAGCATCAAACAGAGTTGAAAGCTGTCTCGAAAGAATAACAACATCCTTTCCAGGAACTTTGCGCCCGAAGAAAAACCGTTTCCTTATGCTCTTATCCTCTATTGGATCTATTGAGGAGAGGATCAGGCCTCTTTTCTGAAGAGAGTTAATGGCAACGTCAATACTCACGGCTTCTATAGAGCCCTCCTTGCTTTCCCCGTTTTGATCTATCGCTTTGTACCCAAAAAGCATTTTTTTCTAAATTAACTTTTCTAAAGTTTTCGGATTAATCGAATAGAGGAAGGCGTTTTCCACGGTTATTTCTCCGGCTCTGACTAGGGACGCCAGCGACTGGTTTAAGTCAATCATACCGTCCTTTGAGCTTGTCTCGATGACTGAATTTATTTCGTGGGTCCTCTTGTCGCGTATAAGGTTGGCAACCGCGTTATTGTTTATAAGCAGCTCGTAAGCCGGTATGAGGCCTCCGGAGATCCTCGGAACAAGTCTCTGGGAGAATATGGCCGCCAAACTACCGCCCAACTGAATTCTGATTTGTGCCTGCTGGTCGGATGGGAAAGAGTCTATTATTCTGTCAATCGTCTGCGCGGCGCTGTTTGTATGAAGCGTGGAGAAAACCAAGTGTCCGGTCTCTGCGGCCGTTACCGCAGTTGAAATGGTTTCCGGGTCGCGCATTTCACCTATCATCAGAACATCCACGTCCTGGCGGAAAACGCTCCAGAGCCCAGAATGAAAACCTCGGGTATCAATTTTCACCTCCCTTTGGTCAATAATTGACTTCTTCGGCTCAAAAACATATTCAATCGGCTCTTCAATAGTCACAATATGCTCAAGTCTCTCCTGATTTATAAGTTCTATCAGACTGGCGAGGGTTGTGCTTTTGCCTTGGCCAACCGGTCCGACACAGAGGAAAAAGCCCTGCTGTCTTCTGGCAAATGAAGCCAAAATATCGGGCAGATTAAGTTCTTCCAGAGTTCTTATCCGCTTTGGAATTAGACGCAGGGCAATCGCCTTTTTACTCATTCGGTGATAAATACTGCCCCTAAACCTAACATCACCGTAAGCGTAGCCAAAGTCAACTTCCTTCTTGATTTCAAGCTCTTCTTTGATTTTGGGCGGAATAAGTATTGATATAATATTATCAACCTGTCCCTTCGTCAGGGGTTGTTTCTTCACCAGAGGTATCAGAAAACTTGATACTCTTATCGTCGGGATTCTGTCTTCAGACAAGTGAATATCTGATCCTCCCTCTTTGACCACGGTTCCAACTAAATCGGCAAGTAATTCTTTTGCATTATCCATATTTATATTTTTTTGCTTTTCAAAATTTTTTCAACCTCCTCCACAACCTGAGAAGGAATTGTTGTCGCCTTAACAATATAGCCAGCTACGCCCAAGCTCTTCGCTCTATCAATCTTGTTCGGGTCGGTCTCGTTAGTCAGCATTATTATAGCGCTTGAATCAGCCAATTTTTCCTTGCGCAAAGTTTCCAAAAATTCCATGCCGTCCATGTTGGGCATTATTATGTCAAGCAGTATGGCGTCCAGAGAAATGCCCTCGCGAATTTTGACAAGAGCTTCTTGAGCGTTTGTTATGGCGCAAACTTCATAACCGAGATTCTTAAATTTTGTGGAATACATCTCCAGCAAGAATTTATCGTCATCAACTATAAGAACCGTCGGTTTACCTTCTTTATTCATATTGAGTATTATACAAAATTAAACCCCATAACCACAAAGCATTTCTTTATAATGTGGCAATTTCTTCAAAAGGAATTACCCTCTGGAAGACCTTGAGAATGGCGTCTTCTTTCATGCTGATCATTCCCTTCTCTCTGGCCATTTTTGCAAGCTCCATTTCAGTACCGCCGCGAAGGATTACCTGTTCTATATCTCTGTCCATCTCAAGAACCTCCATCACCGCCATTCTTCCTCTCGTACCGTTGGGACAATCTTCAGTGGGAGAAATTTCGTACACTTCTTTGCCGAATTTTATCTCTTTCCTGAATTTCTCGGGCAAATCCGCGAATTGTCTCTGGATCATCAGCTCTATGCTTCCATCAACCGGTATCGGTTTGCCGCCATCGGGACATAACTTTCTTACCAGTCTTTGAGCAATGGCCAGTATAAGAGTGGGCGCAATTAGATACGGGTCAACACCCATGTCTATAAGACGAGGAATTACACCAATGGCATCATTGGTGTGAACAGTAGAGAGCACCAGGTGGCCTGTCAACGCCGCCTGGATGGCAAGCTGGGCCGTTTCTTTGTCTCTGATCTCGCCGACCATTATGATATCAGGGTCCTGCCTTAAGGTAGTGCGCAAACCGTTGGCAAATGTGTAGCCAATCTCCGGACGGACCTGTGACTGACTCATGCCTTCAATGTTGTATTCAATAGGGTCTTCAAGAGAAAGCACATTCTTATGCTCCCTATCAACTTCGTTTAGCATGGAATAGAGAGTGGTTGATTTGCCTGAGCCGGTAGGACCAGAGATTAGAATCAAGCCATAGGGATGTTTTATCGCGTTTCTTATGGATTTCAGATTTTTTTCCGATATGCCGAGATCGTCTAGGTTTTTTAGGCCTTTTTCCTGATCTAGAATACGCATAGCAATCTTTTCTCCAAAGTACGTCGGAAAGCTAGAGACACGAAAATCTATTTTGTGGTTTGCAATTTTGGCACTGAATCGGCCGTCTTGAGGTTTGCGTTTCTCGTCCAAGCGCATATTTGAAAGAATTTTTATACGAGCCACAACCGCCGAATGAATCTTGGCGGGCAGGACAAGACTGGTGTTCAAAACACCGTCTACTCTGAACCTGACTTTCACGTTCTCCCTCGTCCGCTCTATGTGAATGTCTGAAGCATCGCCGTCAGTCGCATAGCGCAGAATTGTCGCCACGATTTTTGTGACTGGAGCATCTTCAATTATCTTGGTCTCATCTTCTTTGCCTCCTTTTTCCGAAGCGCTGGCTGCTTCAAGCTCGGCCGCAGCTTGAGACGAATCAGCCGTATCTTCCTCTTCTTCGGCGCCTTCTGCGGCTTCGTCCCTTGAGCCTTTTAGCTCAACCTCAAGCTCCGACAGCGCCTTGGTCACCTCTCCGGAGAGGCCCTTGTACATTGCAATAACAGATTCAAAATCCTGTTCAGATATCAGGAATATCTTGAACGGCATATTGATTTTTGAAGAAATGAAATTGAGTGCGTCGCGCCCTTCAATGTTGTCCGGCTCAACCACACCAACTTCCAAAACGCCGTCCTTCACCCCTATCGGCACAAAACGGTAATGCGCGGCGGATTCTTCCGGAATATACTCAAGAATTTTGCCGGGTATTTCTTTGCCCTTAAGCTCCCTTGTGGGTATATCAAGATACTCTCCTTTGCTTTTCAGGATTTCTTTCGGATCAATGCCGCGACGCAGAAGCACCTGCTCCTCGGTAACCCCCGCGGAGTCAGCTTCTTCTATGATTTCATCAACATCTTCACGAGCAATTATCTTTTTTTCTACAAGGATATCAAGAATGCTCATACATTAAATATGTTACCCGAGAGTCAGAGAATAGTCCGGAGGTTTATTGCGACCGCCCGATTTCCGCGAATGGGTTGTTCCGACCAACAGGTTCCGGAGTCAGAACAATCGCATAATCAGTGAGAACTCTAAACGCAGCCGAAGAGAATAAGCTTTCGTCGAATTGAACTCCCTGAATCTGGTCTAGCAGTTGGATGAGGTCTTGACCGACCACAGCCGTCTCAACCGGATTGCCAAATTCATCAAACGAAGGCACTACGATTTCTTCCGAGTTGAAGAAATAAAAGTAGGCAAAAGCCAAAAGGGCGATAATGACGATTATCAAGGTGAAAGCTTTTCTGTTTTTTCCTCCTTTTTCCATATTTTTAGTTTGCCGCGATGGGCTTTAGCCAATAGGTATGAATGGCAATATCGTAGTCATACTGCCCGCTTTTCTCGGTCAAAGCACCAAAACTGACTGACCTGACGTCAACTACCTGAAGACTCTTCTCAAGGTCTTTGAGGAAACTTACCAAGTCGGCATATTCTGCGGAAAATTTAAAGTCAATTGAGGTTGTCAGAAACGGCTTAGCTGCTACCGGGTCCACGATCTGATTGCTGTTGTCAATCAATTCCTCGCTGACTTTGATGGATTTTATAGGTATATTGTATTTCCCAGCGATTTCGTTTATATCGGTAACCAGTTTAACCCCGTTTACTTTATCGGGAACAACCCGATTTAGTCTTTCCAGATCGCTTTGCGGCAGGTTGTTGTATTTCGTAAGCAACTCGTCTCTAACAACTAAAAGCTCTCGCGCTTTGTCTAGGGCTTCCTGATATTGATTCTCCTGGGCTTGTAGCAACTTAACGTTCTGGTATCTAGGGTCAATATGCATATAAAACAACCCTATTGAGATTACTATTAGTAGCAGTGGTGAAAGTAGTTTCATAATTATTGATTTGGTTCGCTTGCCGCCGGTCCGCTAGCTGTAGCGCCGGTTATCACGGCTGGCTCCAGATTACTTTCTTCAATCTGATTAACAAAAGATATTGCCTCGGGGTCAATTTTTGCCTTGAAGCTGAAAGTAACATCCCCATCGTCATTCAAATCCAAGTCATAGAACAGCGGGCTTATGATATTCGGGTTTTCGGAGAATATGCTTTCCTGGAGAGCAACGCTTTTGTATGTCAGCGCCTCCCCTTTCATGTTGATGTCAACAAGTTTGCTATTTACGTCCGAGGTGTCAAAAGAAAAACTTGAAAATCTGACTGATTGAAGAGTCAACTTCTCAAGAAGGGCAAAGAGGGCCGACAGCGAAACATGGCCGTCAACAATTTCCGAAGCCGAGTCTATTCTTGAATCCTCTTTGACCAGCTCTTTGATAAGGTCGGGCTGGAGCGATTCTCTGGCGGCAGAGAGGGACGACTCCATGCCAGTAACTCTCCTCTCCAAATATTTTTCATAAACAAAGACGCCGACCGAGGCAATGACTGCAAGAACAAAGATCGCTGTTCCGATAAGAGACAGCAGTCCGGAGGAGTGTTTGGGATAATTCACGGAAGAATTACCGCCAACCATTGATCTACTGGGAATGAAAGAAGATTGAAATTTTGGGTCCATTTAAAAATGCAATAAATTTCTCTAAACTAACACTCTCTGCACTGCGGTAATTATACTACAAAGCGCAAGACAATCGCTTTCTAATCCACAGGTCAGGCGAATTCCTGAAGTCTCCTTAGAGCCAAGCCGACAGAGACGGCAAACTCCGGACCAGTATCCCGCAAAATATCTTCCAGAAACGCCGGGGCTTCCGTCTTTGTGAATGGATTGCCGGCAATAACGTCCGTCTGGAAACTCGCCTGTGCAATCTGCGCAATACCCTTGAGAGCTGAGCCGCCACCGACCAGAAGAATCTTTCCTATGGTTTTGCGGTAGCGTCTCTCAAAGTTGAGTATCACTTGGTTGGCCTCCGAAAAAATATAATCAAGACTCAAGTGCACTACGTCTTTTATATTTACGCTGTTTGACTCGGTGACACCGACGCTTCTCTTCATAATTTCAGCCTCCGCCATAGTAATACCCAAAGACTTGGAAATCATGCTTGTGATATCCTGCGAGCCCCTGTTTATTGTGTGCGATGTCTTAACCACCCCCCTCTCTACTATATAAATTTTGGTCGTGGCCGCGCCCATATCAAAAATCATCACCGGGGTTTTCTCCTGCTCAAGCAGGGCCCTTATGGTGCTGAAAATTTCTATTTCGTAGAAACTGGCTTCAAGTCCGGTTTTGTTGACAATTTCCTGATACTTGGCAATGGTCTCGTTGTGAATCGCAACCAAGAGCACGTCGGTCTTCTTAATCTTTGTAATTTTTGTACCTTCGTCTTCTTCAAGATCTTCCTCCTCCCTTTCGTCTCTTGGAATTATTGTCCAATCAAGCGTAACCTCCGAGATTGGAACCGGAATATATTTTCTGGCTTCAAGCGGAACCATCGCCCCAAGCTGTTTGTATGAAAGCTTGGGCATTTCTATGAGGGTCATCAGACTTGAGGAAAAAGGAATTGAAATCCCGCACTTGTTGGTGGTCAGGTTAACCTCTTTTTCCCTCATTAGGTCGTACAGCGCCTCTACTATTTTGTCCGTAGAAAGATTTGTCGCCTGCCCGATCTCCACTCCGGCGTAAGGACCGAGCGCCAGCTCCCCGTAGGTCTCAAGAATCGCCTTACTGCCCTTCTTTTTGAGCTGAATGACTTTAATGGCTGATGACCCAATGTCAACGCCAAGAACACTGCCTTCCTGCTTTTTGAAGAGTTTTGAAAATGGATTATCCATGCGAAAGTTCCATTTAGTATATCACGGCGCCCGTTTTATCTTGTAGAATAGCACTATGAAAAACTGGATTGCTCTAGTTTTCAAATCTTTCAGGGACTTCCTGTTTCCACCGGGAAAACTTGCGAAAGAATTGGAAGAAATGGCGCGAGCCGGCAAGCTCCACAGCTTGGAAGAATCGCCGGAAATGAAAGACGGGTGGATTTATCCGATTTTTAATTACCGCAACGCCTTTGCCCGCGAGCTTATATGGCAGATAAAATACAGAAAGAACGAGGAGCTTATCGGCGCGGCGGGAAGCGTAATGCTGGAGGCAATTGTTGGAATTTTGGGAGAATTTGAAGGGATGGCTAGGTTTGATTCGCCGATCCTTGTGCCAATTCCACAATCGGGCAAAAGACACCACGAGCGCGGGTTCAATCAGGCGCAGTTGCTGGCAGAAGCAATTTTGAAAGCCGATGGAAACAATAATTTTTCAATAGACACAAAATCGCTTGTAAAAACAAAGGACACTCCCGCCCAGACATCGCTTCGCCGAAGCAAACGGCTGGAAAACCTGAAGGATTGTTTCGCCGTAAAAAACCGCCAGAAAATTGCAGGCAGAAATATAATACTGATTGATGATGTCACAACCACCGGAGCGACACTTAAGGAAGCGCGAAGGGTGCTGAAAGAAGCCGGCACCAAGAAAATAATAGCCATAACACTGGCGCATTAGAAAATGAAATTTAATTGTGGTAGTGTGTTGTGGTAAACGACTGGA
>MHVD01000008.1 GCA_001823695.1 Candidatus Zambryskibacteria bacterium RIFCSPHIGHO2_01_FULL_43_25 | reverse complement strand
GCCTAAATTTTCTTTCAGAAAACTTGGGCGGGCAAGAATTCGGAAAGGCGGCGCCTGCCCGCCGAAGCCTCAGCGCAGGCGGGGAGCCGCACTGCTCAAAACCGCAAAAGAACCCAGAGAAAAACATCGGCTCGAAACATATTTTAATTTTGGGGGAAGAAAATTTTTTAATCCAATCAACGAAAACTATGCCAAAATTTGAAGGCGCACCAAATATGAATAACGCAGAGTTAAATCCCAACGAAGTGGGCGCTGATATTAGTGCTGGGAAAAAATTGGAAGGAGAACTTACACCGCAGGAATTGGAAAAATTAAAAGCGGAAGGGGGACAAGAACAAGTAGCAGAAGAACCTGAATTATCACCGGAAGAACAACTTAAAAATTTAGAGGGTGAAGCAGAGGCCAAGCAAGCAGAAATGACTCGTTTGTCAGAATCTATTGAAGGTACAAAATCTGCCCTAAACGCCGCGAGAGAAAAACTTGGACTTCCTCCAACCGAAGAAGATCCGCCGAGCGTATTTTCAGAGAAAGACAAATTAGAGAAACTACGAGCTGAACAAGAGGGTTTAGATAAACAAAAAGAGGAACTCATTAGCCAGCAAGAAAAAGAACGTCTTATCCGCGAAGAAAAAGAAAAAATTCTGCAAGAAAAACTTGACGAAGTATTCAAGGAATTTGAAGGGCTTAATCCTCGCGACCTTGAAAGCATATTTAAGAGCGGAAAAACTCCCGAGGGACGAAATGTTGAAAGTAAATCAATGGGATCTCTTGAACCAGAGGTCGCGCAATCTTTAGCAAAAGCTTTCAAAGAAGGAATCAAGTTGCTTCCAAAAATTCTTGAAGCTCTGCCGGAACTTTTGAAAAAGTTTGACGAGGACTTAACGAAAGAAGCAACGGAACGTGTAGATAAGAAGTTAGAAGAAGAAAAAGCAAAAATGGAAGAGGAGCAAAAGAAAGAAGAAAAACCCGAAGAGCTAAAACCGGAAGAAAAACCAAAAGTTCCGGAAGGTGAAATTCCACCCGGTGAAATAAAACCAGAAGCTAACCCGATTGAGGGCGGGAATATAGAAAGTCCTAAAGCGTAATTGTATTTACTTTGTAAATTCATAATTGTATGCCGCCAAAGAAAAACTTGAAATTGTCAGCGGTGCGGCTCCCCGCCTGCGCTGAGGCTTCGGCGGGCAGGCGCCGCCTTTCCGAATTCTTGCCCGCCCAAGTTTTCTGAAAGAAAATTTAGGCGGGTGAACGGGGGAATTTTCTGGAAAAATGCGTTCGGACTAATTCAAGAATACTGCGCCAAACAATGAAAGAACAAGTCAGGCAGGCGGGTAACAACCCCGTCCTAAGGGGTAATTGACTGTTCGATTCAGTCCGGGGGCACAAAGTATCCGTGTTTTTCTAGGAGAGAAATTTGTGCTAATATTTTTCCATGGATCCGGAAGAGCGCAGAAAACTGGAACGTACCCTCTCTTTAGCCGAGGATAACAACCGCATGATAAAAAAGCTCTACCGAGCTATGCGATGGTCGCGTTTAATGCACTTCGTCTATATCGCAATAATAATTGCTGCTTCGGTCGGGTTGTATTATTACATCCAGCCGTATCTGGAGCGGGTTATTGAAGTCTATGGCAATGTAAGAGGAGCACTTGAAAATGCGAGCGACTTAATTCCGGGGCGTTAAATAGGGTTTTGTCCCAGAAGTAAAATTTATGTCGAGGTAGCTCAGTTGGTAGAGCATTCGCCTGAAGAGCGAAGGGTCGGCGGTTCGAGCCCGCCCCTCGACACCAAAATTTATGAAAAAATTATACAGGAGTTCAACAAACAAAATATTTGGTGGGATTTTTGGAGGTTTGGGGGAATACACAGGCGTTGACCCGGTGCTTCTGCGCTTTGTTTATGTTCTCATTTCGGTATTCAGCGGTCTAATACCCGGAGTTATTGTGTACTTAGCGTCTTTAGTGATTATCCCCAAGAAAACAGTGCGCTCTTAATCCTAAGATCCTCTTACCTTCAGTCTGGCCTCTTTATTTTTGTCCATCTTGGGGAGTTTTATTATCAAAAGGCCGTGCTTTTCTATAGCTTCCGCATTGTCTATATCTACCTCCTTTGGCAGCATTATCGTTCTTGAAAAAGTACCCCAGTACAGCTCTTTATGGAAATAATTGTCACCAGAAATAGTTCTGTCCTCCATGCGTCTGCCACGAACGGTCACCATCTCTCTGGTTATTGAGACATCCAAATCATCCGGCTTTACTCCAGCGACCATGGTTTTGATGACTATTTCATTGGGTGTTTCGTACATATCGACTGTCAACTGGCCCTCTTCTGCTTCCTCTTCCAGCCATGTTTTTCTGTCTTCATTGGTTGAGATGGCAGAAGATTCGGTATCATTCTGCTCTTCATCAAAGCGAACAGCACCGGTTAATCTCTCAAAAAATGATCTTTTCTCTCTGGACATTTTTGTTAAATTTTATTGACCGGATAAATTTTCTTAACCTTTTCAAACACAAGCATCAATACAACAATGGCAATCCAGACAAAACCGAAAGTCGCAAGCGTATTTGATGTTGTTTCATTAATTATAGACAAGTTAAATGCGGCGTGCAATGCAATTGCAATAATTATGCCAAACGCCAGATAATTCCTCTTAGTGTTCTCATCTTTGTAAAACGCTAAAGCAATTGAGATTCCAATTGCCGCTGATGATATAGTGTGGAGCAGACTTGCGCCCACAAACCTCAAATTTCCTGTAATAACGCTCCCTATTATATCTCCGCTTACAAGCGAATTGAGGATAAATAGGGTGTTTTCTATGGCAACGAAGCCCAAGGCGGCTGTCATCATGTATATCAAAGCGTCAATCGGCTCGTTCATTTCTTTACGTTTCAAAGCCGTAAAGTAAGCCGCCCCGAATTTGATTAGTTCCTCCAGGGCGGCCCATATTAGAAAGGTGAAAAAGAGGGAACTTGGATTATAGGTCGCTTTCTGCAACAGTATAGCAATTGGCACAACCACCATTCCTCCCAGAAAAGTCAGCATTATTAGACCCCTTGGTTCAGGTCTTTTTCTGTCCTCTCTCAACCAAAACAGAAGCCAGATTATAGCCGGTATAATTCCTCCAATATGAGCAAAAAATATTGAATCAAATTGCGGTAGGGTCATGATTTATTCCGGCCAACGCTCCACGATTAGCATTTTTCTATTTTTTATGGGCAACATTGACCATATCTCTTCTGTTATGAATGGCATAAAGGGGTGCAATGCGGCAGTCATTTTCTTCAAAGTTTCTACCAATAGATGTCTTCTTGAAGCGCCTGCTTTATTGTTATCTTTGAATATTTCCTTGCTTTCTTCAATAACCTTGTCAGCAAACGTGCGCCAAACATATTGGTACAATTTTTCCGTTGCCATATAAAGCCGATAATTATTCATATCGTCCGTTATATCTTTCAACATATTGTCTCTTTCACCGCGAATAGTTGTGTCCACCTTTGTCCAGTCACTGAAATTCTCATCATATTCCGCGGTCTCTATATTTGTAAGGATAAATCTTGTTATATTCCACAGCTTATTCGCAAACAATTTGTAGGCTTTTACCTTTTGTTCGCTAAACGCGCTGTCATTGCCCGGTCCAACTCCGATAATTAACGACATCCGCAGGGCATCAGCCCCGTATCTATCTATCATTTCGAGAGGATCCACGCCATTGTCCAAAGATTTGCTGAATTTTCTTCCTTTGCTGTCTCGCAATATTCCATGGATATAGGCAGTTTTGAATGGCACTTCGCCTAAAAGAAATCCGCTCATTAGAACCATTCTTGCTACCCAGAAGAAAAGTATCTCATATCCAGGATCAATGATAGTAGTTGGATGAAAATTCGCCAGGTCATTTTCAGGCCCCAACTCTCCCTTTTTTGCTGAATTAGCAAACTCTGGCCACCCAAGAGTAGAAAATGTCCAAAGGGCCGAAGAAAACCATGTATCCAGGGTGTCTGAGTCTTGTATCCAGCCGTCGTCCTGCCAGCTTACAGCTGGAGGTTCTATTCCGACATACACCCTGTCTCCTTTATACCAAACTGGAATTTGATGTCCGTACCAAAGCTGTCTGGAAATACACCAGTCGCGTAGGTTGTCTATCCAATGGAAATAAACTTTTTCAAACCTTTCAGGAATTATTTTGACTTGTCCATTGGTTACGGATAGACGCATAATTTGTTTCAGAGAGGTTATGGCGCCGGAGTCTATACCTTTTATTTGTGATTTTTTAATTGCAAATTCCTTGTTTACGTCGACGAACCATTGCTTTAGAATTTGCGGTTCTATTGATCCTCCGCCTCTCGAATTAGTTGCAATTCTGTGCAAATAACCGTTGTCTATTTTTTCAACGAGACCTTTCTGTTGCATCCTCTCAACTATTAAAGGTCTTGCCTTTTTAATATGCAATCCGGCAAATTCTCCGGCATTTGGCAGAAGTTTGCCTGACAGGTCTATTATTTGTTCTTTTTTTAAATTATGCCGTTCAGCGATATCAAAATCAGTAGCGTCGTGCCAAGGGGTGACGGTCATAACTCCAGTTCCAAACTCCATATCAATAACCGAGTCTTTTATTACTGTTGCTATTATAGGGCCGTTAATCCACTCAAGAGTAATATTGTCTCTATGTTTGTATTGACTGTACCTTTTGTCTTCAGGATGCATGACGACATACTTATCTCCGAATTTTGTTTCGGGCCTGGCAGTGGCGATGATAAATGGTCCATACTTGAGATAATAAAGATTTGTTGTTTCGTCAATCCAGTCAATCTCGTCATCGGAAACAGTTGTCTGGAGTTTTGGGTCCCAGTTTACAATCCTTTCTCCTTGGTAAATTAGTCCAGCATCATACATCTTGAGGAATGCAGTTCTAACTGCCAAAGTTCTTTTGTCATCCAGAGTAAAGGCCTCACGACTCCAGTCTAGCGAAGCGCCCAGTTTATATATCTGGTTGACAATCGTGTTATGACTTTGTTCTGCAAACTTGTTTACTCTGTCAAGAAATTCATTGCGTCCAAAATCATGGCGGGTTTTACCTTCTGTCTTATATAAAACCTTTTCAACTTTTTCTTGGGTTGCAATAGCGGCATGGTCGGTTCCCGGCACCCAAAGTGTTTTTTTGCCGTTCATTCTTGCATAACGGACAATCGCATCCTGTAACGCGCTCTCAAACGCATGTCCCAGGTGTAGGGTCCCGGTGACGTTTGGTGGCGGAAGAACCATTGAAAAAGTGTCTGCATCTTTATTGACTACTCCGACCTCCACGCATTTATCCGGATTAAAAAAGCCACTTTTTTCCCAAGCTTTGTATATCTCACTCTCGGTTTGTTTGGGGTCGTAAGGTTTAAGAAGTTTTTCTGGTAAACTGCTGGCTCCCATATTAGGTATCATTATAGCATTATTTTTGGCTCTCCTTCTACATTTCAGGGTGTTTATTGGTAAAGGACACTTTTAATAAAAAACTTACAAAATTTACCTAGTTAAAATAGTCTCTTAGAATAGTGCTAGCTATCTATTTTTTAACAGGTCTCTACCTAATTCGTATAGGACATTTATTTGTAAAGGACATAACAGTATTAAGTGGCTATACACAAGAATATTATGTACATTCGTGGACTCAGGACAGTTATTGACATTTTCCGCAAAACAAGTAATTTCAGAATTACAAAAACGTCTGAATTTTTATGGCAAAGAAATTAACAAATTTTCCCAAAAAATCTTTATTTCTAACACTGCTGTTGGTAGTTTTTGTGGTTTTTGGCAGCGGTGTTGCTGTCTTTGCCCAGAACCAGATTGTTGAAACAGAAGCTGTGACCAGTCTTATAGCAACTCAAGCTAAGTTTAACGATGATCCGAATGACTATGCGACTGTTCGCGTTTCTAACTATACAAATTATCCAAATTCGACCCAGCATTGGTTTTCCAGCGTGGATGTCCAACCCGGCGATATCGTAAGTGTCGCGATTTATTATCACAACACCTCCTCTGTTAACGCGGAAAATGTTGTTGTGTCAATTACCGTACCCAGTACTGTAGGAACCATGATTGATGTTTCTGGCGGACTAATAGCTCAAAACGCAGATTCTGTATATGGAAGCGCATCAGTAAATCTGTCCAGTCCAGAAAATCTGACCTATATACCTGGTTCCGCGAAATGGTATCCAAATCAATCTCAAACCATATCGACCGCATTCCCCGATCAACAGACAGGGGATGAAGTTGTCGCGGGCGGAGTTAATATCGGCGACATTGCTCCAGGATGGGATACACAAGGCAGTGTTGTTGCCAGATTTCAGGTATCTCAATCTGCCACGCCCTTAGGCTCTGTTGACATGAAAGCAAACGGTTCGGACGGGCCGCTCACTCTTGGATATAGAGAAAGTTTTTCTTTGGATTGGACTTCAAAAGCTGTCAGCAGTTGTGTGTTGAAATCGGTAGGGATATTCGAATCTGGAGTTGAGCTTAACGGCAATTCCGGAGAGATTGATTATAAACACCCATATTATCCTGCTGTCGGGGGAGAAAGGGAGTTTATCATAACCTGTCAGAGCAATACTGGCGGAGAAGCGGCCGACAGTGTAATCATAAAGCGGCCATTTGAAGCTCCGACCGCTCCATTTGTATATGGACAGTTCAGTGGGCAATGCGGCGGTTTGATAAATCTTTGGTGGGAAGATGTTGTCGGCGCAGATGGCTACAAAATTTATAGAGGCGGGCAGTTCATTGCCTCTACGACCGACATTAATTTTGTTGATTCAAATCTTGTTCCTCTACAACAGTATTCATATACGGTCAGGGCCTATAACCAGGGAGGAGAATCCCCAGATTCCAATATAAGAGTAGCGCAAGCATCCGCCGAATGCCCGCCTTTTTCTTCCGGACCTGTCTTGGATGCCTTTACCGATAGTTCCTGTGGCGGGAAGATACTTTTAAGCTGGAGTGAGTTGCCTGGAGCAGTCGAGTATCTGGTTGTCAGGGGACAAAACACGCTTATATATCAGGGAAATGGAACTTCAACTACAGATGTCGCTCTTACCCCGGGAGCTCTCTATAGCTATGTTGTAATTGCCAAAAACAGCCAAGGAGAAGAGTCTCCAGTTTCAAACATAGCCAAAGCAAACGCCTCTGCCGCTTGCGCAGTTGCTCCGGAAGCACCTGTAATTTTAGCAAAGACTAGTAGCCAATGCGGGGGTCAAATTGAGGTGTTTTGGAATCAAGCTTCTGGCGCTACCAGTTATGAAATTTACAGGGACAACGTTAAAATCGGCCAAACCAACCAAAATTTTTATACCGATACAGGTCTAGACACAAACACGCTTTATTCTTATAAGGTAAAATCTATAAACAACATAGGCTCGTCCAACTTTTCCAATATTTCTTCGGCTGAAGCTTCAGGAGCCTGTGCGACTGTTCCAGAAGCACCAATTTTAGGTGCTTCTACTGGATCAGAATGCGGAGGCCAAATAATTCTGACGTGGAATTCAATCGGAAATGCTCAAGGTTACAAGATTTTCAGAGGTGAGGAGCAAATTGCCACAACATCAGAAACAACTTACACCGATACTTCCCTAAATCCGTCAACTTCGTATACCTATACTGTGCGCTCCTTCAATAATATTGGAGAGTCTGTGGACTCAAATCCCGCATCAACTATGTCGTCAGAAGGTTGCGGAGAAATCCCGACGGTTACTTTGACTGCTGACCCTTCAACCATTTTTAAAGGACAAAATTCCACCCTATCTTGGACATCAACGAATGCAAATTTCTGTGAGGCCTCGTGGACATCGAGTAAAAATACTTCCGGAAGCCAAAAAGTAAGTCCGGAAACCACTACTGAATACAGTGTTAAATGCAAGAGTAATGTCGGAGAGGTGACGGCAAGTGTTACTGTTACGGTTTTGTTGCCAGTCTGTTCATTGCCCGAGATTAATAGTTCACTTCAGGCAGATGCTCGTCTAGACGAGATGTTTGATTACACTATAACTACAAGTAATCTCGGCACAACTACTATTTCAGTTGATGAAGAAGCACTGCCTTCAGGCCTTCATTTTTCTGGTAATAAAATTTCTGGAACTCCAAGCGAAACAGGAACGTTTAACGTAAAAATTACTGCAGAAAATTCGTGTGGTAAAACTGATGCGATATTGATTATTACAGTCTCTGGGGGAGGAAACGGTGGAGGTACTCCAAGCATGGGTTCAATTACCGTATGCAAGATTATTTTTGATAATAAAGGACAAATTGCCACAAGCTCCAACAACCTACCATCTGGTTTATTTATAATAAAGATAAAAACATCTACATCAACAGACGCCTTTTCTATTGTTGATTTGTCCTTTAACACATCGTCCTATATAGCCATAACGGAAATTCTTGATGGGACGTATGCCCAGTGCGCCACTATTCCAGTTCCATTGGGCGATTATTACTATGATAGGGAATTAATAACCGGTAATAACTGGTTAGAGCCGCTCTATAACGATGAATTTGAGAAAAACATCTCTAGTTTTAGTCATTTGTACAGTTTCAGCCCGGAACTATTTGACAATGATCCGAACAATGACAGTAACAGAAATATAAAATCAGATGGCCTAATAGCCATTAGAGATTTGACTGCGCATAAGACCTTGCTAATCGCGAATACTTATAGTTCAACTACCACACCGCCAGAAACAGTCTCTGTTCAACTGTCTGCAGATCCATCGACGATTGTTAAAGGACAAAATTCCACCCTATCTTGGACATCACAAAATGCAGTTAGCTGTGGAGCTCCTTGGACAACTGCTACTTCAACCAGCGGATCTCAAATTGTTACACCTGATTCAACAACCAGCTATACAATTTCCTGCACCGGCCAGTCTGGAACGGCAAGTTCCACGGCTACCGTTACGGTAACTGCCAATGGCGGTGGAAATAACAACCCCACAGTCTCAATTTCCGCCAATCCAGGCACAATAAATTCCGGAGCAACCTCAACCTTAACTTGGGCTTCAACCAACACAAATTCTTGTAGCGCCATTTGGACTTCTGCAACGTCCACCTCGGGAAGTTTTAATGTTTCCCCGACTTCCACAATTGATTACGGAATCACCTGCACGGGCACAGGAGGTTCGGCTTCTGCGACAACAACTGTTACTATTGCAACCAGTAATGGCGGCGGAGGCGGTGGTGGTGGCTCTTCATCCGGCGGTGGATCACGTAGCGGCGACAGGAATCGTCCTATTTCAGGCGTTCCCTCTACTCCTCAAGTCTTAGGTGCCGAAAGCTGTGAGTACTTGAGAGACTTTCTTAGAATTGACTGGAATAATGATCTAGCGGAGGTAGTGAAACTTCAAGTATTTTTGAAAACATTTGAAGATTTTGAACTGCTTCCAATTAACGGCATTTTTGATCAGGCGACTTTTGACGCGGTATCTATTTTCCAGGAAAGATATTTTGACGACATTCTAGCTCCTTGGGGCCACGAAAGCTCAACTGGCTTTGTCTATATTACGACTCGCAAAAAGGTAAATGAAATAGTATGTCAGAGAGCTTTTCCTCTGACGGTACAACAGGAAGAAGAAATAAAATTATTCCACGAATTTTTGAGTCTGTTGGAATCAAGGGGAATTTCTACAAGCAGTTTTACCCAAGTTGCTACAACAGTCGAATCTGAAGGTTCAATTGATAGTGGCTCCTGGTCCGGCGTTGGTTTGTCACTCTCTGAAGCAAAATCAGAAGCGGAAAGAATTATTGCCGAAAAAGATTTGGAAGAGGAAAGAGTTTTTCCAGGTATCACCAAAAACAAGACTTTCTCTGCCGCCGCTGCCGCGATATTCTCCGGTCCTCAAAATACACGTGAAAGTGTAGCCGCAGTGCTCTCTTTATTGCTAATACTTGGTATTGTCCACTTTGCGGTCAGGGCTCTGTTAAAAAAACAAGAAGTCCACACTCTTCCTCTGGATGTTCGAAGGGCTAGGCGGATTGTTTACTTTATAGTTGGTGTTGTAATAGCCTTGCTTGTATTAGTTGCTGTAAAATATCTGGTTATAGTCCTGCCGCTGCTTATTCTGATCGTGGCTCTAGCTCTAACGCTCCTTTTTCTATCATTGCGCAAAAAAGAAGCCAGGACTTTGATGAAGGTAGACTAGTTCGCGCTATTTGAGAAAGAGAGATTGCCGTTAGCGGCTATCGGAATAACCGTCTCTTGTTTTGAAGATATTCTGAGAAAAGCAGCCATGGCTATCATTATGCTGTTGTCGGTGGAGAGTTTTATAGTAGGGAAGAGAACCGATAATCCAGAAAGAGGTTTCTTAAGCGCGGCAAAACTTTCTCTTATGTTTGGATTTGCGGCTACTCCGCCGGCAACAATTAAGGTTTTAATATCGTAATTGCGCAAGGCCCTCTCTGTCTTGCGTATGAGTACTTCGGTTACGGCATCATCAAACTCTCTGGCAATTTCCTTTTTCTGGCTATTAGTAATTTTCTTCGCGTCTCTCAAGCGGTAAAGAACGGCTGTTTTTAGGCCTGAAAAAGAAAAATCATAATCGTCAGTGTGTATCATCGGTCTAGGAAGCCTCCAGACATTTGCCTCCTGCCTTTTTTCTCTATCTTCTTTTGCCAAGCGGCTTATTTCAGGTCCGCCGGGATAGGAAAGGCCAAGCATTCGCGCAACTTTGTCATAAGCTTCGCCGGCTGCGTCATCCCGTGTCTCGCCCAGAATTTTATATTTAAGAGGCTTTTCTATTAAAACAAGCTGGGTATGTCCGCCCGATATAAGAAGCGCAAGCGCAGGATAGTTTATCCTTGATTCGTTATTCTTTATTCCTGATTCATCGCTTCGGTTTAATAAAACCGAAGCGATGTGTCCTTCCATGTGATTGGTCGGCTCAATGGGGATGTTCCAGACTCGCGATAGAGATTTAGCAAAATTGACTCCAACCCAGAGCGTCGGTTCAAGTCCGGGACCGACTGTTACGGCTATCATATCAATTGGCGGTTTTTCTATTGTTGGAATAAATTCTTTAAACTGACGGAGCAGTTCCGGCTCTCTTTCCAAAATTTTTTCAATTTCAGTTGGCAGTTTTTCGTCTTTTGTTTCTAGTTTAAAAAATTTAGATTCTTTTAACACTTCAATCAATAAAGGAACTAAATTTTTCTGGTGCTCTCTTTTCGCCAGATTAGGATAAACCCCGCCGTATTCTTTATGTATTTTTATTTGGGAAAAGCAGGCATTTCCAAGAATTGAAAATCCCGGGCTCTCTGCAGAACCTTTTGCTTCAACCACACTAATAGCCGTTTCATCACATGATGTCTCTATGGAAAGTATTATCATTTTTTGTTAATTACAGAAGCAGTTCCTGCCCCGTATAAAACAGACCGCTTACACGTTTTTGTCTATTCTAGTGTTTTGCAAAACACTAGAATAGACAAAAGCGGAATGTAGAATAGATGCAGAATAGAGAAAGTATCTAATTGTGACCCTACGGGCCTGCCTGCCGGCAGGCAGGGAATCGGTCACAAATAATTTTCTGCTGAAAATTTTCGCGACCCCGCCTCAGCACCGTTGTGCTTCCGGCCTTCGATTCTGCCTCCCAGGTATCACAAGACATACAGAAAATTCCCAGCACAAGACTGGAAATTTTCTGTATGTGTGACCCTACGGGGAATCGAACCCCGATTCCGGGCTTGAAAAGCCCGTGTCCTAACCGTTAGACGATAGGGCCGATTCAAGAATCATGAATTAAGAATCATGAATCAGGAACAGCACAGAAAATATAACATTTTTTGAAAAAATGGCAAAAGCGGGTAATATACATCTATCGGAGGAGTGACTGAGTGGTTGAAGGTACCGGTTTCGAAAACCGGCAGGGGAGAAATCCTCTCGTGGGTTCAAATCCCACCTCCTCCGCAATGACTCACGAAAATATCTGGGAGATATTTGAGTGACTCATCATTTCGAAATGATGATGGAATTTGAAAGACGGAGTTCTGCTTTAGCAGGACGAATCCGGGCAGGAGCCACACAATATTTTATGCGATTAGCTATAAAATATTGTTGTGAGCTGCCGCAAAATCCCACCTCCTCCGCAACTATAATAAAAAGCGGCTTAAATAAAGAATTATTTGCTACAATATAAGTGGAAAAAGCTCCGAGCAACTTACCGCTCGGGGCTTTTCCTTTATATAAATCTTTCAAACCTTATTCTGTGAATGTATTTTATAGTAATCCAACGGGGTAAGTTAATGATTTGGAATCTTACTTCCTTGTGACCAGAATGATAATATTTTACTATGAAACACCAAAAGGGTTTTGTCCCACTTGTGCTTATTACTTTAATCGTTATAGGGATAGCAGTTGTGGGAGGTGGGTATGTTATATATAAAGATAAACAGCAGGAAAATAAATTAGAGGGGAATACCCAAGACATCCAGAACTCTCAATTCAATATAGATACGACAGTCACTCAACCTACCACACAAGTACCACAAAAAATAGAACCTTCAAAAATTTCAACTACTGGTTGGGAAACTTATAAAAACGATGAGTTTGGTTTTGAAATCAAATATCCATTAGACTTTAAGATTGATCCAAAGGTTAGTGAAAAAATAATGTTGTTAGGAATGAAGAATGACTCAGTGAAAGAATTTGTCTTCTCTGGCATTATAAATCGTAATCCTCAGAGTCAATTGCTTAACGAAACCTTACAACAAATCTGTGATAAATATAGGAAAGCTGAAGAAACTGAAGGTAAGCTCCTGGAATGTAAAAATGTAACTATAAATGGTGTTGAGTATACAAAAGTAGTTCAAGAACTTAAGATGAATGGTGGGAGAGGCATTACTCTCACGGGTCAATCTCGTTCTATGTTTCTTATGGTGACGACTTATGTTCCTCCATCTCAAGTTGGGGAATTTTCTGACATCGTAGGGGGTATCTTAAATACAATTAAATTCTGACCAAACTGTTGCCGTCCAATAAACTCGGTAATTAGCTGATCTCAATCTCTTATAATCAGGGTCACAAAATTTAAACCCTGTTTTTCTGGTTAAAACCCTCAAATGCTCGGAGGATTTCAAGCGGTATTGCAAATACTACTGTGTTTGATTGGTCGCTTGATATGTTGTTTACAGACTGCAAAGTCCTCAAATGAAGCGCTCCCGGAGCGGACGAGAGTATCTCCGCGGCTTTGCGCATTTGGTATAATAATAAACATGAGAGAATCATTTGAAGCCTCGTCCTTAGAGAGAGTCGACAGGGAAAAAGCTCATAAAAAAGCGGAATCTGTTTTGAGCGGAAGGGTAAAAGAGTCAGATTTTGTTGATGTGTATGGAGAGCAAGAAGTCGCAAGGGACTTGGAGAAAGTAGAGGAGCTAAAACGTAAATTTGTCGGAGACCAAACACCGGAGAGCGCAGAAACCAAAAAAATTGCCGATATATTTGAAGCCATAGTCCTTGAGCACGGAGAGTTGAGTGAGTGGTTCGGAGAAAACGGATTTACAGTTGGGGTATCAGAATATGATGATTTTATAAACGGTGTTGATATGGTGGTTGAATTTTGTAAAGTGGAAAAATCAGAGACTCCTCATTTAGCGCTTGGCATGGATGTGACTTTTACCAGCGATACTACTGCAAAATTTGATCGGTTGAGAGAGCAAATTGAAAACGGCCAGTTAGCGAAAGTTAAATATTTCTCGTCTGAACACTCTAATATTCGCGGAGGAATGGATAATATACCAGAGGTGATTGTCGGAGTGGACAGAAAAACAGTTGAAGAACTTATGGAATTGTGGCTGGAGAAAGATAACCGAGCCCTTGAAGGTCACAGGGTTCAGATAATGATTCTAAAGGAAATAGAGGCGCAACTTCGCACTTTTGCGGAATATTCCAAATCTCTTGGCAATGATGACTTAACGGAAATATACAAAAGCAGACTTAAAATAGTTATGAACCTTTTGGCGCAAAAGACCAAGGTTTATAAAAAAGTTGCTCTAGATCTTGATACAGATTCGGTCTATATGGCAATAACGGACTATATGCGCAGATGGCAGAAAATTATTTCTCAGCCAGAAGAGTCCAAAGGAATTACTAGGGGAGAGGAAATTGAACAACTTTCTTTAAAGGAATCTCTTACCGTCCAACGAGAACTTATTTTATCTTCAGGCCTTGAGCCGGCCATTTGGATTTCGCAATATGCGGAACATTTCCAAAAAGAGACCGCCAAAGACTCGGGACTTCGTTATATGGTCAGAAATGACTTAGCTGGTGCGGCAGAAGAAATCTCCAAACGGCTTTATTATGGCGATAAGTTAAAAAAGGTAGCTTAATTCCTACGGTGGGGCATCCTTTGGTCTAAATTCAAAGAATCTAAGCCTTCTGATATAATCATTATTAATGGATTTCTTTGTGGAACGTAGAGGGAAAATTTCCAACCCCACAGAAGAACTCTCAAGATTGAGGGAAGTTTCTGCTTTGCATGAAAAGGATGCTCAGAAGAGAGGAGTTGAATCAACTCCTCACGAAACAGCAGAGGAAACAATCAGCCAATATAAGGCAGTCCCGCATACAGAGGTTCTTCATTCTGAATACGCTGTAAAAGAAGAGGAAGTTCATAAATTTGCCCTGGAATTGGTGCCGGAACAGCACGACCAACAAATTGAGCAAATAACCGCAATCATGCAGGAAAAAGGCATAAAAAATGCCATGCGTGTGGTTGAACAAATGAATAACCCGCACCTTCTGGACGATTTTCACCGTTTTCTGGTTCAATTTTTGGTTTCTGGCTATCAGATTCTTGATTTGAAAGAGAAAGACAGTCTTTGGAAACCGCTTCACATGACCTTGTTTGAAATTAATCTTCCCGACATATCAGAAGAAGACAAAAAAAAACAACTCAAAGAGCTAGTGTCTGGAATGGGGCAGTTCTATTCGGGGATGCTTTCCGTTTCAGCTGACAAGAAGGATCCGGGCTGGTTTTCCGTGGAAATTGCAAATGCCAACGGCAGTGAGGAGTTCATTTTTTATGTTTCTGTTCCAACGATACATAAGAATTTATTTGTAAAACAGATACTTGCAGTCTTCCCGGGTGCGCATGTAGAAGAACATAAAGACGATTACAATATTTTCAACGAAAAAGGAGAATCAGTGGCGTCTTATGCGACGCTTTCCAAACACTTTTTGTATCCGCTTAAACCGTATGAAGAATTTGATGTAGATCCTTTAAGTGCGGTATTAAACAGTTTTTCAAAAGTGGACCGTGACGGAGAGGGCGCCGCCGTTCAACTGATTGTCGGGAGACGCAAGGATTATTACATGAAAGAATCGGAAAAGGCCCTAGGGAAGATTAGAAAAGGGGAGAAAATCGCCGACGTCTTGAAAGAAATTGACCAATCCGTCGGCCTCTCTGTGGCCAAAGAAATACTTAGTATATTCAAGGGTGAAGACAAAAAAGACAAAGAAAAAGAGAAGAAAGATGAACAGATGAGAGCTGTTGACCAAACGGCGATTGAGCAATTTACGCGTAAGCTCAAAAGCCCTTTTGTATCGTTAAACTTGCGCATTGTCGCGTCGGCGGCTAGCGAGCCGGAGGCCCAGAGCATTCTTCACGACATTGAGTCCAGTTTCAATCAGTTTGAAAGCGGCCACGGCAATCGTATTGAATGGAAAAAGGTTGAGAAGAGTGAACTCAAAAATTTGCTTGAAAGTTTCTCACTGCGCGCTTTTGATGAGCGAAAACAAGTAGTTTTAAACCTTGATGAGATGACCTCCATAATACACTTTCCCGCTACGCATGTCGGAAAGGCGGCTCCCCAACTTAAGCAATCAAAAGCCGGGACATCGCCTGTGCCGATTGATGTTCCTAAAGAAGGAACTCTGATTGGGGTGAATCGTCACAGAGGACAGGAGACGAAAGTCTGCATTGCGTCTGAAGACCGCATGAGGCACTTCTACGTCATAGGTCAGACCGGCACGGGCAAAACGACGCTTCTGAAAAATATGATTATACAGGATATCCGAGCCGGCCACGGAGTTTGTTTTATTGACCCGCATGGTTCTGATGTTATGGATATTCTTGCAAACGTGCCGCCTGAGCGATCCGGCGATGTCGTATATTTTGACCCAGCGTCTACCCAGCGACCGATGGCGCTCAATATGCTTGAGTTTGACCAGCGGTTTCCCGAGCAAAAAACCTTCGTCGTCAACGAAATGTTCAGTATCTTTCAAAAACTTTATGGCAATGTCCCCGAATCAATGGGGCCGATGTTTGAACAGTATTTTCGCAATGCCACCATGCTTGTCATTGAAGACCCGGACAGCGGGTCCACCCTTCTTGATGTCTCAAGGGTAATGTCCAATAAAGAATACCGCGACCTGAAAGTTTCTCATTGCCGAAACCCAATTGTGGTGCAATTTTGGAGAGAGATAGCGGAAAAAGCCAGAGGAGAGGGAGAGCTTGCCAATATTGTGCCTTATATCACTTCCAAGTTTGATGTCTTTTTGGCAAACGATATCATGCGTCCGATTGTTGCTCAGGAAAAATCTTCCTTCAATATGCGCGAGATAATGGACGACCGTAAAATTCTTCTGGTGAACTTATCAAAGGGGCGCTTGGGCGACATCAACTCACACCTGATTGGACTGATTCTTGTCGGCAAGATTCTTATGGCGGCGCTCTCTCGAGTGGATTCATTCGGGAAAGAGATGACAGATTTTTATCTGTACCTTGATGAATTCCAGAACATCACAACGGATTCTATTTCAACCATTCTATCCGAGGCGCGCAAGTACCGCCTGGCTCTAACGATTGCTCATCAATTCATCGGTCAGCTTGATGACAAAATTAAAAATGCCGTGTTCGGCAATGTCGGTTCAATGGCAGTGTTTAGAGTAGGCACCGAAGATGCCGAACTTCTGGAAAAGCAATTCACCCCCGTCTTTAGCCAAACGGATATTTCCAATCTAGACAACTTCAACGCCTACGTCCGCCTACTTACGGCCGGTCGGCCCGCGAAGCCCTTTAATGTGCAGATAATGCCGCCGGAGAAGGGAAATCCAGAGCAGGTAGACAAGCTTAAAGAGTTGTCGGCTCTCACTTATGGCAGGCCAAGAAGCGAGGTGGAAGAGGAGATTATGGCGAAATATGCGAATATGAGATAATTACAAAGTCCCTTTAAGAGTCGCCGTTCTTTTTAATAATTTGATTTATTTTTTAATAATTTGTAAAATTAACATAATATGAACAGATTTGAACTAGTGGAGGAACCACAGCCTCCAATAGAAGTGGACAAAGAGGGCAACAAAATTGAAAACGTGCCAGGGGCGGAATTAACGCCTGGGGCAATTGAGCCAGAACCCACTGAAGAGCAGGAACCCTCCATTAGGGAAATAGGCAGGGAAAGGATTGAGAAAATTGGTTCTTTTTTCTCAAACATAAAAGAAGGTTTTAAGAACAAGGCCAGACAGGCAGGGGAAGCTGTTTTAAGAGCGGCAGGTAGAGCAAAAGAAGCTGGTATCGCAGGGCTGGAAACGGCAATGGCTACGCCTGAAATAATAGGTCGTGGAATAGAATATGGGGTGGGGGCAACAGTTGTTGCTTATGAAAAAAGCAAGGAAACGGCTATTGCCGCAAGAGACAGGGTGGTTGAAGCGAAAGATGCTGTAATTCAAAAAGGCAAGAATGCCGTGGAGCAGGGTATACGAACCGTGGTTGATGCAAAGGATGCAACTATTGAGTTTGGCAACCGTGCTCTGTATCGCGCGGCGGAGAGAGTTTCAAGACCATTTCTTGAATTTCAAAGTCGTCGCCTTTCTCAAACACTTCAGTATGTAGCGGAAAGGATAGAGCGTGGCGAAGCTAGGATCGATGATTTTGATCAGGTTAGGCGTCTTCTAGACCATCTAGAGGGTCTTAAAACGGTGTAAAACTATGGATGAAAAAAGAGAAAAAATAAGAAAATATATTGAAAGCTCAAATATTCCAGACGAGCTTAAGGAGAAAGAGCTGGCGATTGTTGATGATATGAGTCTTTTAACTCCGGAAGTGGAAATAGCTCTGGCGAAACTTATCGGGGAAGAATTTGATAAGCAAATCGCAAATGCCGGGATCACTAATATTCCGTCTGACAATGGCGTGGAAGAGGCTAGAAAGGCGTTTGAATCAGATTCGGCGGAAACAGAAAAAGATTTGGAAAGCGATATGAAAATTGTGGATGATAATCTCAAGGCAATCCAAGAAACTTCCGATGAAATTCAAAAGGTTTCGCTTCAATCAAGTTTAAACGCAGATAATTAAAACACAACATTCCAACATTCTATAGAATGTTGGAATGTTGTATGTGGTGACGAAAAAATCTGGCGTACAAACCCTACCGTTTTTGTCATCTACAAGGATTTCACCTTTGCAGAGACTTCCGCTTGATTTATAGCTTGCGGGGTTTTATCATTAGGATATGTCAATAGAATCATTCAAGTCTCCAGATTTATCTGATGAGGAGGAGAAAACTACAAAAAAAGTCAAAAAATCAAGCAAAATTGGGAATCTTATTAAAGCTGCCGTTCTAGGCGCTGGGGTTATGGCCGGACAAGGAGCAATCAATCCTGCTGAAGCGCAAACAACTGGTAGCAGGGCAGAAGCACTCGCAACGTTTAACGCGGAACAAGCCAATAAAAAACTTGAAGCGGCTATAATGATCGCCGCTCTTGATGAAGATATTGAGATACGTCCGTTATGGAAAGAACTGGTTAATGACAGATATATCAAAGTGATTTCTTCCCCTTCTGAGGGCGCAATAAGGAGAGCGGCAAAAACAATAAAATTACTCCAGTCCCTCGGAATGAATGTTTCCTATGAAGTAAGGGAATTTCCTTCGAAAGATCAAATGCCCGATTTACGCTATCGACAACCTGATCTTCGAATTGCGGAAGCTATTCAGGCAATTGCAGCTGAAACTTTGGGTGGTTTGCGGATTTCTTCCAGCACAGAGCGTTCTGAAGATTTTGAATTATTTATCAACGATTAATTGAGGACACGGTTTCAACTCACCAACAAAGCTCCGAGCAACTTACCGCTCGGAGCTTTTCCTTTATATAAATTTTTTAAACCCTATTTTTCTGATTAAATCCTTCAAAAGCTCGGAGGATTTCAAGCGGTATTGCAAATACCACTGTGTTTGACTGGTCGCTTGAAATGTCATTCACGGATTGTAAGGTTCTCAAATGAAGTGCTCCCGGAGCGGACGAGAGTATCTCCGCGGCTTTGCGCATGTTTTCTGCGGCAGCAACTTCTCCCTCTGCTTTGATTATTACCGCGCGCCTTTCTCTTTCTGCTTCGGCTTGCTTAGCGATAGTTCTTTCCATATCCGCCGGCAAGGCGACATCCTTGAGCGACACGTTGTCAACTCTGATGCCCCAAACATCCGACGCTTTATCAACTATCTCGCTAATTCTGTCTGAAATTTTATCCCTTTCGGCCAAAAGTTCATCAAGCTCAACTTCTCCCACGACGTTTCTCATAGTTGTTTGGGCGAGCTGTGACATTGCATGAAAAAAATCCTCAACTTCAAGAACTGCCTTCATAGCATCGGAAACTCGGTAATAAATAACAGCATTGACGTTGACGGAGATATTGTCTTTTGTTATTGCTTTTTGGTCTGGCACATCAACTGCTTTGATTCGCAAATCTACCCGTATTATACGCTGTATGAAGAAGGGCCAGAAAATCCAAGTAAGCCCTGGATTTCTTGTACCGCTGAATTTACCAAACGTCAAAACTACCGCGCGCTCGTATTGGTTGACAATACGAAGTCCTGAAAGCGCCAAAAACACCAAAAGACCCACAACGACCCAAAAAATTATATCCATAATGTTTATGTTAAAAGTGCTATTAAATTCTAATTTATCAATAATTGTACCTACGGCAGAGGCCGAAAAGCCCCCCAAAAAAATCAAAAGAATAAAAACCGTAAACCACTTTGGCGGTTTTTGACCGTTTTGCATGTCGCCATTATACCAGAAAATTACACCCGCCCCGAACGGCGACGGAAAGCCTTCCGCCAGCTGTATCGGCGGCGGGTTTTCTGTTTGTAAAAAAACTCAAAAATTAAATAAACAACACTCTATTATT
>MHVD01000007.1 GCA_001823695.1 Candidatus Zambryskibacteria bacterium RIFCSPHIGHO2_01_FULL_43_25 | reverse complement strand
AAAAGATTGTTAAATCATATTTAATTCGACAAAAACCGAAAAATGTTTGGGACCTTGGCGCAAATACGGGTGAGTTCAGCCGAATAGCTGCCGGTTTGGGAATTGCGACAATTTCTTTAGATTCTGATCATTCTGCAGTCAATAATAATTACCTGCAAGTAAGACAAAATGGCGAAACGAATATCTTGCCTTTGCTAGTGGATCTTACCAATCCCACCGCTGATTTAGGCTGGGCTCACCAAGAGCGTAAATCGCTTGAGCGCAGAGGCCCAAGTGATTTGGCTATGGCTTTAGCTTTAGTTCACCATCTTTGCATTAGCAAGAATATTCTTTTTTCGATGATTGGTTCATATTTGGCCAAAATCTGTAAGAGTTTGATAATAGAGTTTGTTCCGAAAGAAGACAGCAAGGTTCAAATTCTGCTTCGAAACAGAGAAGACATTTTCCCTTGGTATAATCAAAAAACATTCGAGGGGGAATTTTCGAAATATTTCAGAATTCTTAAACGCAACTCGGTTGGGAATGGTTCACTCCGTATTTTGTATCTCATGGAAAGAAAAAGATGAAGAAACGTGTCGTTTTCACAAATTTAATTAAAGAAAAAATAATCTGGTTGCCTGCTTTTCTTTTTTCGATTATTCCTACCCTGGCGGTCTATGCACACAATTTAAATTTTCTTAGCCCTGAGCGAATGTTAGTTCCTCTTCTGTACTCATTTGTTTTTATGGTTTTGAGTGGGTGCGTTGCCTATGCAATATTTAAAAACGAAGAAAAAGCAAGTGTTTTTACTGCTGTTTGGGTTATTCTTTTCTTCTCTTTCGGCTACATTTTTTTAGTCGTAGGAGAAGCTAAATTATCGAGTAGTTTACCGCTAAGTTTAAATAAGCTTCTGTTCGGAACATATGGGATTATTCTGCTTCTAACCGTGTGGTTTCTTTTTAAGACTAAATTAACCAGGCGATTTATTATCTTTTTTTCCCTAGTCTCCATCACCATTTTCATTATAAATTTAGTTAAAATTGTCCCTTTTGAAATAAACAGATGGATAGATGGCGGAAAACTTCAGCAATATGTTTCCAAAAATTTAGGCCAAATAGAGACTTCCGGTGCGTCCAATTTTAAGCCGAATATCTATTACTTTGTTTTTGATCGTTATCCTAGGCATGATGTTTTAGAAAAATATTTTGATTTTCAAAATGATAGCCACATTGATCATTTAAGATCAAATGGTTTTTGGGTTGGAGACAGAAGTTATGCCAACTATCCGAACACCTTTCTTTCTTTGAGCTCGTCACTTAATATGTCCTACCTTCAATTTCTGACTGACATTTTGGGTGATCAACAAGCTGATCAAGCTAATGTTTATAGCCAACTCTTACAAGATAATCAGCTAGCGCGATTTTTAAAATCGCAGGGTTATAAATATGTACTATTTGGGAGTTCTTGGGACCCACTTCAAAAAAAAGGTATTGCAGATGAAAACTACAATCTGCTTGCAGATTTTGACGAGTTCCATTTGTACATTTATGAAAGAACGTTACTAAATGCTATGAGGGGAATTATTGAGAAGAAACAACTTTTTGCCGGGACAGAAAGGTTTAATAAGATAAGTTTAAATTTAGATTACAGGTTGCATCGAATAAATAGGCAGAAAAATCAACTTCAGCCATTGTTTGTTTTTGGGCACTTTCTTCTTCCGCATCCCCCGTACGTGTTTTCTCCAGAATGCGATTCTTACACCCTGAGCACATCCTCACAACAAATTGCGGAGAGCGGCTACCTGAACGAGATTCAATGTGCCAATGTAGTTATGCGATCTTTGATTTCTGAAATTCATTCGGGTTCTGACCGACCTGCGGTAATTATTTTTCAATCCGATGAAGGTCCTTATCTGCCGCTTGAATATTTCAACGGAGATGGCGAGTCAGTACCTGAAAATTCAGAATCATATCTCATCCATGGAGCAATTTTAAATGCTGTTTATTTGCCAGACAAAGATGATTTTTCTAAACCTGCAAATTATGAAAAAATTGGGTTTGGGCCAAATTTAAGCCCGGTTAATACGATTCGGACTATTTTGAACTATTACTTTGAAACGAACTTACCAATTCTACCTGATAGGACTTATTTTTCATTTGATAATAATGAGCGCATTTACAATTTCAAAGATGTTACTAATTTTTACGATACAAAAAAGTAATCTCGGAAATCATCCAGAATAAAGTTATTTCTTAAACAATTCCCTAAGCTCCATTTTTGCTTCCTCAAGCACTTTTTTTCTTTCAGGATTCAGGTTTTTGCCGGCGCGGTTTATGTAAAAGTTGAGCATGCTCATTGCCGACATAAATGGGGTTGTCTTACGCCTTGTACTTTGTTCTGCCGATTTTTTAAGACTCAAGGCGATTCTTTTGGGGTTGTCCCAGGTAAAAACACCCTCCTCCAGATCCAGCGCAAAACTCCTCTTGGTAACTTCGCCTGACCAATATTTTTTCTTCTGCGCCATCAATCAATTTTACCAAGTGGTAAAATTAAAGCGGTGACCAACTTAAAATTGGCTTTGGCATATGGGTTTTTGGTCTGGCTGATTCCCTTTGCAGTTGCATTTGCAATTTTTCCAATACACGCAAGCGACAGGATATTTTTCGAGTCGATTATGCCGATTGTTGTGGTTTTGGCGGTTGTTATTTTTGCGGTTTTGTACGGCAGAAAGGTAAAAAGTATTGTACTTGAGGAGTGGGTTAAGCTTGGAGTCCTTTGGCTTGCCGTAAGCGTTGCCATTGACCTTCTGATGTTTTCTTGGGGACCAATGAAGATGTCTTTGGCCGATTACTTCAAAGACATTGGCTTCACTTATCTTATGATTCCGATTATCAGCGCAGGCTTTGGATATCTTAAAAAGTAGATAAACGATTAGGAAAGCAAAACCCGCCGCCCGTCATGATTTATTTAGCTTCTGCTAGCCTCTGATAGTATAATCAGTCCTAAGACTAATGGAGAATTCAGAAACACCAATGCCCCCTCCTGTGCATAAAGAAAAAATCAGAAGGGTTGCAGGGGATTTGGAAGTTACAGACATTGTTCCCGAGATGCTGAAGGATGATGTGCCTATTCTTGTTATCCCGGGCTGGGGAGAAACTCCGGCAACACACAAAGATACACTAAGGACGATTGCAAATCTTGGGCGAAGGGCAATTGCTATAAAAGTTCCAAGATGGGGTGGGGCTGAAACACAAGATAGATACCAACAATCAGAATACAACAAAGCAAGAGCCTTAATAGACACTCTTAATAAGAACGAAATTAAAACTGTTGATCTTATTGCCCACTCCGAAGGAGCGCGTTCGGCAATAATTGCGGCAGAAATCTTTAAGAGTCAATACTAGCCTCAAAGAATCAGAAATATTGTTTTTGTCGAGCCTGCCGGGCTTATTGGTAACGATCATTTAAGAAACCTCATGGGGCGATGGGGAAAAATGATTGCAAAAGACACAGGGCGTTTTTTCAGGAACTCACGCAAGAGAAATATGTCGCGCGCATTTGCCGAAGCTGTTAAATATGCCGCCAAAAATCCCATCAGGACTTTGAAAGAAGCCAGAGTAGTTTCCGCTTCGGATATATATGAATCTTTATCAAAATTAAAAGAGCAAGGTATAGGAGTTTCCGTAATACATGCAGTTGATGACACCCTATTCCCGATGGAAAAAGTCATGGAAATTGCAAAAGAAAAAGGCGGTATGGATACAATCGGCTTTTACTCTGTAAAGGGGGATCATCGAGAAATTTCCGTTCACTCCGAGAAATATGCTGCTCTTGCCGTTAATGCTCTTGAGGATCTTACTAAGAGGACTTAAGCCCGAAAAGCTTCTGGATCTATTGTCATTTTAAACTTACGAAAGCAGGACCCCGCCGTCTACCACAATTTGCGCTCCGGTAATATATGAGGCCATATCACTTGCCAAAAATAGGGCTACTTTTCCAATATCATCAACCTCGCCCATCCTCTTCATTGGAATCTTGGCCATAAATGATTCAATGAGTTTTTGCATGTCGACGCCCTGGGGAAGCTCTAAGCTCTTTTGGACTTTTTCAACTCCGGGCGTTGCAATTCCCCCCGGCGCAATGGCATTGACCCAGATTTTGTGAGGTGCAAGTTCCAGTGCCGCGTTTTTGGTAAAACCCCAAACGCCGTGTTTGGAAGCATCATAGTGTGCAAGGCCTGCAGAAGACGGATGAAGAGCATCGATTGAGGTAATATTGATGATTTTTCCGCCATTTCCTTGCTTGATCATTTGCCTGGCAACTTTCTGGGTGCAAAGAAAAACGCTTTTTAAGTTGACATCGATTACTTTATCAAAATCTTCTTCACGCATATTCATGACTAAAATGTTTGGGAAAATGCCGGCATTGTTTACCAAGATGTCTACTGAGCCGAAGGTTTTGACAGTTTCGGCAACCATATTCCCGACTTCATCTGCCTTTGATACGTCGCAGGCGACTGCCGCAGCCTGCCAGCCTTTGGCTTTTAATTGTTGAGTAGCACCGTCTGCTTTTTCTTTGTCAATATCTGCAATTGTTACCTTTGCTCCCGCCTCGGCAAAGCGAAAGGCTATACCAAAGCCTATTCCTCTTGCGCCGCCCGTGATGATTGCCACTTTTGAGGTAAGATCTAAGAGTTTGTTGATTGGGGTAAGTTCCATAGTAAAGTTTTAGTCTATTTTAATCATAACAAAGACTACGCGCCGAGGGTGATTATCCACTTTCTGAATTTATCCGCATAGGAATAATCCGGTGTGTGTGCAAGTGATTCATCCAAAAATCCGCCGATTGCCCTGGCCGCAAGAATGCACCTTAATTTTTTGATATCGAACCTTTGGTCATCAAGCAAATTTAAAATGTCTTTTGCCAACTCGGGATTTTTTAAAACGGAAAAGACTCTTTGAATAAAATAGCCGATGTCGTAAAGCTCGACCCCGTTTTTTAAAGCATGTTCGCCGTCGATTAATGCAAGCTGTCCGTCTTCAAGATTAATCAGATGCCATGGCGCAAAATCTCCATGTTTTGGCCTTGCCTCCAAATCGGAAACACCTTTTTCTACTGTTTTATGAAGTTCCTCAAGATCATATTTTGTCTGTATATCATTGGGTATCTCATCAAGCCATGATTTTGTTTTGTTTAAAAAAATTTCATGGTGAATGCCTTTTTGGTCCGGATTTTTAGCCTTAAGACTTTGAATCAGCTGTGAGAAGGCAATGACGTCTGGGAGGCTGGCGATAAAAGTCTGCGATATTTTTGATGCGACAGGTGTTTTTGCCAAAAATTCCCCTTCTAATCTATCGGTTATCAGATAAAATAGTTTATTTTTGTAAAATCCACAGTCGTAATTTTTAGGTACCCAATAGTCTGAATTTGACCTTTTGATTTGGCTGTTAAATTCTTCATTCCAATTGTATTCATTTTTTGTAACTACACCGATGCCTTCGGTAGTTGAAAGTTTAAGGAAGAGTTTTTTATCTGATTTTTCAACTTCTCCAAGTACGTGCCGTGGGCCCTGCCATAATTTTTTGACTGTGTATTTCCTGCTGAAAAAATTTCTTACGTCGTCTAAATTTAGATTTGCGCCTAGTCTGTAATCCAGCACTTTTTGGCCAACCCTGATTTTAAATGCACCTAGGTTTTTTCCCATAAATCACCTTCATTATAGACAAAACCCTATTTATGCTATACGTAAAATACATCATTTGTTTCTATTGTAGGAGTATTTTAGGTATATAATCGGTTAACGAAAGTTGAAAACTTGAGTTAAATGATTATATAATTTATAGGCTCGATTGGATCGTATGTGTAGTTAGAAATTTCCTTTTTAACTCCGTCAGAAAATCCCATAAATCAGCAGAAAGGAGGAGAGTAATGATAAAAAAACTGTTTGTTGGCAATCTTCCGTATTCGGCAAAGCAGGACTCTTTAGAAGAGTTGTTCGGACAAGCCGGTAAGGTTGAAAGCTGCAACATAATTACGGATAAATTTTCCGGCCAAAGCAGAGGCTTTGCATTTGTTGAAATGTCAACCGAAGAAGAAGCCAAAGCAGCAATCGAAAAATTTAATAATTACGAAATGGACGGGCGCAAGCTGGTAGTTAATGAATCAAGACCAAAAGAAGACGGCGGCAGAAGAGATAATAACAGAGGTTCATTTTCAAGGGATAGAGGCTAAGGAAATCTGCTTTTCCATTTTCGGATGCTGAATTTTTGTCTTAAGTAAGGAAACTTGCGGTGTTTTGCTGTGGTTTTTGATTTGAAGTCAATCATCTTTGGTTATTCCTTTGAAGTCCTTGTATAACTTTTGGATTTTAGGATCGATTACTACCTGGCAATAGGGGGCATTTTTGTTGTTTTCGAAGTAATTTTGGTGGTAGCCTTCGGCTTTGTAAAAGTTTGAAAAAGGTACAATTTCGGTGACGATTTTGCCATTGTAAACTTTTTGCATTTTTGATTTTGTTTTTTCGGCTTGCGTTTTCTGCTTTTCGTCGTGGTAAAAGACAGCAGACCGGTATTGGGTTCCGACATCATTGCCTTGTCTATTTAGGGTAGTCGGATCGTGAAGCTTGAAAAAGACTTCCAGCAGTTTTTCAAAGGAAATAATTTTTGGATCGAATTCAATTTGGATTGCTTCGGCGTGACCGGTTGTGCCTGAACAAACTTGGTCGTAAGTGGGATTCTCAATTTTTCCTCCGGAATATCCGGAAGTTACCGCTTCAACGCCTTTTAACCTTTTAAAAATCGCCTCAGTGCACCAAAAACAACCCCCCGCGAATGTAGCTATCTCTGACTTATTTTTTATTTTCGCTTGCAACATACGAACAAACCCACGAAGCGGCAATTGCCGTTATCGGTACAGCCATCACCAGGCCAATGCTTCCTGACAAAGTCCTCACTACTTCCTCCATAATTACTTCACTGTTTAGGATAAACCACAGGGGTTGATGTGACGGGTTAAGAATTATAAAAAGAAAAATCGGGAGCGATGCGCCTGCATAGGCCAAAACCAGCGTGTTGACTAAAGAGCTTATGTGTTCACTGCCGACTCTCAAGCCCTTTGAAAGCAATTCCTGAAATTTGATTGCGGAATTTGCGCTTTTTATTTCAAATATGGTCGCAGATAAACTTGTTGTCACATCATCCAGAACTCCCAATGTTCCGATAATGATTGCGCCCAGTAAAAGCCCCTGAAAGTTAATAATCGACGTTGGTCCAAATCGCAGGGAATTGGCGTCATCCGTTCCCAAACCTGTCAGATGGGCGGTATTTACAAATAAAACCGCCAAAATTCCGGTAATTATCAAAGACAAAAAAGTTGAAAAAAGGGCAACCGAGGTTTTTTTGGAAAAACCATGGGCAAGGTAAATGGTGCTTGCCAAAATTATCAAAGAGCCGGCAATGCTTATAAAAAGCGGGTCGCGGCCTGCCAAAATCTGGGGGACTATAAATTTAACGATTACCAAAAGACTGATTCCTAAACCTAAAATCGAGCCTGCGCCTTTCCATTTGGAAAGGAAAATTACCAGAATTGCAAAGACGACAAGCATACCCGGGATTTTGTTAAGCCTGTACGTATCGACAATTTGATATATAGGTTCCTTGCCGGTTGGGCTTTCGCTCTTTACGATAACTATCGTCTCCCCACCTTTTACTTTCTGAGCTTCGGTGATTGTGAAAGTTTGGCCATGGTCGATCTTTTTGACATTGCCTTTTTCCGATCCTTCATTAAATTCAACCTCGACAATCTGATATGGATATTTTTTGTCAACTATTTCCCTCTCTCCTTCTTCTGCAATTTTGATAACTTTGCCCCGCAGTATTTCATCTTTTGTTGGAGGAACAAGGGGAGTTTGATTATCTTGTGCGAGAATACTTTTTGTAAATAGAAAAAGAGGGATTATCAAAATCGAAAGAAGCAATATGATTCTTTTCATCCAAAATTAATTTCGCAAGACAAGTATATCCTGTTGGTGAAATTCTACAACCTGTTAGTTTATAATCTTTTACAGAATGTCGAAACGCCTGATAAAAATCTTTGAAGAAAACAAAACTTGGACGATTGCGGGGATTATTGCCGCTATCGGAGTAGTTCTAGCCTTGATTTTGTTTAAGGACGAAGTCGACCGTTTTACTTTTATAATGCCGATTTTTGCAGCCTTTATTGTTGTCGGAATTCTGACGTTGGCAGATGAGGAAGAGAAAAAAGAAAAGAAAAACTAAACTTTCTCAGTAACACGATACTCCAAATATTTTCCAAGCATAAGCCTTGTGTGGGCGTCGATTCCGGGTAGGGCGGTGAATAAGAAAGTAACAACCGGCATCATTACAAACTCAAACGGCATTATAATTTTTTTGAAAAGTGAAGCATGGACATCGCGTTTTGGTCTTTGGCGAAAATCGATAAATAAAATTATTGCCAAAAATACCCAGGTGAAAGTTAAAATGCCAAAAGCCAGTCTTGGCAGATTCTGGCCCATTACGGTCTGGGCAAAAACCGGGTTTAAAAGAACCGGAATAGTGGCTCCCAAAGTTATCGCAAACCAGTTAACCGGCCAAAGGAAATGGTCCTCCAAAACTTTAAAAACCCTGATCGTCCTTCTCCAAAATGGAATATGGGTGTGCGTCAGCCACTTTTTGATAAAGTAGGCGTCGTCGGAAACCCCCCATGCCCAGCGTCTTTCCTGCTCGTAAAAATTAATAAGCGATTTAATGTAGGTTGTTGATTCGGCAGCATCGGCGTATGCCGGCAAAAATATCGGCTCGACATCAACATGACCGTCATTTTGAAAAAAGCTCTTGAAAAATATGCGGTAATCTTCCGGAATTACATCGACATCCCAATAGCCGACATCGTGCAGAAGCTTCATAGAAAGCGAGTACATCGAATAGTTAACCAGTCTATCCGTTCTTGAGGTTTGGGCAGTCTGCCAGACAGATCCCAGACTATTCATCACCCGAATGGGCGCCGGAACCCTCCAGATATTGGTATAGAAAAGAATAACCGGCTGCCAGAATCTGAGATATTTGTTTTCGTTGGTCAAAAATTTATAGGTGAGTGCGGAAAGATATTTTTCCGAAAGCACGCCGTCCGCGTCTTTTGAAGTGACGGTTATGTAGTTAATATCAATCTTCTGCCTGTCAACCAAAAGCTTTTTAGTGTATTTTCCGGCATATGCCTCGTTTGATGATTTGCCTTTAACTTCGTGGGCAATATCCGGATGGAATGTAAAGATAAGGTTTGCCCACTTTTTGCCGTATTTTTTGCCAATCGCCAATGCTTTATCCTGCGCGGCCTTACCTTCCCGTTTTTCAAACGCCATGCAGACGGAGATTTGATTTTGCGCAAAATCCTGTTTGACCAATGAATCAAGGCCTCGCTCTAAAACGTGCAGAGGTTCTTTGTAGGTTGGAATAACAATTAAATGATGGACTTTTTTATATTCAGGCAGTCGTCTGACATCAGAAATCCAATCATATTTCTGCGAGGCATTAAGCTTCAGATGGGAAATAATGGCCGTAAATGCCAAAATTGCCGATTTGTAAAACCAAAAGATTATAAAAAGAATTACGTAATAAGCAACGTAATGGGGAATCCAGAACGATCCCCACACAGGAAACAGAATTAAAGTCCACGAAAAAGTCCCCGGCAATATTTCCAAAAACCGGTGAACTTGCTTGTCGTATTTAGTGACGAATCTTTTGATCATGTTGATCTATACTCTTCGAGCGAAGTCGAGAAGTTTCCAATTTGAGGTTCTCGACAGGTTCGAACAAAAATTTTCTAAATCCCAAACAATCTCTCTGCGTTATCCGCGCTTGCACCAATAATTTTGTCAATTGGCTGACTGCGGAGATGGGCCAGAAACTCGGCTATTATTCTAACATTTTTAGGTTCATTTTGCTTTCCCCGCAAAGGTTCGGGCGCAAGAAACGGAGAATCGGTCTCAATAAGCAGCCGCTCAAGTGGCATTTTTTTGGCAACTTCCTGAATCTCATTAGCGTTTTTAAAAGTGACGATTCCGGAAAAAGAGATATAAAATCCAAGGCCGAGCGCTTTTTTAGCATCTTGCAGTCTGCCTGTAAATGAATGGAAAATACCTCTAAACGAGGACGGACCTCGTTTAGCCTCGATTAAGTCAAAAATTTCATTCCAACCGTTACGGCAGTGGATGATCAGGGGTAAATTCAAATCTGCAGAAAGGTTGATTTGTGCTTCAAAAAGTTCTCTTTGAAAGCCTTTTTCTTCGTCAGTTGTCAGTTGTT
>MHVD01000006.1:1367-12239 GCA_001823695.1 Candidatus Zambryskibacteria bacterium RIFCSPHIGHO2_01_FULL_43_25 | reverse complement strand
GCCAATATAAGGCATAAAAATGCAATAAATTAGAGTGATTGTAAATGTAAGAAAGGTCTGTAAGCCCCGTCTTAAATTAAAGATAAACGATTGTTTATCTTTAACACATAAAAACAATAAAATGACTTCACAGTTTAGCAATTTTCTCCTAAAGGGCCTGGGGTTAATGATAGTTTTTTCATTGATCCTATCCCCTGCCATCGGTATGGCCAAGGAGAATGACAATAAGGGCAAGGACAAAAATAAAATAAAAGCGAGCAAAGTTATAAATAAAGACATAAGAGAGGGCAGAGATGACAGGAGGGATGACGATAATGACGACAATGATGATGACGCAAAAATTAGAAATTCCAACAGTTCAAACTGTCTCAAGGCATTTGGTCATCTTATAGCTCCGGGCTGGATTAAGAAAAATGGCGTTCCGGAGACAGATCCAAATTGCGTTTTGCCTTTTGGCATAAGCAAGAAACTGTTCCGCCAAGCTACCACAACCAAGCCGATAGATACTACCGCACCGGTAATATCGGGTATAACGGCGCGTGCGGGAGCTAACTTCGCAATCATCACGTGGAACACCAATGAGAGAACTACAAGCAAGCTCTTCTGGAGCAGTACTACTCCGATTGATCTGAACAACTCAAATGTAATCAATAGCAACTTCAAGAGCACTTTCCACTTCGCTCTTATAACCAGCTTGTCAGCCAGCACCACTTACCATTCCGTTATAACCGCGAAAGATATTGCCGGCAATACGGCTACCTCAAGTGAGTTTCACTTCACTACTGGAGGCGGAACTGTAGTTATAGTAGACACTACCGCTCCGATTATAAGCGCCACTTCTACCACTGTAGGCACATCAACAATAAATGTCTCGTGGTTAACCAATGAACCGGCCACTTCCAAGGTTTATTACAGTACTACCACGCCCATAAGCACCTCTACTGACAATTTTGTCAGCAACAGTTCTCTGGTAACCAATCACTCTTTGGGTATCGGCAGTCTCTCCACCAGCACTCTCTACTACCTGCTTATAGAATCAAGAGATGCTTCCGGCAATACGGCCACTTCAAGCCCGTTTGCTACTACTACCCTAAGCAATTAACAACAATAATTCGTTAAACTTAAACACCCCTCGGATCTTAACATCCAAGGGGTATTTAAGTTTTGCTGGGGGTCTAGGACGGTATCCGAATGATTATATCAATATAAAACAGGAAACCGGCCAAAGCAGGTCGATTCCCTGCCGGCCGGCTTAAATGGAAATGAGTTTTCCCTCCTGGACGGGTGTCCCATAAGGAATCTCTGGCTTCTTGGTGCACCTCGGGCAGTAAGCTTCCACAACCATCTGAACTCCTTGCGAGCTGGCACAAGGACCAGGACCATCGTCGTCCCAGATGGTGCGCCCAGCTTGCTCGGCCTGCATCAGAGTACCGGTCTTCTTGCAACGCCAGCCAATATCACCCTCTCCGGTGTAATCGGCATGCTCTGCAAGCTACTTCTTGTTTTCCGCTCTCATGTAGGGCATGCGCCCTCCTTCTGGTAGGAGAAACCTACTGTCCTTCCGGGGGAGAATTTACCACCTTAAAGGTGGTGATGTCAAAATAAGAATAATTTCAAAGTCTATCCTCTTAAGAAGCAGACAAAAAACACTGATTTGGAAGGAATGCCGGCCATCTGGTACGAAATTAGAATTATTTGGTAATTACAAAAGACTTTCCGTTTCCAACTATTTCAATCTTTCCGTCTACTATTTTCAATGCAGACTGATCGTCGAGAGCATAGACGGGAGCTGTGAATCCAGTTGCATTTTTTATATTCTCTTTACGAGCAGACTTGAAGTACTCCGAGTTTAAGTGTGGTAAAAAATTGATATTTATTAACTCTAGCGTTTTGTCAGTCAGTCTCGGCCAAGCTTCTTCAGGATAAATTAATTCGTTAATTGTTTTCACTTCAGCAAAGGTTCCAGCTACCATGCTTCCTGCGCTAATACCCATATAGATCCTTGACTTCAAGAGTTCAGGAAGGGCTTCGGCAACTCCAGTGTCCTGAAGTACTTTCGCAAGATAGTTTTCATTGCCGCCACCAAAACAAATCACATTCGCATCTTGAAATCTTTTTAGCCAGTTCTCTCTAGGAGTTGCCACAATATCCAAAATATCTATTGACTTATATCCTTGGTTTTTGAAAGCTATTAGATTATCAATTAGCCATTCCTTATCTCCTAATTCAAGATTCGCGGCCGTGGGTACAAAACATATCTTGATCTTATTTGCCGGTAATTCCGCAAGTTCTAAAAGTGCATTAGCAATTTTTTGATTAGTAAGACCGGCGGAAGTAAGTAATAATTTCATATTATTAGAATATCACAAACTGGTCGGCCGTCTCGAGCTACTTGTCCTAAGTTTATCGAGGGAGAACTCTAAGCGATCAAGCCCAGATTGCCTGCCCGTCCGTAGCTTTAGCGGAGGAGGGACGGAATTAGCTAAATTTTAGCATCCAAACGACGCGTCTCGAGCACGATAACAGTTCGATATACTCACTGCCGGCCTATCACGAGTTTGTTAGAGTTTCTTAAGTAATTCTTTATCTCGACTGATCAAAGCTTTCTTTTTTGCTCTGGTCCATTTTTTAATCTGAGATTCTCGTTTCAAAGCAGAACTTTTATCGGGATGTTCTTCCGTATACAAAATACTTACTACTTTGCTTGACCTTGTATAACGCCCGCCCTTACCGTTTTTGTGCTCCTCAAAACGTCTCGTCACATCGTTGGTAATACCAGTATACAGGCTCCCATTTTCACACTTTAGGATGTAGACAAAATACATTTAGCCCTTCGACAAGCTCAGGGCACTTCTCCTAGCTCGCACTGAGCGAGCGTAGCGAGTCGAAGTGCTGTGTACCCCGGTCTCGGAGTACCATGCTCCAAACACCGTAAGGATTTTCTGATGATTAAAATTGTACCAGAATGACGCTCTCTGGTCGCATCCAAATTAGACAAATTAGACACTTTTACCTAGTTTTAGGATTCCTCCTCTAAAGCTGGAATCTTATTCCTCATCTCCTCTATAGCCATTTTTGCCAAGGCGTCCTTTCTGCGTCTAGAACCTTCCGCCCACACCATTTGGGCAAAAGTTACTTCTTCTTTCCCTTTGGATTTATCTTGCTTATCAACGTGATGGTAAATGTGAACCACGGTATCTTTCTCATTTTTCGGCTTCTTCTTATAATCCGGATGAGTGTGAGAAAGAATAAACTTTGCTGCGTTTACATCTCCCTTAGCGGCCGCAATGTATAAAATATCTTCTAGTATCTCTGGTTTTGCTCTCATTATTTCATCCACCTTACTTTTAAACTCCTTATCGGTTTTTAACCAGTAGTAATAGGTTGATCGAGCAATACTAGTTTTTTCACAAACAATAGTTATCATTCCACGATTCCTTTCAAGAATATTCAGAAATAGTTCTTTTTTACGAGTAGTAGATTCTCGTTCCTGATTCCTCTTGATATCTTCTTCGGTCAGGACATAAACAGCCCTTTCTATAGGAATTTGTTTCTTTTTCTTGTTATCCGGTTCCTGCTTCATGCCGTCATTATATGGAGCAGATAGGCCAAAAACGTACTTGCCTGTGGATAGTAAATTGAGAAATTATAAATTATTTATAACGCTACCTCTCAAAAACTCAATGTTTTCAAATATAGAATAAAATTCGAAGTTTTTTCTACAACACACCCTTTTTCTAGGTTTACCTATTGACGAAAATAAACCTTGACTACCATGTCTTTGCGAATCTGGGCACCAATTCTTGCACTTGCATAAGCACTAATTATATGTTATATTTTGTAAAGCACAAAACCAAGGAGGTGTCTTGTGAAGAAAGTTCTTTGTGTTTGTTTTGGAAATACTTGTCGTAGCCCAATGATGCAGGCACTCCTACAAAAACGACTCGGTGACGAGTTCCAAGTGGAAAGTGCAGGTATCAGGCAAGGATGCGCTGGGCAAACCGCCAACGAGCACTCAATCCTGTGTATGCAGGAACGAGGGATTGACCTGACGAAGCATCAAAGTCGTTGGGTTGGTGACCTCAACCTCACCCAATACTCGCACATCATTTGTGTGGGCGACAACGAGGCAAGACAGGTCAGTGAGCATCTCCCGCAGAACAGCAGAACCATCGTGCTCATCGCCAACGGTGACCATGGCGGTGTCCCCAATCCTTTTGAAAAGGGACTGCCTGCATATCGGGGATGTCTCGCCTTGTTGGACGAGGTGATGCCCGAAATCGCTCAACTCGTTCGCTAACAAGAGCTACATCAACCGAGTCCAGCGCTAACCACGCTGGACTCTTTCTATTATACGAACCACGCCTGTGTTGCCATCAGCTTCAACCATATCTCCATCTTTAAGAATTTTACTTCCATACCTAGTTCCAACAATACAAGGAATTCCAAGTTCACGAGATACAATCGCAGCGTGGGACATAAGTCCACCCATATCTGTAACTATTGCCCCAGCTTTCTTGCAAGCCACCATGAGTTCTGGAGCAGTGGTCTCTGCTACGAGAATATCACCAACCTGCATCTTCTCAATTTCTCTATTTACTCTTGCAAAATCACTATAATCAACGGGAATAATCTTCACCCTACCGCTGATTTTTCCTTTGCTTGCTACTTGTCCTTTCAAAATATCAGTTTCGTCTATTTTCTCTTCAAAGTTTTTTATAATTTTATGAGCCTCATTGTCTTCAAATGGAGTTCTTGATTTATAACTATATACAAATGCTTCTTGTCTTTTTGAAACTTTTTCATTTGGGTATTGACCATCATATAGAGCCAGTATTTCTTTCTGAGTTAGATTATCAAGCAAAGATGGAGTTACGGAGAATTTCTCACTGAGCACTTTCCAGATGTATGGCAGATAGCCATTGTTCTCAAAGAGCGTTTTATTCATTATCGCCCTAACCTCATCTTTGAACGTAGCAACAATAGAAAGATTTTCCTCAATTGTTTTGTTCCTCTCTCTTTCAGTAAACGCTTTGTCTGTATATTCAAAATTCATCTTCGTATAATCACCTACAAGCTTAGTGGCGTAGGCAAAGAATTTGCTAAGTGTGTCTTTGGAAATATCGCTCTTATCTTTTATTTCTTTATTAAAAAATTCTTCAAGTTTTTCACAATGATTTTGTAAATCTTTCTTGTATTCCTTGACAGCGTTTTTGTCACTATAGAATTTTAAACCCTCATCTAAAGCTTTTTCATACGCAGTCTTGAGGAAATATTGCTTAAACATTCCATTATCAATAACGAAAAGAATACCGAGATGTGAATAGACATCAAGGTGAATATCTGTAACAAAGATACTAACTCCTTGAACCCAAAAACTTAGGATGTAATCCTCTTTTCTAAATTCTGAATTACTAAGTATTCTGACCAAACCATTATTTCCATCTACTTCGACCATATCGCCATCTTTTATAAGATCTGTAGCATTACCAGTTCCTACCACGCAAGGAATGCCCATCTCACGACTTACAATTGCGGCGTGGGACATCATTCCCCCTTGATTAGTAACAATGGCAGAAGCCTTAGAACAAGCAGGCATAAGTTCTGGTGAAGTGGTCTCAGCAATAAGCACATCTCCCTTTTTCATACTTTCCATTACTTTTTTTAAGCCATCAAAATTACCGTAGTCTGCAATAATGACTTTGGCCTTACCTTTGACTACACCCTTATTCGCTGTTTTGCCTCTAAGCTCTTTATGAAATTCGTGTAGTGCTGTATCAAACTTAGCGACTATCGCTTCCGCTTCTTTACCCTCAATATAGATTAGACTTTCACCACCAACCATTACATAAGCCAACCTCCTGCTCTTTAATGCAGATTCTGATACTCTTTTGCTATCAAAGAGCGATAATATATCTTTTTTACAATAGAGTCGTAAGTTTTCGTCCGTAGTATTAAACTGGTTCGTAAGAATTCCTAAAATCTTAGTCAGGTAACTCTCACCCCCAAAGAAAAGTTTATTTAAATATTCTCTGCCAGAGTTTTTAATATGTTCGAATTGCTTAAGATTTTGCCGAGTAATTTCATCTTTTAGTGAGTGCTGATAGGCTTCATCAGTAGCAAAAAATTCCGTCCGACGGTAATAATGAAATAAGTGAGTAAGGCTTTGCAAAAAACTATCTACCTCGTTTTTCATAAGGGCACTCTTCTTAGATAGTCTTTCAAATAATTTAGATGTTTCCAGTTTATATGCCTCAAATCCGTTTTCATATTCCTTAAATTTCTGTTTGTCACTATAGAGTTTAAGTCCTTCGGCTAAAGTTCTCTTGATAGCCTCCCTGGGCAAAAAAGTTGTCCACGTTCCGTGAGCAAGCATCGCCAATCCATCAATTTTTCTATACTCATCCATAAAAGCATCAGAGACTAGATATGGCATACCACCAACTTGAAAGAGTCTCTGATATTGGTCTGGATTACCAATTAAGGATTGTTGGAGTGTTCTATTTTCTTGCTTAGAAAGAGTAGTTATTGGTCTACTCTGGGTTATATAGAACTTATTACTTTCATAAGCCCACTCAATATCACAGGGGAATCCATAATGTCTTTCGATCTTGACTACAAGTTCTGATAGCTCAAGAATTTCTTTTTCATCAAGTACTTGAGAAGATGCTTTTGGTTCAGAAATTTCTCTCCACTCATTACCCCCGCCAACACTCTTAAATAATCCCCGTTTCTGATTATTTACAGTCGTATCAATAATTTTTCTTGGCTCTTTTTCTACCACATACGAGTCTGGAGTAATAGAACCAGAAACTATAGCCTCTCCTAGTCCGTAACCAGCTTCAATCACTAGTTGATTTCTATCTTCAGTAATGGGGTGAACTGAGAAAGCTATACCAGAGACCTCAGACTGAACCATTTTTTGAACAACTACAGCTACAGAAATTTCAGTTTCGTGTAACTCTTTCTCAAATCTATAAAATATTGCTCGTGAAGTAAAAAGAGAAGACCAGCACTTTTTCACATGTTCTAAGAGAGTGGACTCGGTGGTGTTCAAATAACTTTCTAGTTGACCTGCCCATGCGTGTTCAATACCATCTTCGGCTGTAGCAGACGAGCGAACAGCCACAAACTCGGCTTTTAGTAGCTTAAAACCATTCATAACCTCATCAGCAATATCTTTTGGTATTTCTTGTTTCTCTATAAGTCCACGTATCTTTTCCGATGCAGACTCGACTGTATGTATAGCTTTGTGGTCTACGCCTTTGAGAGTAGATTCAATTTCTTGAGACAAGTCTGTCTCGTGAAGAAAACGATCAAAGGTATTAGAAAGCACTACAAAACCTTCCGGAACAAGAATTCCAGATTGGATCATTTCGCCAAGCGAAGCACCCTTACCACCCGCAATATTAGCATCGCTTTTGTTTAAATTATTAAAAATGCACGTGAATTTCATAAAGTCTGGTTTACGCAAATAGTACAATAAATACGGCTAATAATGAAGCTTAGTTACCTCCTTCTTACTCACTCCTCGGGCCTAGACTTATTTGGACCCCAGCGGCTTACTTGTGTCATGGAAACACAAGTACACCCAGTGGGGCGATTTGGGGCACCGGCGGTGCCTGAGGTAATAAAAATGAGCTATGTGCTCTATGCTCGTAAATCAACTGAATCAGACGAGAAGCAAGCTCTATCCATTGATTCCCAGATCAAGGAAATGCTCCAAATGGCCGAGCGGGACGGGCTGGATATTATCGATATTCGGCGGGAATCCCATTCGGCTAAGGATTCAGGCCAACGCCCAGTCTTTAATGAAATTCTGAAAGATGTGAGAAGTGGAAGATTTAATGGAGTTGTTGTTTGGCATCCGGATAGATTAAGTCGTAATGCTGGAGACTTAGGTTCGCTGGTAGACTTAATGGATCAAAAACTGCTCGCTGAAATTCGCACTTATGGTCAGAGGTTCACAAACAACCCCAGTGAGAAATTTCTCTTAATGATTCTGTGTAGCCAAGCTAAGTTAGATAACGATAATAAAAGTGTAAATGTTAAACGGGGTCTTAGAATGAGATGCGAAATGGGACTCTGGCCAGCTCCGGCACCAACTGGATACCTAAACGAAAAGAGGATCGATAGAAAAGGATACGTGATGGTTGATACAGATCGTGCTCCAGTTATTAGGAAAATGTTTGAGAAAGTGGCGTACGAAAACTGGAGTGGACGAAAGATATATAACTGGCTCAAATTTGATCTAAACTTCAGAAGCGCGACCAGCAACAAACCACTTACTCTGAGTAATATTTATCGTTTACTCCAGACGCCATTCTTCTACGGTCAATTTGAGTATCCTACAGGAAGTGGAAACTGGTATACGGGGAAACACGAACCAATTATTACTAAAGAGTTATACCAAAAAGCCAGAGAAAATCTCATCAGGTCTGAAATTAAAAATACTGATAAGCAATTTGCCTTTAGCCGACTTATGACTTGTGGACTCTGTGGTTCAGGAATAGTGGCTGATGAGAAAATTAAGAAACTAGCCAAGGGTGGGATTGCTAAATACATATATTACGGATGCTCACGATCAAGAAATCGTGATTGCAAATGCGGATATATTCGTGAGGAAGAAATAATTAAACAGCTGATTGAATTGATGAGTAATCTAGAACTTGACCAGAACTTCATTATGAAGAAATTTAACGAAGAACGTGAGAGAGCTAAGAAATTCCAACATCAGTTTTATGGGATAAAGCCGGTGATGAGCAAGGTCGAGTTTGATCCTAAACAGTATGCAACCTATGTTTTGAAGCAAGGTACGGTTGAAGAAAGGCGAGAATTTCTTGGATCGATAAAGAACAAGATTCTTTTAAGTAACAAGCTTATTAAGCTATATCGGGAAGATTTTCCAGATCAACAATAGTATTTCCTGCAGATAACTTCTTTTTTGATATCCAAACAAAACCCTTATCTCTGGTAATAACAGCAATATCTATAGCGCCCCCTACGCCAGGCATATCCCCAGGATCAGCCTTAATCCCATCTGAAAATCTTTGGATAGCTGTCGTAGTCTCTATTGCAAGCAAACTAAAATCAATAGCATCTTGAAGTGTCATAGTGCCCCACTGAATAGAGTACTCCAAGCCACCTAATTGAGATCTTAATTCGTTGGCACCTTTTTCGTCCGGTGCAACTTTTTGCATAAGGGGGAGATTTGATACTCTTGGATCAAAACCTAGTACTATTCTACTTACCACGTCTGTCTGGCCGATCCAACCAGCTCCATATTCTTGCCCTACTTTTTTGCTATCCCTCTTCACTTCTACTTTTCCAGGAACATAAACCATCGCGGATTGAAAGGAGTCATCTCTATTAAAACCAGCCACAATAAATTGTAGCTGAACTACTCCAGCCACACCTTTCCTCTCAATTTTCTTTGCATCCTTAAAACTAAATTCAAGGTGGGTATCCTTTTCGTCCAATTTTATGATTTCAGAACCCTGTGCTTGGAGATTCTTTTTAATGTTATCAGCGAGATCTTTAAGTTGCTTTTTGGAGTCATATTTCAACTTAAAATACTCGAACAAACTATTGGAAATTTCTTCCACAGTCATTTTCTTTAGGTCATTTGTTGTCTTGAAATTCTCAATGAACCTACTTATATTTTTTAGTACTCCATTTTCTGGTAGAAAAGCGAGACCCGCGACAACCACTCCAACTTTGTCAGTTAATTTGAAAACTTTTGATGCGGAATCAGATCCAACACGACTCATACCTTTTTGGTTATGGTAAGATTGGCGACTATCTGCTGCTAAAACGATACCCTCGGAAGTAGTTGTATTTATTCCTAAACTCATATTATTTTATTTAAAATTATTATTGTAAGTAAGATCAGCGAGATCGGCAGAAACGCATTCATCCATTCATTCTTTAGCACTAAATAAGAGGCGGGCAGAACCATCACGGTCAAAATACCTCCCAATATGATCACGTCTCCATATTTTTGTATCCCATCGTTGCTGGTCATGATCTTGGTAAAGTTTGCTGACAAGATAGTTCTCAAATTATTTGTGTCCGCATTTCCAGTTGAGTTGGGGAAGTCTTTTTGAGAAAAAGGTTCAATCTCCTTCACATTGTCTGACCCTGACGTCGTGAATTGAGAACCAACTGGATTACTACCAGCATTCATTACCGGTTGAAAATCTCTTGGCATAAGATTCTCTACCTTCATGTTTATAACCTCCTCAAGAGATAGAGCCTTCTGAGTTAGACAATATTTTTTATTTGTCGAGACACCAACTTTCTCTAAATAACCCTTTTCCTCGAGAGAATTAACAATATGGGATGCCGAAGCGACACCTCCAAGATTCAACCTTTCCACTAGGCCTCTCAGAGAAATATCTGGATTTGAGTGAATTTCCCTAATTGTTCTCTGCTCATTTATGGTTATCATGCATTGATTATATACTACTTGAACAGTACTGCACAAGTAGACTTTTAATTTATTTTATTGCGTATTGAAGAAACCAACTTAACAGATGCACTCTGGTCGCTCCGATACTACGTTGACTCGTGCTGCCGGCCAGGGACTCGAACCCCAATACCATCCTCCAGAGGGATGTGTCCTACCGTTAGACGAGCCGGCAATGTTTACAAATTATTACCAAACTTCTTCTTTAGCACTTCTCTACCAATTCCACTTTTGTAAAACCTCTCTGATTTTCTAGCTAAATCATAAGAAATATACGCTTCATAATAAATTAATTCAAATGGATGATTATCTTTGGTATATTTACCTCCCCGACCAGAGTTGTGTTCCTCCATCCTTCTTTCTAAATTATCAGTTGAGTCTGTATACAATCTTTCATTTTTATG
>MHVD01000006.1:0-1335 GCA_001823695.1 Candidatus Zambryskibacteria bacterium RIFCSPHIGHO2_01_FULL_43_25 | reverse complement strand
TCGCCGTAGAGGCGACTACCATTAGACGATCCCGCAATTCAACAAAACAATACTTTAAAAATTCCCAAAATTCAAGACGCCACAACACATACTAACAAACTTGAGTTTGTTAGTATGTGTAGAAGCTGCGGCTACAAGTACGGCATCTGGACCGCCATGGCCAACAGATCAAAATCATTTTGCGGAGTCGGGTGGCTTTTGTTTATCCTTTTTTCAATTTCATATAAAAACAAAAGTCCCAACTACGCGCTGTGGGTCGGGCGGTTTTGTCTATATAAACAACAACAAATCTCTCTTATTGAGTTTCAGAATTACCTGGCAGCCAGTCCATAACCTTTTTTCGATGCATATCAAGCGACCAAGAATCGCCATGTTTGAAATAGGCTGAATGTTCATCCTTATACTTCTCCAACAAAGCCACAGACGCTTGAGGAAAATTTTTAGGAATAGTCTCATTATATGACTTCAAGAAGCTCGGCATTGATGTCTGTATTTCACTTGGATTTATTTTTTTTGGAGGAATATTCATCACTTTTAATAATAACATATATCAACGAATAAAACAAATGGCCGCGGGGAGAAATCTCCCCGCGGCCTTGTTGTCCTTCGCCAGCCGGAGCGTCAGCCGACGCAGAGGTTCTTGACGAGCTCGAAGGTCACGACCGGCGGGCTTCCACCGCCCACCAAAATCGTGAGCTTGTAAGTCAACAGCAGGTTGGCGTCCGGTCCCGGCGACAACAGTCGGAAGTTCTGTGTTTCCACCGTAATGGTGGCGCCACCCGGAATGTACTCCTGCGTGCCGTTGCCGACCTGCTGGAGCACATACTCCACGCCTGTGTCACTTGTTCCGCGCGCTCGCGCCGAGTTGATGTGGTAACGAACGTCCACTGAACCGTCGGCGCGTTCCCGGTACGTCGATTGCAGATGCACGTCGTAGTAGCCGCTACTCACGCGCGAGCCGTCGCACAGGAAGAACGTGCCGATGTGCCACGTCTCCCAGTGAGAGTCGTTGGTCACCGTTGTGGCGTTGTCCGAGGACGCCGCCATGATGACGTCGTCCTGCGCCACACTGGGCGCCGTCAGATCGTTCTGGCAAGCCGCCATGCTGAATGCCACGATGAGTCCGAAAAGGGCCAGGAACCTGCTGAATCGCGTCATGCTCTCCTCCGGGGTTTGGGACTGTGAGGAACATGCGGCACGATGCCGCTTTTACTTCCTTATGTATCTTATCATATTATAAATTGTTTGTCAACAAAAACGTTATGGTTCAATAGCTTGGAAACACCCGTCTAGTATCATGAAAGATATGTCATATACAAAAAATCCATACTTGCC
>MHVD01000005.1 GCA_001823695.1 Candidatus Zambryskibacteria bacterium RIFCSPHIGHO2_01_FULL_43_25 | reverse complement strand
TACTACAACAATGAAAGACTACACTTTGGTCTCAAATTAAAGACGCCATTACAAGTTTTAAAGCAAAAGTGTTTCCAAGCTATTGATTAGAAGACGATGGTACTATAAAAACGCCATAGCGTTTCTTATAGTACCAGTGAGGATTTTCGTAATATTTATTGGTATAATAAATAACGGTCGTTATTTATTATACCAATAGGATTTGGGCAAGATTTGGGTTTTTAGGATTTTTTGCATCTGGGTTCGGGATATGTATACTTTTTTGTATATCAGGTTAAACCAATTTTATGGACAATTCCTCGGGTTCGCATTCGGGTTGGGTTTATAAGCTTCTGATTCTGGCTTTCGCATTTCCTCTGTTCGCGGGCGCTAGCATTGAAATCTCCGAAATAATGTACGACCTGCCCGGCACCGACTCGGGCAGGGAGTGGGTTGAAGTTTATAATTCCGGTTCAAGCGAGGTTGATTTGTCCGCCCTTAAATTTTTTGAAGCCAATACAAATCACGGGCTAACTGTCTCTCAAGGCGACCCCAATATACCAACCGGCGGGTACGCGATTATTGCTGATGATCCGAGCAAATTCTTAGCTGACTGGCCAGCCTTCTCTGGAGTCATTTTTAGCAGTTCGTTCAGTCTTTCAAATACCGGAGAGTCTCTCTCTATTCATGACGCAGACGGTAATGATATAAACACAGTTTCTTATACAAGTGATCAGGGCGCAGTGGGTGATGGCAACAGTCTGCAAAAATCAGGAGGCAGTTTTGTCGTTGCCGCACCAACTCCTGGGGCTGGCAATAGCACGACTCTGCTACCTAGTTCAAGCGATTCAGACAATTCTGATAACAGTTCCGTCTCTTCTGGTAGTTCAAGTTTTACTTCATCATCGGGCGGTTCATCCACAAGTGGTTCTTCACCAAGTTTATCAAATACAAGTACGAAATTTTCTATAAATATAGGCAAGGACCGCCTCACGACTGTTGGCAGCCCCGTCTTGTTTACGACTGATATCAGCAGCGGTTCGGTAAAACCATCAAGTTATGAGTGGTCATTCGGGGATGGGTCGCTCAAATACGGCAAAACTGCCACCTATAACTATCGTTATGCTGGTGATTATGTGGTTGTTATGAATGCGCAGGCCGGTGACGAACGAGTTTCATCGCGAATAAATGTCAAAGTGGTTGACCCCGAAATCTCAGTTAATAAGCTACCAGGTGGTGTAATTGAACTGGTAAACAGTTCAAAATACGAAGTCAATCTGTACCAATGGAAGGTGGCCGTTGATGGAATATCTTTTTCTTTTCCCAAGGATACAATCGTGAAAGGAGAAGGGCGGATTATCATCCCCAAAGAAGTGTCTGGTCTTTCTGTAAATTCTTGGTCAGTTGTTAAAATCTTTGACCCACGCGGTCTTGAGTACGTTCCTAAAGCGTTCACCTCAAGCAGTGCTTCAGTGAGTCCATTGTCGGTTGCCCAACCTAGTGCTAATAATACTTCTAAGCAGAAAATAGTTGAGTCTCAAACACAAACATCGCCGATTCAAAATAGCGAACAGGCAGAAAATTCTGGACATAAAGTAGCTGCGGACCAATCTTCCCAGACTGCTTCAGTGGCATTAAGCGATTCATATGAAATTCGAGAGGAAAATGGCTTTTGGCGGAAGGTGTTGTCTTTTTTCGGGAACTTGTTTAAATAGGGGATATGTATAAAAAGATCCTATATTTAGGGGTTCTTTTGCTGACGTTTTCTATCGTGTTGGGTGCAGAAACCACAGTTTCGGGTGTTATTTATCAAGATACTGTCTGGACACAAAATAACAGTCCAGTAGTTATTGATGGTCTCGTAAATGTTGAGCCGGGTGTAACTCTTTTGGTAGAAGAGGGTGTTGTCATCAAATTCAAGAATCAGCAATCGGCTCTGTCTGTGAGTGGGAGATTGGATATACAAGGCACATCTCAAAATCCAGTAACCTTAACTTCTTTTAAAGATGACTCGGCTGGAGGGGATACAAACGCAGACGGCTTCGCAACATCCCCATCTCCGGGCGATTGGTCTCCCATTACGTTTAACTTCGGAAGTCAGGGAACGTTTGTCAATGCAAAAATTTTCTACGGGGGTGGAGATGGCGCCGTACGCAATTCTGGTGGGGACGTAATGTTTACAAACTCACTATTGAGTTATAACCGTATCGGTGCTATAGAACAAACACAGGGGACCACGACTGTCATAAATTCTACGATTTCTAATCAAGCAGTGGGAATATACTTACTAGACAGCAGAGGGGTTCTGACAGTTGATGGTAGTCTTTTTGAAAATAATACAAATTCCGGCATAGCGGGAAATTTAGCAAAATATGTCTCGGTTACCAACTCGTTTTTTTCAGGTAATGGTATGCCTGCTTATGTAGGAGCCAATATTGACTTCGTTCACACTGGAAATGTAGCTGCGGACAACAATATCAATGGCTGGGAACGTAGTGGCACCATTACAAAAGATACTTCCTGGGGACCGGGTGACTTACTGTATGTAATCACTAATCTGGGTATTAACCCCGGTACAACATTAACCCTTCTGCCCGGGACTATAATCAAATTAACCAACGACGGAGCTTTCAGTGTTAATGGGTCGTTTCATTCTCTAGGCATCGCAAACAATAAAGTTTACATCACATCAATCAAAGATGATTCTATCGGAGGAGACACCAACAACAACGGTCAAGCATCCTCTCCATCACCCCGAGACTGGTATCTTTTCTTTTTCTCTCCGGGTTCTCAGGGGAAGTTTGATGAAACAGTCGTGAGGTATGGCGGACGAAATGTTTTTCTGCACCCAAATTCATCGCCGATATTTAACAGAGGCAATCTTGTAATACGTAATTCCGTCTTTGAACACGGCCCAGAACAGGCATTGTGGCAGGATGCGGGGTCATTTGATGTCGCTTCGTCTTCTTTCTCTAATTACAACACGGGAATTTATCTTCAAGGTGGAACAGGCGTAGCGCACGGGAACAGCTTTTTCAATATTGCCTATTATGGAATTGATAATAAATCTGCATCCGTCGTTGATGCCCGCGATAATTGGTGGGGAGACGCATCAGGGCCGTTTCACCCTACACTCAATGCTACCGGTACCGGTATTTCAGTTTCAAATAATGTTGACTTTGTACCTTGGCTTGGTTACGACCCATTTTCTTCCACGACTCCTGCTTTAACGCCGGTAATTATCATCCCAGGAATAATTGGAACAGAATTATACAATGGTAATGATCTTATATGGCCTGATTTAGCAGAAATGTTTAACGATGTAAATGATAATTTTCTGACAGATAACTTGAGTTTAGATCCTGGTGGTGATTCTCTAGTTTCCACAATTGAAAATGGTCATGTCATCGATGAGGTTCGCTTTGTCATTCCAATTGTTAATAAAGAAATTCAAGTACTAATACCGTTCAAACCCTTAATAAACTCGTTAACAACTGTCGGATATGTTATTAACGAAACGTATTTTACTTTCCCTTACGATTGGCGTCTAGATTTAGATGAAACAGTAAAATTATTAAACCAGAAAATTGAGGAAGTTAAAACACAAACTGGATCAGGGAAGGTAGACATGATTGCTCATAGTATGGGCGGCTTACTTGTGAAGGATTATTTGAGTGAACACGGTAAAGGTAGTATAGACAAATTAATTTTCGTAGGAACGCCTCATTTAGGAGCTCCTAAAGCAGGAAAGGTGCTTTTAGAGGGAGACAGGTTCAACATTCCTTTTCTTGAAGAAGATCGCATTAAAGAAATTGCGGAAAACTCTCCAGCACTCCATGAACTTCTACCAACCCAGACTTACTTTAATGAATTCCAGGGATATTTAAGAAAATACAAACTATTGGGGACTAACCCACTAATGAATTTTGAAGAAACAAAAAATTATTTCATAACTGAACGAAACAAAAATCCAGTAATGTTTGATATTGCTGATGATTTTTACAATAAAAACTTAGACAGTTTTGATTTTTCCGATATAGATGCGTATAACATTGCAGGTTGTAAGACTTCTACCCAAACAGCATACAGTTTTGGACTTTTTGATGAAATAGGACAGGTTGGTTACACATCTGGAGACGGAACGGTTCCTCTGATAAGCGCAAATTATATAAACATCTCAAGTCAAAACAAGTTTTACGTAAAAGATGGTAATCATGCGGAATTGCCAAGTACCAGCGGAGTCAGGGAATTGGTCTTGGAAATTCTGAACGGTAATGTGGTCAATTTGGCAAACAATGTAAGCAGAGATCAATCATTCTGTAATTTTAAAGGAAAGAAATTAACATGGCATTCGCCAGTAGAAGTGCATATTTATTCAGATAATAATCATACTGGTCCGATAAAAAATAATGCTATTGAGTATGGAATTTCCGGAATAGATTATGATGTCATAGGTCATAACAAGTTTATCTTTCTACCAACAGACGAAGGTCAAGAATATCAAATAATGGCCAATGGTTTAGAGGAGGGAAGTTTTGATCTGGGTATTTCTGAAGTAGAAAATGGAGAATATATATCTACGCAGATATTTAATGATGTACCCATAACGGCTTCAACAGTCATAAGTTTTGCGGTAGATGACTCAACGAAACATAACTTCATTGAAGTTAAAAACGAAGAAATGATAGAAAGTATAGAAGCCGTTTCAGTTTTGGAAGGGGATTTATTAGAGGACTTGATTCCACCGGAAACGAGAATCAATCTAGATGGTAAAGAATACAAGGACGGAGAATTTAAGAAAGAAGTGAGTGTAAGCTTTATCGCCGAAGATGACAGGTCGGGCATTTTGGGGACGTGGTATTCTTTGGATGGACAAAATTTCTATGAGTATACCAGTAAGTTTACTTTGGGGGAAAATGGAGTATTTACGATTAACTATTATTCTGTTGATATGGCGGGTAATAACGAGGACACAAAGCAAGTTCAAATAATCATTGGTAAACTTGATAAATATTTAAGAAAATTAGACCGTGATATATAATTAGAATTATGAAGATTAAAACTTTTTTGGTCCTGCTGATTATATTTTCTCCATTGCGTATGTATGCTTTTTTTGATTTTTGTTTCCCGATTAGTTTTACCATCCTGGCGTTTCTATTAGGTTGGCCGAGTGTGATTATGTATGAATTGTTTGGTTATCAAGTAGGAGATGGATTAGTAAATTGGCCGATAGTCATTCTGTTAGGACTTGTGGTTGATGTTCTAGCAATTCTACTTATTGGAAAAGTAATAGATGTATTTAGAAAGAGAAGAGGTTATTCATCAAATAAATATTACATAAAACTTCCAACCGTATTAATAATTACGATACTTGTGCTTTCTGGTCTGACGTTAATAGATAATTCTTGTGCTTGAATTGGTTAGAATGTGTCAGGAACTCCTAGTCTCAAACTTTGGTTTTTAAATTCAACCAAAAACTGGTTAAAACCCATTGGTATAATAAATAACGATCGTTATTTATTATACCAACGAGCAAAATAAAGATGAGGAGTAAAAAATGAGGAGTAAAGAGTGGGGGGGGTGGAGAATGGCCAGTGTACCTGGTTTATAAATTAAATTGTTCGCGAAGGGTCTTATCATTTTCGACTCTGTCGGCAATCACGTATAGCACATCTCTCCCAATCTTGAAGTCTGCCTTAAGAAGAGTTATAAGGTCCTCGCAGTCATAAGGATATATCCAGACACTGTTTTGAAGACGTACAAAGCCAATACTAACAAGAGTTTTTCTGAGTAAGTCTCTTACGTCTCTTCTTTTCTCCTTTATATCAAATATAAGTATCCGCCATTTCTTGTCCCATTTTTTCGGTTTTGGCAGTTTGAAGTCTCTATGTCCAAATTCCTCCAGCAACTTTTCCCCTTCTTTTGTCAGTTGTAAAAACTTGCCATCATATTTTAAAAGCTCTTTTTCTATCAATCTCTGCCGGGCGTGATAAATTGATTTGTCTTTTCTCTTGGCCTCGTATTTTTTTATCTTCCCGAGTATCTGGATGGCGTTTGGCGCCAGCGCGGCGACTGCCAAGAGACCTGCGGAGCCCACTGCGGCAATAATTGCCCGCTGGATTTTTGTATTGCGGATACTTTTTTTCACCTCTTTTTCTAAGTTTCCCATATTTTTGTTAAAAAATCTGATAATCCAAATGGTATAATAAATAACGATCGTTATTTATTATACCATTAAAGGAGGGAAGTTAAGAGAGAATAAGTGGCAGCGAGTCAGGATAAGTAAAAGTAAAAAGGGTATAAGTGGGAGTAGACAAGAGTAAAGGAGAGTAAGCAGGGGGTATAACTACAAATGTAGTTATATACGCACTTATGTTCGTACGAACCATTTGACTTAATTTCTGCTTAATAGTACTTTCAAAACAGAGATGTTCTAATCGACCACCAAATCGCGAGGCGAAAATGACAAGCGCAACGACTCTGGTCGTATCCGCGGCGGGCGTCGCCGCTTCCATTGGCACCGGTGATGTGCTGCTAATCGTAGGACTGGTCTCGATCGGACTGATTGTCGTGGGAGTCATGGCCCTCAGAGCAGTCATTCTCGGACTTGTCGGGGATCGACTTCCGGAACCCCAGACAGAACGACTGAAGTTTCGAGAGGTAATGAGACCCGGTAGTTTCTTTTTCATCCTATCAGCCGCTGAAACTGAGCAGAAACGGGCGGAAGAAGCCCACGAGGAAGACGATGTTTGGGAGGTACTCTCCAAACAGCTTGACCTGTGGTCAGTGATGAGAGGTTTTCATCTTACTGCCCACGAACATGAGAACGTTCTGTACACGTTCATGGATACAATCGGCGTATTCCATGAAGAACTGACCCGCACCTGTGTTATTGAAAATGACGACGTGGGGTCTCATGGCAAGGCGGATAGAACACGTTCGGCCCTGTATCAGGCGTTCATTACCGACCCAAGGCTACCAGCCTGAAGATGTCGCAGCCCCCGGGTGCGTATGTGCTCGGGGGTTTGCTATTTTATAAAATCCATATATAGTGTATTGCCATAAGGTCAAAGACAGTGGGCGACGAAAGTCTTAATCAAATATCCCTAAATCAATTAGTCTTCGGCTAATGATTGGGCAAGCCTACCGAGATTTCTTCTCAAGACCTTGTTGGTCGATTTACCCGCTTAAGTTTTTGCGAAGCGAAAATTTTGGCGGGAATAAATTATTGGTTTTAGAATCACCCTCCAAAATTTTTCTACGAAAAACTTAGGAGGGTCAGAATTTTCTAAAACTCACCACGTTCGTTAAGAAAATTCAATGGCTTTAACAAAAGAAAAAAAAGCGAAGATTATAAGCCACCTCAAGGGCTTTTTGGGCAAATCAAAGTCCGTTGTTTTCGTCAATTTCAGAGGTTTGACGGTGGCGATGGTGTCTGAACTGCGCCGAGTTCTCAAGTCGGCTGGCGTGAAGTATTATGTTGCCAAAAAAACCCTGACTCGTATTGCCCTTAAAGACAGTAAGATTCCCGGAGAACAACCAGAATTGCCTGGGGAGTTGGCTATTGTGTATGGAGACGACATAATGGCGCCTTCCAGGGAGATAAACGAATTCATCAAAAAATTTCCAGAGAACCTGAAAATTCTCGGAGGAATTTTTGACGGCAGATTTATGAACCAGCCGGAAATGGTGGAGATTGCTGCTATCCCTGCTCTGCCCGTGCTTTATGGTAAGTTCGTGAACATTATAAACTCACCGATACAGAGGTTTGTGATTGGCCTGAGTGAAATTGCGAAAGCAAAGAATTAAGAATTAAAAATAAAGAATTATGAAAGAAGAAGAAAATAAAGAGACAAATCCTTCGACTAATGCTCAGGACAAAGAAGAAACCAAGGCAGAAGCTTCTACAGAAAAGAAAGCCGAGCAGGAAGCGCCCATTGGCGGCAGTGAAGCAGTGGAGATTCCCGCCAAATTCAAGAAAATTGTTGAGGAGATAGAAAAAATGTCAGTGCTTGACCTCAATGAATTGGTAAAGATTTTTGAAAAGAAATTCGGGGTTTCTGCTTCCGCGGTTGCCGTTGCTACTCCGGCGGGGGTAGGAGCTGGAGCAGAAGAGACTAAGGACACCTTCAATGTTGAGCTCACTGATGGCGGTACTAACAAAATTGCCGTTATAAAAGCGGTGAAAGAAGTTCTCGGGCTCGGACTCAAGGAAGCAAAAGATATGGTTGACGGTGCGCCGACGATGCTCAAGACTGATGTGAAGAAGGAGGATGCCGAAGTTATCAAAAAGAGCATTGAAGGAGCAGGAGGCAAGGTTACTTTGAAGTAATTTCAAAGATTTTCCGGTCTCAAATTGAGTATAACAAAAAGAGCCTTAGTGGCCTCTTTTTGTTATAATAGATGCGGATTTAGCTCGCCACCAAACCAGCAGGAAGAATTTAGGAGGGACAATGATTCGCCAAGTGCAGACGCGCAGGCAGATTGCGCTACCCGGCGTGAACTGGGAACTCCGCGTGTATGCTGGGTTCCTCGCTGCGGGAGTGGCCGCCTATTTCGGCCTCTACAAGCTCGTAATGTGGCTGTTCTTCTGAACGTTACGTGGGCTGTAGTAGAGCGCCCGATTTTGCAAGGAAGCAAAATTGGGCGTTTTCAATGAACTTTTTGTCCTATTGAAACCCCGGAGACTACCTGATAATATGCCCATATATGGATCCCGTAAAAAACCCTACCTGCGCAAGCAGGCACGGTCATGGTTTCAATAGGAGTTTTACGGGTTAGGTGTATATATGGGAAGTTTATTTACCACTTATAAATTTAAGCAGGAAGCGCTAGCCGCAACCTGCCAGCCCGAACGAATGGATTCCTTCATTCTGGCGGGTTTCTAATGGGATGGATACTCTATCCAAACTATTCGGGGGCGCCGCCAAGGTAAAGATGTTGAAGCTTTTCATCTTTAATCCTGATGAGGCCTTTGACACCACCTACATTGCTGATAGGACGAAGGAGAGTTTGGGAAAAGTCCGCAGGGAATTATCTCTGCTCCATAAAGCTGGTTTTATAAAAAAGAGGACATTTTTCAAGACGATTGAAAACGGTAGAGGAGGCAAACCGACCAAAAGAAAGACAAACGGCTGGACTCTGGACAGGAAGTTCGTATATTTGGCGCCATTGCGTAGTTTCCTTATCAGCATGAACCAATTTGGTCCAAAACATATTGCCAGCAAACTTCAGCGGTCCGGAAATATGAAACTGATCATTGTGTCCGGGGTTTTCATACAGGAGCCAGATAGCAGAGTAGATCTGCTAATTGTCGGAGATCATCTCAAAAAAAATGTCCTTGATAATGCAATAAGGACAATTGAAGCGGAAATGGGAAAAGAAATAAGATATGCCGTCTTTGAAACTCCGGACTTTCAATACAGATATGGCCTGTATGACAAGTTGATAAGAGATATCTTGGATTTTCCCCACAAAAAAATGCTAGATCGAATAGGAATCTCCTAAAAATTAGTTTTTACCTTATCCACAACCAGTCCTTTTGCGTTTAGTTAAAGGCAGAGGTAATGGTATAATGTCCACAGGGTACCTTTTATGCAATTATGTAATAAAAAGGTCAATTATTAGCCGTTATTATTGCCTGTATTACAGGCTTTCAATGTCCGCTTGTTGTCTTTGAAGACGCGAGTGGGCGGAATCGCACGCGTATGATAATAGAGAGATGGGGCGACGTCCTTACTTCTTCCTTTCAGGAATTGTGGTACGGTGTTGTCCAGTTTGTTCCGAATCTTGTCGTGGCAATTATAATTCTTGCCATCGGTTGGGTTATTGGAACAGTAATTGGTCGGGCAATTGCCCAAATCTTCCGATCCATAAGAGTTGATGAAGCTCTGAAAAAAACCGGAGCTGAAGAGGCTCTGGAGAGGGGTGGAATGCACCTCAATTCAGGAGCTTTTGTCGGAGGGTTGGTTAGGTGGTTTATTATTGTTGTATTTTTGATCGGGGCTTTCGAAGTTCTTGGTCTACAGCAAGTTAACCTCTTCCTTCAGGAAGTTGTCCTCTCCTACCTTCCCAGAGTTATTATTGCCGCTTTGGTTCTTCTGGCTGCCGGAGTACTGGGTGATGTTATGGAGAAGGTTGTCCTTGCCGGAGCTCGCGCTGCGCATTTCCGATGGGCGGCATTGAGCGGTACAGTTGCCCGATGGGCAATCTGGATTTTTGCAATCCTGGTCGCCTTGGCGCACCTAGGAATCGCCGCTGGATTTGTCCAGACAATCTTTACGGGTGTCGTTATCGCGCTTTCGCTGGCTTTGGGACTTTCATTTGGTCTTGGAGGCCAGGAAGCTGCAGCCCGTTTCCTTGATAAGGTGCGAAGCGATATTTCAGACAAGAGGTAATTCTGTAAGAAAAGGAATTCAATAAAGTCGCCCCGTGAGGTGCCCCGTCAGTTGACGGAGTATCTCACGGGGCGATTTTCGTAGCTTGAAATATGGATTTTGCCTAGTCTGGGCGGTTTCTTTGCGGGAAGTACTGCTTATAGTTGACAGCGTTTTTTTTATGATTATACTGTATCCTTGTACGTATGTGTAAAACAGCTAATTTCTATCTAAAGCGAAAACGGTAACGTCTCGGTTTTTGATGTTGCTGTCGCCGCCTTAGAGTAAGAGCGGCGTTTTCATTTACGGAGACTAGTCCATTGACAAAAAAATACCACCCCGTTTGTTTGAAGATGGGTCTTTTGCAACGGAGGTGGACAGAATATTCTGCCGCAATTTCATTTCACGCGGCAGGATGAAGCATATTGCTCAACGTGCAGGTATAAATGTTGAGCAATAAATTATCCCTGAATAAGGGATAAAGTAGGCGGTTTTTGAATTTCCTATCAGGAAATTCAAGAGCGTATGGTGGATGCCTTGGCTCTAAAAGGCGATGAAGGACGCGGCTTGGCTGCGATAAGCTTCGGGGAGGTGCCTAGCAACCTTTGATCCGGAGATGTCCGAATGGGGAAACCTCATTGATTTAATCAATGACCGAATCAGAACAAAGTTCAGTTTTCTGGGAGCGTCCCAGTACTAGAAGCGAAGCTTCAGTATGGGACAGCCCCGAACCGAGCTTTGCTCTGGTTCGGGGCGCACCCAGGGAAGTAAAACATTTCATTACCTGGAGGAAAAGAAAACAATCCCGCTTTTTGCGGGAAGCATTTCCTTAGTAGCGGCGAGCGAAAAGGAAAAAGCCCAAACCCAGCCGTACTTTTGGGGAGTAGAAATTTCTATTTCTCAAAAGTACAGCTGGGGGTTGTAAGGCAACAATATCCCTCACATGCGAGATCTTTAAAGTCGGCTGTAAAAAAATTATTTCACGACATAGAGATTTGGCATGTGAGGGAAGAAAGTTACAAAATGTCTTGTTAATCGAATTGGCTGGAAAGCCAGACCCTAGAGGGTAATGGTCCCGTAGATAAAAATAAGACATCTTTTTTGTTGTTGTTCTTGAGTACTTCGAGACACGAAAAGCTCGGAGGAATCTGCCGGAACTAACCGGTAAGGCTAAATACTTTTAGAGACCGATAGTGAACTAGTACCGTGAGGGAAAGGTGAAAAGCAGCCCGGTGAGGGCGGTGAAATAGACCTGAAACCATATGCTTACAAGGAGTCGG
>MHVD01000004.1 GCA_001823695.1 Candidatus Zambryskibacteria bacterium RIFCSPHIGHO2_01_FULL_43_25 | reverse complement strand
AATTGTCTCAAACTGTCCCCAAATGCAGTATCCGCCATCCGGAAGCGGGGTATAATCTGCGCCACAAGGACCAACCCACTTTATTTTGTAATGCCAAACAGAGCCGGAACCATCCTTTTTTCCATTCCATTCATTATCAATCCAAGCGCTGTCATAAGGAGGATTAGCCCAGTTCTCGTCATTGCCCCTATCCCAGTCCTCTGTCCATTTCATTATGAGTTTGTCAGGAGAATAAATACCAACGCAGTCTGACGGCAAACCCTTTGATTCACACCAAGTCGCACCGGTGCCATTGAAAATTCGCGCGGTGCGGTTATAACCAAGTGCGTCAAATGCTCCTCCAGCCCCGGCTGTCTGGTCAGAACTTGAACCGTAATTATTAAAAACTACAATACCGCCGGCAATTATCAATACGCCGACAACTACCATAACCAACTTTTTATTCATAACTCATAAACTAGCTAATAATTGTAGTTATAAAACCACTTCTAAAAGTATAACCCACAAGAATATCACGCTTGTGCATAAAGACACAAAAACGTTCCGCCAGCTGGCGGAACGTTTTTGCTGTTTTTAGCTAATAATATGGGGTTACAGCTGGTCTCAGCTCAACATACTCCAACTTCTTTTTACCACATCATTTTCGTCATTTTTGTTGTTCTTTATTGTTCCGCTAAAATTTCTCATCCCCACATCCCTATTCCATAGTTCTCAAGAACTATGGAATAGGGATGTGTAGTGTTAGAATGAAATAGATATATGAAAATAGATATATGAAAAAGGTTAGAGAATTAGAAAAAATAGTTAAAGGTTTTGCAAACCATCGCCGGATCCAGATACTTGAGCTTTTGAGTAATAAACCGGAATTATCAATATTTGAGATATCAGATATTTTAAAAGTGAATTTTAAGACAATTTCCCAGCACGTATCACGACTCGCAAATTCGGGTCTTATTTTAAAACGTAATGATGGGAGTGCTGTTAGGCATAAACTTTCTTCGCTTGGCAAATCTATTCTAATGTTCTTGAGAACTATAGAATAGATTGCGGGATTTTAGAGGGGGTGATAGAGGGAATGTTCGGGGTGTGTGTGGGTGTGTGAATATAAGCAAAATATATGCAAAAGGGGCAGCTTGTGCGGCTGCCCCGGTGAATGTGGTTGGGGTTGTCTGGCGAACTGGCGTTCACGCCCTGGCCAGCTTTCGCTCTGCCTTGGGCGTTTCCTGTCGCTTTACACCGTCTACGGTCCAGCGCACAGCGACAATGAATGTCTGTGCGCTTGAGCGCACAACCCGCCTGACGGGTTTTGGGTTCGTGGTGATGAACTCGCAACCCTTGCCGGCCAGTTTCTCCACATAGCTGGCAAGTTCCGGCGAGTCGCGGCGGATCACACCTATTTTCCGTGCGCCTTTGATGTTTCTCATCTTGTCCCTGATGCCGCAAACAAAGATGTCGCCGAAGTGGATAAGTACGATTACGCCGTCTGCCTCGGCATCAGTCTCTGCAATGATTTCGGCGAGTTCGCTGACGCTTTCCACGTTGTATTTTTCCACCCATTCCTCCGCGAGAGTTGAGAGTAATGTTTCCTAAAAGAGCTATGTTGCCTCGGCTACTATGGCACGAAATTAGCTTAATTTCAAATCATTTTTGTGCGCGCATCAGCTCACCTGCCGTCAAGCAGGGATTTGAATTTTACTTTTTTAAAGGTAATATATTTTTAAGTAGCGCGATTAGCTCAGTTGGTTAGAGCGCGTCTTTGACGTAGACGAGGCCAGAGGTTCGAATCCTCTATCGCGCACCAAAATTTACCGAAAACATTCATTTTTTTATTCTCATATTCTTAAGAATATGAAAATAAAAATAAGCTTTACTTCTTTAAATACTCGTGGTACTGTCACCACGGAAACGTTCCAGACTCAAGCGAAACCAAGGAGGAAGAAATGAGAGCCACATTGCTCTTCGTCGTGCTGGTTTTGGCGCTCATGCCAAGAAGCACAGAAGCGCAGAGAGTGCAGAGGCGGCAGGGCGCTTTCACAGATCCGGCAAGGCTGGCGAGCGAGATGGCAGGCTGGATTACAGTCTGCGACAGGACCAAGATCTACGCGGATTGTGGAATTCTCCGCAATACCGTCATCAAGTATCGTCCGGAGTTGGCTGGTAGCATTGGTTCAGACAACGTCAGTTTCGGGCATTTCATATTCAACACTCCTGTCCGCGCCTGTCCGAAGCGGATGACTCTCGCTGGTCTTTCGGCAGAAGGGGAAATCATTGAAGTAACGAGAGATGCTGAACCAGGCGAGCTTTGTTTGGGAAACTATATGTCGCTCCTGTGTGGCAACCCAATCAAGAGCTGGTCAGCAGAGGTTAAGGAGGCGCCGGTAGTTGTGCCACCCGATTCGATCAACGTCTGGTACTCGAAACTGATTCTGGTTTCGGGCCGGGCAGTCACCGACACGATGTCAGTATCGCTTGATCGTCCCACGGTCGTGCGCTTCTGGCCAACACTTCCGCCACCAAAACCGAACACGATTCTCGTGCCGGTACTAGTGGAGAAGACGGATACAGTGAAGGTAGGCGCGCCATTCCCGTGGTTGTGGGTTGCTGGAGCTTTAGTGGCAGGGACTGCTACCGGTCTCCTTTTGTGCGAAGATGATGACGAGGCCGGCCGGCCGGTCAATCCGCAAAACGGTGTTGTTTTATTCTTCCGGAGGTTGAGGAAGATTGAAGTTGGGTTGAAATTCGCACTTCCCAACTTCTCTCCGTAGCACAAGGGAAGGATCGCTGTGGGGCGGTGGGACCGAAAATCCCACCGCCTTTTTGTAAAAAACCAAAAAAGGGGATAAGTACAAAAAACAGCAAAAATAGGGTTACTTGATTCATTTTGCGGGATGTTCCCCCTTATTAGCTGCTTTTCCTTGCTATATTTGCGGTAAAAGTTTACTTTTAAATACAGTTATATTGCTCTTTTGTTACCCCTTGACATTTTTGGTAAGTTATGTATATAATAAGACCAGATGTCTTTTGTTCGTCCGTGTTTTTCAACGCAATTAAAGTGTGGAAAAATTTTTTACAAATTAAATGAAAATCTCATGAAATATTTTTCAACAAGTATTAGACACTCTAATCAAGCAGGCCTGCCTCCTGCATGCGCAGGCATGGCGCAGGCAGGAAGAACCACGATCGGAATTTTTACTGCTATCGCAATGGTTGTTCAACTAGCTGGACCTGTTGCATTACTTATTCCTCAAACTGCGAACGCTATTGTTCCAGTTGTCTTTTCTGAATCGTTTGGTTCAGGAAACGATCTAGCTGATATACCGGATTGGGATGAACATGAAGATGGTACTATTGCGAAAAATCCAGATGGTTATATTGAAGATACGGCAAGTCCAGATGGAGGAAGATTTGCAAAAATAGCTGAAGATACAAATGACAGCGGTTCGGAAGACGGATGGGTTTGTAGAGAAGTTGATGTTACCGGATATGAATCTTTGGAACTTTCTTATTATTGGAGAGGCGATAAGGATTCAGATGATTCGTCTGACGATGGTCTTGTTCAGTATAAAGAAGGATCAGGAAGCTGTGATGGTACTACTGATTGGAACGAGTTAAAGAAGCACGACATAAGGGATGATTCAAGCTGGACATTTCAGGATTCATTCAATTTACCTAACTCTCTAGATGACTCAGTATTCAGACTTCGTTTCTATAATGATTCGGCTACCGCTGATAACAATGAATTCTTCCGAGTAGACGGTATTGAAATTACAGGAAATGTTATAGAAGAAGATGATAAACCCGGCAATGGAAGTATAGACAACGAGTGCCAAGCTTATGGCTTTGATTTTGGAATTGCCAAGTGGGAATGGGATGACGAAAAGGGAGAATATGTTTTGGAAGATGGGTATAACGAAGATTACGAAACTTCCGTAACGGGTGATGCCTCGGAAGCAGATTGGACATCAGACCCGGTAGCTGACGGTGTGCTTTCAAAAGAGGGACAAGACTATCAGAATTTACCGGGTGGAACGGATGGAACTGTTGTAAAGGGTGGACATGACATTAGCCACATTACTCTTTGTGGAAATGAAGGTGAACCAGAACCGGAACCAATATGTGAAATCGGAGTTAACCTGATTGAAAACAGCGGTTTTGAAACTCCTGTCGTTACCGACGACGAGAAATGGGACATTTTTGACAGCGGTACTGCTGGTCTTGGCTGGCTGGTAAACTGGATGGCTTCTGTAACTGACCCCGCGCCGGATATTGCAAAATTAGAACTTCATCAGGGTGTAAATGGCTGGACCTCAAATAGCGGAGAGCAACACGCAGAGTTGGATACCGATTGGCAGGGTCCTGGCGGTCCTAGTGGAGAACAAGCCTCTGTAGCAATCTATCAAGATATTCCGACTGTTCCCGGCAGAGAATACAAACTCTCGTTCTCATTCTCTCCTCGACCGGATACTGATTCTTCTGAAAATGTGCTTGGCATACTCTGGGACGGAGTGCTTGAAGATACCGTTACTGCCGCCGGAGGCGGAAATACTTCCTGGACAGATCACGAGTATACCTTCGTAGCCGCGGACAACAGCACCAAACTTGAATTCCAAGACCAGGGAACGCCAAACTCTCTCGGCACATTTTTGGATGATGTCTCGCTGGAGTGTTTGCCGGAATGCAATCCTGCGGAAATGGTTGTTGTCAGCGATTCTGACATGATGGTCTGGAGAGATATTGAAGATACTCCTGCCGTTCCTCTCACGTTCATACACCCAGCTTGGACTGCCGATGTGGGCGATCTTTCTGCGCAATGGGTCTGGGAAGAAGATGGAGTGGGCAATCCGGAAACTACCGAATACTACAGGTTTACCAAAACCTTTGACATTCCTGGCGATGTGACTGATGCAACTCTCAAGCTTGCTGCCGACAACTACTACAAAGTCTGGATTAACGATGTACTGATAGGAGAGGAACAGACTGATGAAAATAATTTCCAGTTAGCCACACAAGATACTTTTGTCGGTATCGGAGACAAGCTTCAGGCAGGATCTAATACCATAAAAGTGGAAGGAAAGAACAAGGGAGTTGCCGGAAGCAGTGATGAAAGCAACCCCGCCGGAATACTCTTCGCCCTGTATATAAACTACAAGAATTGCGGTGGCGATGAACCACCTCCACCGCCACCCGAAGAGACAGTGAATGTTCATATTAAGAAATATATAGATGGAGAACCCGCCAATTCGGAGGATGACAGCCAGCAGTTCAAATTCTACTACAATGCCTTTTCCTACGATGTGCTCTCTGAAGGACATGTGGCGTTGGGCGACGGCTATCCGTATAACTGGACAAGCCCCGACCTTACGCAGGGTAGCAATGGCTTTAGCACTTGGGAATTAACCACTGTTACGGATACCCAAGCGCCAAATGTTCTGCCTCCAGACGCTCAGTGCCAGATTGACAAGTTCAGACTGCTTGGCTATACAGTCGGCGATAGTTTTGCCGGCGCATCCGAAGGCCCGATAACAGCCGAACATCCTACTCTAAGCAATATAAGCGACGACAAATATATAATAATCTGGAATGAGACTTGCTCGTCAGAACCGTCAATTGATTTGGTTAAGGACGCTTCTTATGCCACTTCAACCGGTGAAATTACCTTCACAATTAACTGGGCGGTAAATTACGGTGACGTCAACGATCTTGTAATTTCCGATCCTGTTCCTGTCGGTATGACTTTCGTATCTGCGGATAATGGCGGTCTTGAGAGCGGAAGCATCGTAACGTGGAATTTGGGCAACAAGTCAGCAGGCCAGAGCGGAGAAGTTTCGTTCATTGCTAGTCTTGATGCTGCGGCCTCATTGACCGAATGGGCAACAGGCACGGAAGACAACAATCAAGGCCTTAGAAAGAATGGCACAGCGATTTTAGCCGACAGAACCAACCCGGGCTCTCTGCTCGGCGCTCCACAGACTACCGGAACTCCTTATGACGCAGTTGTCGCGGGTTCATTCTTCTCTCTTGGTTTTGACCAAGGGAATATAGTGGCCTTGTTTGACGGTACTATCTACAATGACGCCGGAAACGATATTCAAGTTTACGAGGTAACCGGCGGCACCAGCTATCCAGATGAAAAAGTGAAAGTGGAAGCTTGGGACGGAAGCACTTGGGTTGACCTGGGTTTGGTAAATAGGGACGGCTCGGTTGATATGGGAAGTCTCTTGTTTGCAAGCAAGGTCAGACTCTCCGAAGCGTCAGACAAGAACTTGTTTGAAAATGAAGCGGATGGATACGATCTTGATGCCGTCGGGGCGGTCAATATAATCCCGAATGTGTGCGACGTGGAGAATACCGCGTCTGCGTCTGCTTGGTTTGGCAACTTGGAACTGGAAATAAACGCCTCGGCCTCAGTAACTTTTGGCATTAACCCTCTGGCCTGTGCAGAACCGGAGCCGGAACCAGAACCGGAACCAGGAATGGTTTCTATTACGGTGACAAAAGTTCTTGAAAACGCCCCCGAAGGCACTGAAGTTTCAGACTTTACTCTATATCTCAATGAAAAAGAAGTAACTTCAGGAGAAGTAAATGTTGTCGCTCCCGGTACTTACACAGTTACGGAGGAGCCGAATGATCTTGACGCGGTCGTAGAATTTACAGGCGATTGTGATGAAGAAGGAACGATAGATGCGACCATTCCCGATGAAGAATATTTCTGCACCATTACGAATTCTTTTGAAGAAGGGGAAGGTGGCAACGGTGATGGTGGGGATGGTGATGGAGACGGTTCCTTCTCGATTAGTTCCACTGAAGAAGGTGGTAGCCACAGGAGCGGTGACACGATTCGCCCTCTAGTTGCCGGAGCATTCTCTTCTGGCCCCGCTGGTGAAGTTCTTGGCGCCTCAACGGAACTGCCGGGGCTGCCAAATACCGGGCGAGCTGAAAGTTCCAGCAACTCCATTGTCTCAATAGTATTTGCCCTAATTATGAGTTTGGTTGCCGTAAATTACACAGCAGTTAAAATCAAAGCAAATAAAATTAATTAAAGTATGACAAAGACCCCGTTCCTTCGCCAGCTGGCGGAAGGGCGGGTTTTTGTATTATGCTAGAGAAGAATATGAGCCGTCTTTTACTGTTGTTATCACTTCTTAGTCTCATTTTAGGGCCTCTAAGCGTTTCGGCGGGCATAACACCCCAAGAGATTATTGAGGAAATAAACGGAAGGAGATTGGAATACAATCTCTCTGTCCTGAGCGAGAGTCCGGAACTTGCCCAAGCGGCCAGGGTGAAAGCCGAGGAGCTCGCCGGCAAGGGGTATTTGGAGCACAGCAAATCGCAATCCGGTGGCACTTGGCCGATATTGGAGAGAGTAAATTACCCGTATTCTAGAGCGGGTGAAAACCTCGCGGTTCATGTGTTTGAAGCAGAAAACGTGGTTGCCTACTGGATGATGTCTTCCACCCACAAGGCGAACCTGCTTAATGAAAAATTTGAAGACGTTGGGGCGTATGCCGCTTCGGGAATCTATTCGGGGAAAAGTTCGTATTACATTGTTGTTTACTTTGGAGCGCCAAAATCGGAAGATGCAAATGTGCCCGCTCAATCTGAAAAGGAGCAAATAGCCGCCCTGTCTGACAAAATAAAAAATCTCCAAGTGATTCTCGTCCAGATGCTGTCACTGCTCAATACGCTTCTAAAACTGTCGCTATAACGAAATGACAATCATATTGACGCGCAAAAACTTCATAAAAATCGCAAAAAAAGCGAAGAAATTTGTTTTGAAAAACCGTTACCTAGTTGCAACCAATGTGGTTTTTGTCATTGCCCTGATAATTGTAATTATAATCCTATCTGCTTCCGACAGAGCCAGAGCGCTGTCTATGCCGTCGCCTGATGGTGAAGCCAGCGCGAGAATTTCCAGTAGTACGCCGGAGAAAATAATTATTCCGGCAATCGGCGTTGATGCCTTGATTGAAGACGTTGGCATTACTCGTAGTGGGGAAATGGGAACGCCTGATAAATACCAAAATGTCGGATGGTACAGATACGGACCGACTCCGGGCTCGGTCGGCAATTCGGTTATGGCGGGACACTTGGATAGAGGCGACGATTCCAAACCCGCCGTGTTCCACGATCTTAAAAATCTAAAAATTGATGATGACATTTATGTAATTTCGGAAGGGAAGAGGATTCAGTTTAAGGTTAGGGAGATAGGGCTGGTAGATTATCACGACCCGCCGCTTGAGAGAATATTCGGAACTACCACTAAAGTGGCGCTTAATCTGATTACTTGCGACGGGATATGGATTCCGGAGAAAAAAACTTACGATGAGCGCCTTGTGGTGTATACTGAATACGTAAGCTCCGAAAACTTGCCACAGAATTAATATTGTGGTATAATAGGGGTTAATGAAAGAAATCTTGAGAAAATACTTCATTCCCAACAAAAACAACGAATACAAGCCGCATATTCTGCGGAAGACCTCGGTTTCCATACTGGCAGGGCTTTCAGTTTTTATCTTTTTCTTTTCCGTTATCCACGGTCTAGTCATAACAAAAACCGATCTTCTGAGCGCAGTTATTCCCAAAGCGCTGGTTGATTTGGCAAATGTAGAACGACTTTCAAGCAACATTTCTTCTCTGGCGATAAATCCGATTTTGGAAAAAGCGGCCCAACTCAAAGCCGATGATATGGCGGCCAAAGGTTATTTTGCTCATATGAGTCCTGACGGCACCGAGCCTTGGTTTTGGTTTCAAAAAGCCGGTTATGAATACTCTTACGCCGGTGAAAACCTGGCCGTAAACTTTTCTGACTCATTTGATGTTGACAGGGCCTGGATGAGTTCCGCGTCCCACAGAGCAAATATTTTAAATGGCAAATTCACAGAGATAGGCATAGCGACTGCCAAGGGGTATTACAACGGCAGAGAAACGGTGTTTGTAGTTCAAATGTTCGGCCGTCCGATGCTAAGGAAAGCTATTTTCGTTGAAACTCCGGAGCCTCTCGTTTCTTCCCAGGTTGCGCCGGAAAAAACAGCAACCAAAGAAATTGCCAAACCAATCTCCGTGCCGAAAGTTCTGTCTGAAACTGATACATTCATAGCGGTTGAAAATCCGGTTGCCGAAGAATCTCTGGCCCTGAATGGAAGCGCAGAAGTTGAAACAATCGCGAATCCTTCCACCTTACTGACCAGCCCGAAAGAGAATATAAACACAATTTACCTTGTTCTGGCGGCAGTAGTAGCCATTGCTCTTGTTCTAATGGTATTCATTAAAATAAAAATACAGCATCCCAAGAATATCATTTATGGAATACTTCTTTTGATACTAATTTCGCTACTTCTCTATGTATATAAGGGAGTGATTTTCCCCGAAGTTTTGGTCGTCTAAATCGTTTTGTAACCTGCTGGCAGTTTGAGTGTCTCTCTATTTTTGCCGTCCCATGAAATTTCTTCATTTACCACCATATTTGTGATTTTCGGTTGCCATTCATGTTCAGCTTTATGAACCCGCTCTGCAAGTGTTTCAGCTGTGTCTAACACTTCAATGGGCACTTGAAAGCGGAAGAAAACCGGCCCCTCATCGTAAATGGGAGTTACGAAGTGCATTGTAACTGCTGAATGGGTCACTTCTCCGCGTTTGTAAGCTTCCAGCACAGCTTCATGAACATGGATTCCGTACATTCCTTTTCCCCCGAATCTTGGAAGCGGTCCCGGGTGGATGTTGAATGTTCTTGCCGGATCAAGACCCAAAACCAGTTTAAGCCAGCCGGAAAGCGCCACAAAGTCGGCATTCGTATCGGCGACTATTTTTTGATAGCTCTGTTCATTGAAGGGGCCGTTGAAATATATAAAAGGTATATTAAGGCGGTCCGCTTTCTCGCGCACACCCCCTTGTTCGTGGTTTGAAACCACGGCCACTATATCTGCGCTCAAAATGCCGCTTTTTGCCGCTGGCACTAGGTTTTCAAATCCGGAGCCGCCGCCGGAAGTTGTACCAGAAGCAAACACTAAAAGTCTTGGTTTTTTCATCCCGTTAGAAACCCACCAGAATGAAAGAATTCATTCGTTCGGGCTGGCAGGCCGCGGTCAGCGAGTCCTGCGTAAGATTATTTTTGTAATATTCTAGATATTTTTCCATTTTTGTCTTCATTCATTAGCACTTCCTATTTCTTACGGGATTATCTTGTGTGTAAATGAATATAAATGTCTTCAAGCGCCCGAACAGCATCTCCGGCAGCTATATTGTTTTGATGAAAAAGCGCGTCCGTGCAATCGCCGGCGGCCCAAATTCCCTCGGCGCTTGTGCGCTGATTTCTGTGGTCTATTTTTATCTGATTGTATTCATTGAGCTCAAGCTGGTCTTTCACAAAATCAACGTTTGGCACCGAGCCAATCTCTATGAATACGCCCTCTGCCGGAATTTCCGTTCTCTCTTTGGTATCCTTGTTTTCGTAAACCACCTCCGTTACGAACTTGTTTCCCTTTATCTCAACAGGCAAGACATTTTTGAGGGCTTTCATTTTGGGGTCTGACAGTACCTTCTCAACTGTTATCGGGTCGGCCTTGAAATTGGCACTTCTGTGAAGCAAGGTCACACTTTTGGCATGAGCCAGCAATTGCAGAGCTGTTTCAAATCCGGCGTTACCACCGCCGATAATCACGACGTCTTTTCCTGAAAACAGCGGTCCGTCGCAAGAGGCGCAATATGTGATTCCGCGATTTTCGAACTCCTCCGCCCCGGGGATTTCTAGTTTTCTTCGGTGGCTGCCGGTTGTTATGAGCAAATTTTTCGCTCTGTGAGTATTTTTATTAGTTTTTATTTCAAACGAAGCATCGGTCTTGCCGACTGATTCAATTTTCTCTCCTTCTTTTATATCAATAATTCCGTCGGAATAAGCCAAAAGATGCCCTTTGAGCATCTCTGAAAATGCAAGTCCGTCAATTTCAATCGTGCCGATCCAGTTTTGTATGCCGCTAGACTCGGTGCTCTGTCCGCCGAAGCTCTCCGTAATCAAAACGGTTTTTAGTTTTTTTCGGGCTGCATAAACTCCGGCGGCAACGCCTGCCGGTCCACCGCCCAAAATTGCCAATTCATACATGGTAAAAAGAATAAAGAATTAGGAATAACGAATAAAGAATAGCATGAAGATAAGAATAATAAATTAGCCTGCCCGCCATAAGCCCGTTGCTGGATTTTTGCAAGAATTCGTAGTTACCACTTTATCCGAATATAACAATTTTATCAACAACAGGCGCTGGCAGGCGGGGAATAAAGAATCAAGAAGGAATACAGAAATTTGAAAATTCCTAACGCACAAAAAACTAACAACAGACAATCCACTACTCACCACTACTACTTCTAACTAAACAAAGTATTCCAACTTATATGCGGTCGCTGATAAGTTGGGATACTGCTGATGTTAAGAAATTAAAGGCAAAATAAAAACCCGCCACGTTCTTGCGAACGCGGCGGCACTCTTCTGCCCGTGTTTGCAGTCTCTTCTCGTGAAGGGGAAGAACTTCTTCATTTTGGATCTTTTTTGGATCTTGCCAATCTACCATCACATAAAATCCGCTATAGCGGATTTTATGTGATGGTGAAAAATGTAAACAACAAACCGTCCGCCAGCAGGCGGAACGGTTTGTTGGTGTGGTTTGGTTGTTCTAAAGCCTAGAGTCTAATAACTAGTGCCTAATTTATTTTTTTCTTCTCAAAAACGCCGGCACGGCGCCCCAATCGTCGTCATTATCCTCAACGGCCGGAGCAGTCTGGGGCGGTTCAACTTTCTTTTCTTCGTCTTTTTCCTTATCCTTTTCTTTCTCTTTTTCCTTTTCTTTCTGGGTAAAAGTCGGGAATGAGTTGTAAATTCGTCCTTTCTTTTCAATGTCTCCGTCTTCGTGGAAAAGGGTCTTCTTTACCAGATTTTCGGGAAAACCTGAAGCGATAACGGTAATCTTGATTTCTCCCTTTTTGAGCTTCTCGTCTCTGGCGGTTCCGAATATAATCTTGGCATTCGGGTCGGCGGATTCGGTGATAATTTTTGCGGCATCTTGTATTTCAAACATTGTGAGATCATCGCCACCGGCGATAGAGAAGAGCACACCGCGAGCGCCGGTAATTGAAATTTCCAGAAGGGGAGAGTTGATGGCGATTCGCGCCGCCTCCTCTGCTCTCTTTTCTCCACTGGCGTAGCCGATGCCCATAAGCGCCGCGCCAGCCCCTTCCATTACTGCTCTGATATCGGCAAAGTCAATGTTGATTATACCGGGGGTGGTTATGATATCGGTTATTCCTTCAACGGCGCGGCGCAAAATATCATCGCAAAGTGCAAACGCATTTTTTGCCGTTGTATCTTTGTCAATTGTTGCGAGCAAGCGATCGTTTGGAATGACAATCAGCGCATCTACCGAACCGCGCAGATCTTCAATTCCCTGTTCGGCCAATCGCATTCTCTGGAGGCCTTCAAAGAAAAATGGTTTGGTGACGACTGCGACTGTAAGGCAGCCGATTTCTCTCGCTGTTCGAGCAAGAACTGGTGCCGCTCCGGTGCCCGTGCCGCCGCCCATTCCACAGGCGATGAAGACCATGTCGGCTCCCTTCATAGCTTCCTGTATCTCTTCTTTCGTTTCTTCTACAGCTTTTTTGCCGAGCTCAACATTCATTCCCGTACCCAGGCCCCTAGTCAAGTTCTTTCCGATATGGATCTTCCTTTTGGCCATTGAATGATGGAGGTCCTGTGCATCGGTGTTTACAGCTACAAAGTCCACACCCCTGACCTTGGAGTTTATCATGTGGTTTATGGCGTTTTTGCCCGATCCGCCAACGCCGATGACCTTTATCCTCGCAAATGACTCTACTTCTGGTTTAATTTGTGGCATATTTGTTTCCTCGTTTAAAAGTGCCTACATATTAGCAAAAAGGTCTAAAAAGGGAAGCTACTTGACATTAAGTCTATATTGTGTCCTTGTAACTGAAAACTTATAACTTTTAACTCCCGACAGCAGGTTCAAGAGGTCGTTTGTTTTTAAGTTTTTCGTCTGCTGTATTTAGTTAATTTTTACGGCAAAAATTGTTTTATCCAACTCTTTATGCCTCCGAAAGCTCCGCCTTTGCCTCTGATAAATCCGCCAAGCATTCCTTCTCCATCGTCTAAGTCTTGAGTCAAACCCAAAATGCAAAGTCCGTAAGCTACAGCAAACAGCGTATCGTCAAATCTTGCACTTCCTTTATCCGGGAAATTAATATGTGCCACCCTTGATGGCAGCCGAAGCGAAGATTTTGCGATCTCGGCAATGTCAACGATACTTGAACCTCCGCCGGTGATAATGATTCCGGCTGGCAGCAGTCCGTTTCTTCCTATTTTTTTCAAATGAGCCTCAATTAGCTCAAACATATCGGAAAGTCTGGCGGCAACTATTTCATCAAGCTTCTTTTTCGGAAAACTCGTGGCTGTAATACTGCCGTGTTTTATGCTCTCCGCTTCTTCAAGCGGGATTCGGAGACCCAGCGCTATATCTTTCGTGATGTCGGTTGAACCAATTGGGAAAACTTCAAGTGAAGTTGGTATGTCGTTTTCAAACACGACTATGGATAGGGTTTCGGAGCCGATATTTGCCAGTACGCAGCCGGCTATCTTCTGCGCTTTTGTCAGTGTTACGTGGGCGGCGGCAATGGGTGAGGCAACCTCCGCAATGACTTCAACACCAGTCTCTTCCACCGCTTCAATGAGCGATTTTAGATGCTGTTCCAGGCAAGTGACGAACATCGCTTTTATTTCAAGCTTCATTCCTTTCATTCCGACTGGATCGCCGAGCGACAATTTGCCGTCAATTTTGTACTGAAGGGGGATGCGGTGTATGACCCGTCTGTTTTGCGTAAGAGACGCGGGTATTGAGTTTTCGCAGGCTTCCATGACCTTTGACAGGTCAAGTTCGGTTATTTCTGAATCAGCTCTGGAAATAAGCGCACTGCCTTGGGAGACAGTGCTGCTGATTCCAATGCCGCCCACGGAAATGTAAGCCTTTTTTATTGGCAACTGCGACGTTTTTTCAACTTGGGCCAGAGCGTTTTTAAGACTCCTCGTAACCTCCGAGACGTTGACAATATAGCCGTGGCGCAAACCACGCGATTCCGCAAAACCAGTACCCAAAACCTTGGGACGCATTTTGTCGCCCTGTAAATGTTCGGCAGCGACCACCTTGATCTGGTATGTGCCTATGTCTATTCCTATCGCGATGTTTCTTGCCATAATAACTAACTAACAATCTGCGACTTGCGCCTGACAACTGAATATCGCTGTCGGTTATTTAATTGCGAGTCACCGTTGGTCAGTTGCAGTGTGTTCTCAAATGAGAAACCTTTTTCTCAAACGCTTTTCAGCTTGCTCCATTTTAATACCGTGGCGCATATCTTTCAAATGGAGAAGACCGTGGATAAACAATAATCCGACAAAGTTTCTGTAACCTTCTCCAAACTTTCTTGCCTCTTTTTTTGCTTGTTTTAGGTTCACAAAAATTTCTCCAGAGGTTTTTGACAGTGGGAAAGACAGTACGTTTGTCGGCTTATGCTTGCCTCTGTATGTGGTGTTGAGTCTCTCTGTCAGAGCGTTTCCAGCAAAGACTAGAGAGAGATTGTATTTCTTGCCTAAAATTTCCGCCTTTATCCTTGCAAAAGGCAAGCGTGGTGGCTTGCCTTTTGTCAGATTTTTTATAGAGAAATTGCTGTTATCTACGGTGGCCTCTTTTGGCATTTGGTATGATTTTACCCATCTTAATCATCATCGCGATCTCTTCGCGCCTTTTGATGGATTTCAGGGCCTTCTTTTTCTTCACAGCTTCCGACATGTTTCGTTCGCTGTATCGCTTGGAGCGGACTTTCTGCAGTAATCCGGCAGATTGAACACGCTTGGAGAATTTCCTCAAAATTGAGATATTGTTCTCATTTCCGGTCTTTTTTATTTCCACGTTTATTGCCATAGATGCGCAAGTATAACACCTAAGAATACCTGTGGCAATAGATGTCGGTAAAGCGGCCCATCTTGGCCGGTGGGTCGTTAGCCCCTGATTCTTCTAATGTAGTTTGACAGTTCAGATGCGGGCACAATTTCTTGAACTCTGGTATCCATATCTCTGATCACGACGGTGTCTTCCAGCGCCTCTTTCTGGCCTATGATTATTACATAGGGGACATTACTATCCTCTGCGCTTGAAAGCTGGCTAGCTAGCTTGTCTCTCATAAGGGAAAACGATACCGGCACGCGGGCTCTTCTCAGCGCTTCAACTATGTTTAGAGTTTTCAATTTCGCTTCAAAGCCGAGTTGAATCAGCGAAAACTTGATTTTCGGCATCGGAGATTTGATTTTCTTATCTTCTCCTAAATGTATTGTCACACCGATTGCCGGCAATTCTCTTCTTAGGCCGACCCTTCTTGAGAATTTGCCATACGAGAATCCCATGGCCAGTACGTCGCCGTCTTCGTTCTTCTCGCTTTTTATTTGGAATATTACTCCGGAGCAAACCGTTGGATTGGCCGTAAGAGAATGTTTGATAATATAAGGCATGCCGAAACCTTCCAGATATTCAATCACTTCTTTTAAGTACACTCTGGAGTTTTCCGACAAAAAGTTAATCGCCTTTGGTGCGTTTTCGGCAAAATCTTTTATTTTCGGATCTTCGGCATTTAGAATGTGGAAGGGATTGTGCCTCAAAAGTCTGTGAATGGACGCGGGTATGTCGTTTGCATTTTTTCTTATAAAAGTTACCACCTGTCTTTCAAATTCGGTAAATGAATTTTTATCGCCGATGCTGTTTACTTCCACAAACAGGTCGTCAAGACCTTTTTCTTCAAGCATTGAAACTGCGCTTCTGATTAACAGGGCATTGCTGGCGCTGGTATTGGCGCCGAAAATATCCAGCCCGACCAAACTGCCAATTCGACTGTCGGCTTCTTTCTTGTAATAGACCTGCACCGGGTGTGGCCATTGATTCAAATCACTTTCCTCATACGTTCGCAGTAGGGCGGCCTTTTCCGCTGGATTGCAGAAGCAAATTCTTTCGTCTCTAGCCGGTCTCTCTTTCAACTGCTTAGCGATCTGGTTGTCTTTTCTGCAGATTGACGGATTTTCAATCGGTACAAACCCGAAATACATCGCTATCTCTTCGGATTTGCTCAACGGTCTTGCTACGCTTGATGCTCTCTTGCTGTTAGACATAAGAGTCAATTGTTTTTTTCAATATTTTCTGAATAGTCGCCGGGGAGCCAATCAATCTTGTTCGGCGGCAAGAGCCGAATAATCGGTCTGCCGACTATCAAATTTTCCGGCAACGTGCCCCAGACTCGCGAGTCGGAACTGGCCTGTCTGTTGTCGCCCAAAACAAAGTATTCATCTGGACCCAAAACCACGGTCATGTTGTCCGCTCTGGTGTACTTGAGATACGGCTCGTCAAGCTGGAAACCCTCCGGATGGTCGGAATTTTTTATCGTTATTATTTCGCCGCGCAACTCTAGAGTTTCACCCGGAAGACCGGCTATTCTCTTTATAAAAAATTTTTTAGGATCTTTCGGATATCTGAATATAAGCACTGAACCCCTTTTCGGGCTTTCAAACTGGTAAGTCAGCTGGTCAACTATCAAGTACTCGCCTGATTCGAAAGTCGGATCCATTGAAGCGCCGTTTACCACAAACGGCTGGGCGATAAACATCCGGAAGGGAATTACGATAACAGCGGCAATGACTATGAACTTTATAAACTCTCCAAAACTGCCTTTCTTGTTTTCTTGTGCCGGCGTTGAGGAATTATTTTCGGCTGGTCCGTCAGCTGACGGATTGTTCGTTTCTTTTTGAATGTCCATTTTTTCTAAAATGCCCATTGATTGTATTACACTAAGTCCGTTTGACACAAGATTAGTTTGAGTTGCACAACGGTGTTGGATAAAAACGCAAAATAAAAGGCAGAGGACTAAAAATTAAATTGTGATATATTATTCAATTATGTTTACAATTGCAGGACTTGGAAATCCGGGAGAAAAGTATGAAAACAGTCGGCACAATACCGGCAGGATTGTCGTGTCTTATTTCGCCAAACAGCAGGGTTTCCCAGAATTTGTGCCGAACGGTAAGTACGCGGGGCTTATTTCCGAGCATAAAGTCGGCCCCACTTCCGCTAAAGCTTCAGCGGGCAAAGAAAAAAAAGTACTCCTGATTTTTCCGGAAACATTTATGAATAAATCCGGTGCTAGTGTTTCAAAAGCGATAAAAAGCAAAAAAGCCGCGGAAGAACTTATTGTCGTTCACGATGACTTGGACATCGCGCTTGGCAGTTTCAAAATTACATTTGACCGCGGTTCGGGTGGGCACAGGGGAGTTGAATCAATAATCCGCGCGCTCAAAACCACCGGTTTTATAAGAATAAGAGTCGGAATATCGCCTGTAACCCCGAAAGGGAAAGTCAGGAAACCGAAAGGGGAGAGCGCGGTTGATAAATTTATAATTAGCGATTTCAAACCAGCAGAAATAGCTGTACTCAAAAAAGTGTCAAAGAAAATCACCGAAGCGCTTGAAGTGATAATTCTTGAAGGAAAAGAGAGGGCGATGAATGAGTTTAATCAAATAGGAAATTAGGCTCTAGGCGCTAGGCTTTAGGATAAGCAGTTCCTCCATGTGCGCGCATGTGATGGACTACAAAAAACCACTCCGCCAGTAGGCGGACGGTTTTTTGATGCTTTTTAGCCTTCCTGAAAACTGACACCTGACCCGAACAATTTTTACTTCGTAAAAATTGAACGGGCAAGCAGCTGAAAGCTACTCTATCGGATTTGCCTCTCCATACGACAGCGCCATTTTCTGCTCCTTGGGTTCAAACAAAGTTATCTTGAAGTTGTAAGTTTTGCCGAGTTCAAGCTTCTCCCGCAACTTATCTTCACTGCCGAACTCTGAAATATGTACCAAGCCGGCAACACCTTCTTCAATGGAAGCCAGCGCTCCGTGCTTGTTAAACTTGATGATTACGCCTTTCACAATGTCGTCTTTCTTGTATTTCTTTGCGGCGTCAATCCATGGATTCGGCTGGAGCGCTTTTATAGACAATGAAATCTTGCCGTCTTTGATTTCAATGACCTTGACCTTAACTTTGTCTCCAATCTTGTACATTGCCCGAGGGTTTTCCACCAAAGCCCAATCCATTTCTGATATGTGGACCAGTCCTTCAAGGCCTTCTTCCAGTTTGACAAAGACGCCGAAATCAACGATACCAGTCACTTCGCCGGTAATCTCGTCGCCCAGGTTGTATTTGCTTATAATCTCTGTCTTGTCTTTGCTCTCCGGACTTTTCTCGGAAAATATCAGTTTTCCCTCTTTCGGAATTGCGGCGATGATTGATACGGAAATTTTCTCATTAACGAGTTTTTGCAGTTCTTCAAGAATTTTATCTTTGTCGCCGTCGGAGATTCTCGGATAGTGCTCGGGTTTGAGCTGGGAAGCGGGCAAGAAGCCCTGTATGCCCTGCCAAGTCATTATAAGCCCGCCCTTGTTGGCGTCTTGAATCACAAGGTCATAAATTCTCTTTTCTCTTATCGCCTCTTCGGCTTCTCCCCAGATTAGAGCTTGCCTCGCCTCTTTAAGCGAAATTTCAATGTAGCCGTCCTTGTCGTCTATGCCGACCACCTTTCCGGCAACACTGTCGCCGATATTAATCTTCTTTATTATGTCGCGGGCATTGAGATACTCGCGGCCGTATATTATGCCCGTGCCGAAGGGAACAAGGTCAATGTAAACCGCCCCCGGTTCAATGGATATCACCTTGCCTTCTATCAAGTCTTCAATTGCCGGAGGGTTGGCGGCCTCGGCAAAACGCCTGGTCATGTAACTCTCCTTTTTTGACTTTATTTCTTCTTCGGAAGCGTTTACATCCTCCGCTGTGGTCTTGGGTTTTGTTTGTATTTCTGCCATAAAAAATGCGCCATGGTCCGCTTCTCGCTTTGTCAGAGTGACTCCGAAACGGGATTACACGACGAATATTCTAATAATTGTGCTCTCCTGCGAAAGCGACCTTATACTAAATGATTTAGTATGTTTTGTAAAGTTTTTTCCAACTTTTTTAAATTGAATTCAACCATCACATTTTTTCTGCTATAGCAGAAAAAATGTGATGGTCTTAAATTGAAAATCCCCCGCACACGCTGTGGGGGGAGGGAAAGACTTCTCGGCTCGGCAGAGCCGTGATGTTTTCAGGAAGAGGCGCCTGCCAGTTACGTCTCGCCTAAGTACCCGGAGAGGCTTAGGCAGGTTTAGCTGACAGGCACCCCCACCTTTTGACCCTCAACTGGGATCCAGTTTCTTTCCGGAGGTAACGGGACTCCACAAGAGGATCGCTCCAACTAACATCGCGCGGGGGTCTCCTTTCTCGGAAAGAGGGTGATCCGTTAGCCGATAGAACGGGGAGGCCTACGGGTACTGCTCTATAATATATAGTTGCACCTATGGGAGAGAAGTCAACTCCCTCCACGTGCAACATGTGGAAGGGAGAGTAAGCGCAAACCCCAGGTTATTTCCTGAAGTATGTATAATAGCAGGCAAGACACCTGCGGTGGCCAATCCACCTATCTTTTTTGGTTCGCCAACTCAAACAATGTGGACATCTACGTAGATGTCTCCACACTGTAATGGCCGGAGCCGATCCGCCGAAGATTATTCCGATCTCCGGCGCATCTAAGCCAGCAAAAAGAATTGCGGCCAAGATGATTGCCACGACCACAAGGGAGAGCTTGGCGTTGTACCTCATCTTGTGAATCGCATCAGGCGAGTTCCTAGACGTGAGCTGCCTCCACGAAAAAAGGGGATGTTCAAGGTCCTTTTACGTTGTATCAAATAAGCAGTATTTGTCAATAGGTATTATAAAAACGCTATAGCGTTTTTATAATACCATCAGGAGCAGGGTAAAATAGGTAAAGCGGGTTAAAAACTCGCTGAAAATCATCAAAAAACTGCTTGTTTTTTAGCGTCCAATTTGCTATAATAGGCCTAATGATAATCACTTATCAGGGTGTTCAATCTTTCAGGATTCAGTTTGGCGATACGATTATCGCCTATAATCCCGTATCCAAAGAATCAAAATATCCGTCAAGCAGTTTCGGCTCCGATATCGTCCTCACAAGTCTCAATCATCCCGATTTCAACGGTGTAGATAACGCTTCTCGTGGCGACAAAAAGCCGTTCGTTATCAGCGGTCCGGGCGCCTATGAAATCAATGACATTGCTGTTCAAGGTTTTTCTTCAAAGACAAATTACGACGGCAAAGAGCAGATAAACACCATTTACCTCGTATCTCTTGAAAACATGAATCTCTGTCTTCTGGGCGTAATTCAAAACAGCGCCGAATTAAGTCCGGAAACCAAGGAAGCGCTCGACGGTATTGATGTTTTGTTTGTGCCTATTGGCGGCGGAGAAGTCCTGTCTCCTTCGGACGCTTACAAACTTTCTGTTAAACTGGAACCGGCGATTATGATACCGATGTCTTTTGACAGTACGGGCAAGGACGGCGGCCTCAAGGCTTTTCTCAAAGAAGGCGGAGAGGAAGGGATAAAGCCGCAAGACAAGCTGACTCTCAAACGAAAGGACTTAGAAGGCAGGGAGGGCGATATAATAGTGCTTAGTAGTTCTTAAAATTTAATATAAAAAAATGGTATTCAATACAATAGATAGACTAAGAGAAAAGCCGGAACACCACAGACGACGCGTGGCTTATGGCATTTCGGCCCTGATCACAATTTTCATATTTGTTGTTTGGCTTTCAGTTCATATTCCCGGAGGCAGTGCTCCGGTGGTGGCCCAAGCTCCTACCGAGACCGAAGAGAGTTCGGAGAGTCCGTTTGAGACCCTAAGCCGTGGGGTCGCTTCGGTATACGAAGCGATCAAGGGTATGTCTGGAGATGAAGAGATTGGCTCTTTCTCCGAGGAATACGAGCGGATAAAAAGTCAAGTTGAAGGAGGCGACCTGGAGTTTTTCCAGGGTGATTCCGCGAATCCGGCAAGATAGATGAACTTCGGGAAGTCTTATATTTTTTATGGCTGAAAAGAAAAAGGAAGAAAAGGAAAGTGAAGAAGCGGGAGCGCCAATCTCTCAAGTGGTTTCACGTAGCATAACGAGCGAAATGAAGGAGTCGTATCTAGACTACGCGATGTCGGTTATTACTGCCCGCGCTCTTCCTGACGTTCGCGATGGCTTGAAGCCCGTTCACAGGAGAATTTTATATGCAATGAATGAGATGGGCTTGACTGCTAGCGCCAAATTCAGGAAGTCGGCGACAGTCGTCGGTGCGGTATTGGGAAGCTATCATCCCCATGGCGACGCGTCCGTATATGATGCGATGGTTAAAATGGCCCAAGATTTTTCTTTTCGTTACCCGCTAGTACTCGGGCAGGGCAACTTCGGTTCAATAGACGGCGATGCCGCCGCCGCTTACAGATACACCGAAGCGAAAATGTCTCGGCTTTCAAGCGAGCTTCTGCGGGACATTGACAAGAATACAGTCAATTTCCGCCCCAATTACGATGGCACCAAAAAGGAACCCGAAGTTCTGCCGGCTGCAGTTCCAAACCTACTTCTGAACGGTACCCTGGGCATTGCGGTCGGAATGGCGACCAATATTCCTCCGCACAATCTTGGCGAAGTCGCCGACGCGGTCTGCCACCTTCTGGACAATACCGATGCCACGACGGAAGATTTGTTGCAATTCATAAAGGGTCCCGACTTTCCGACCGGCGGACTTATTTTCAATGAGAAAGATATTCATCATGCTTATGCCACTGGCCGCGGCGGTGTAGTAACGCGTGGTATTGCCGAAATAACCGAAACTAAACTCGGCCAATACCAAATAATAATTTCCGCCATTCCTTATAGAGTCAATAAATCCGATTTGATACAAAAAATTGCCGACCTAGTGCACGAAAAGAAGATTGACGGCATAAGAGATTTGCGCGACGAATCCACCAAAGATATAAGAATTGTCATAGAGCTCAAGGGCGGCAGCCAGCCGCAAAAAGTTCTTAACGCTCTTTATAAGCACACGGCGCTTGAGGATACATTCCATTTCAATCTTGTAGCGCTTGTAGAAGGTATACCCCAAACACTCTCTCTCCGAGACATTCTGGAAGAGTTTACGGTCCATCGAGCCGAAGTTATCCGCCGAAAGACGGAATTTGACCTGAATAAGGCAAAAGACCGCGAGCACATTCTGTTCGGTCTCAAAAAAGCGCTGGACCACATAGATGCGATTATCAAGCTCATAAAAGCATCAAAGACAGTTGAAGATGCGCATAAGGGCCTGATGAAGGAGTTCAAGTTCTCCGACAAACAGTCAGTTGCCATTTTGGAAATGAAACTGCAGAGACTTGCCGGTCTTGAGCGCAAGAAAATTGAAGACGAACTCAAGTCAATACAAGAACTTATTTCTCTGCTTGAAGATATATTGAAAAATCCGAAAAAAATCCTTGGCATAATAAAAGACGAGCTTAAGGAACTCAAGGAGAAGTATGGCGATGAAAGGAGGACGAAAGTGGTCAAACACGGAGCAAAAATATTCTCGCCGGAAGATCTGATTGCAGACGAAGAAAACGCGCTAGTACTCACCGCCGGCGGATACATCAAGAGGACGAATCCGGATGAATACAAAAAGCAGCGTCGCGGCGGTGTCGGTGTTGTTGACCTCAATACCAAAGAGGAAGACTTTGTAACGCAATTTTTGACCACCAGCACTCACAGCGACCTTCTCTTTTTCACAGACCGGGGCAAAGTCTATCAGATAAAGATGTACGATATTCCGGAAGGCAAAAGGGCGACTCGCGGCAAATCAATAATGAATTTCATATCTCTGGGAGACGACGAAAAAATAACTTCTATTTTGCCTGTGCCAAAAGAAGCGAAAGCCAAGGAGGGCCTCTCCGTGTTCATGGTTACAAAACAAGGAGTTGGGAAAAGAGTGGCGGCAGAGACGCTTCGGGATGTGCGCTCAAGCGGAATAATTGCCATTAAACTCTCATCTGACGACTTGTTGGTGTCTGCTTCGCTCGCAAGCAAGGGCGATACCGTGTCTTTGGCTTCCACAAAAGGCCAAGCAATCAGATTTAAGGAGTCCGATGTCAGGGAAATGGGTAGAAACGCGGCAGGAGTCAGGGTGATGAAGCTATCCAAGAGTGACAGCATAATCGCGGCTCAAGTTGTCCGCAAAGACGCTCCGAGCCCGAAGTTGCTGGTAATTAGTCAGAATGGCTACGGTAAGAAAACTGATATTGGAGAATACAAGGTTCAAAAGCGCGGCGGTTCTGGAATAAAAACAGGGAAGATAACGGCAAAGACGGGCAATCTGATATCATCGGCAGTTGTAACGGAAGAAGAGGAAGAATTGGTGGCAATTTCCCAAAAAGGGCAAGTCATTAGAGTGGGAATAAATGAAATTCCGGAACTGTCGCGCTCCACTCAAGGCGTTAGAATAATGAAATTGCGGGAAGGGGACAAATTAGCAAGCCTTATATGCTTGTAGCGTATAACTTGCAACGGAAAACTTAAAACTTAAAACTTGCAACCTGTAACATTTTGTTGCGAACCTAGCGCTATTGGGTAGTGTAATTATCCATAACCAATTCTTGATATGTGAGTTATAATTAAATAACAGGTTTTGAGTTTTTTGTATTAAGTTTTTAGTTTCTTGTCTATCTTATGTTCTCCGACCCTCAAAAAAATATAGACCAGCTTAACTTGCTTTTGGGGCAAGTAGTGGTTGACTTTGGCTCCGGCTCCGGCCACTACACCCTGGCGGCGGCGCTTAAAGTAGGCGAGTCAGGCCGAGTTTATGCCGTGGACATTCAGAAGGATCTTTTGGCTCGTATAAAAAACGAGGCGCGCCGCCGCAACCTCTCCAATGTTGAGATAATCTGGGGCGATATAGAACAAATAGGAGGCACCAGACTGAAGGATGCGAGCGCTGACTGGGTTTTTATGTCCAATGTGCTGTTTCAAATTTCCAATAAAGAGGCCTGTGCTGGAGAAGCGGCGCGGATACTCAAGTCCGGCGGGCGGGCTTTGATTATTGACTGGACGGATTCTTTCGAAGGTCTTGGTCCGGAACAGTCGGCCGTATTTACCAGAGATTCAGCAGTCTCGCTTTTCTCAAACAAGGGATTTTCGGTTGAAAAGGATATATCGGCAGGCGAACATCACTTTGGTATAATGATGCTTAAGAAATGAGTCCCGTTAGAAATAGGAAATGCTACGGAAGAAAGAGCAACTGTAAAATAGTTTTATGGAGTTAATTGAAAAAGAAGCTAGACAGGATTATAAAAATATAGGCATTTCCGTAATCAGAATTTCTTGCGGGTATATTAATATACAAAATAGTAAATAAATAATGGTCGCATTACAAGACAAACTAAGTGATTTCTAACGGGATGAGTCCCGTAAGAAATAGGAAATGCTGTATGATTAGAGCTCTAACTTATAGAAAAATAGAAAAGTTCGAAAAGGAAGCTTGATAAAAATGTTAAAGTATGGGCATTTCCGTAGTTACATCACTTACAGGTGTATTAATATAAAATCAGTCAAATAATTATGGTCAAATTACAAACCCAACTAACTGATTTCTAACGGGATGAGTAAATTCCAAATCGGTCTTCTGGTTGTGTTCGGGGTATTTATAGCGATAGGCGTTGCTTTTTTTGCTTTAAGCAAGGGCGGCGGAGGCCAAACGACTTCCAACGTCGTAATCTGGGGCACAATGTCTCGTGGTGTCTTCTCGCAGTCGTTCTCCAAATTGCCCATAAGCAAGGATGACACGTTCAAGGTCAGCTATGTTGAAAAACCGGCAGAGAGTTTCGATGAAGATCTTCTTGAAGCTCTGGCTTCAGGCGGTGGTCCGGACCTGATTGTCATTTCCCAGGATTTGATCATAAAGTACCGCAACAAAATTTTCCCCATTCCCTACCAGACTATTTCCGAGAGAGATTTCAAGAGCTCTTTTGTAGAAGAAGCCGAGATGTTTCTCATGTCCGATGGGATTGTGGCGCTGCCCTTGACGATTGACCCTCTGGTTATGTACTGGAACAGGGATATTTTTACAAACGCGGGCATATCAACTCCGCCTCTGTACTGGGATGAATTTTTTGACCTAACCAAAAAACTAACCATTCGCGCCGGAGCTCTCAATCTGGAGAGGAGCACAGTGGCTATGGGCGAGTTTTCCAATATCCAAAATGCCAAGGAGATTCTTACCACGCTTATTTTCCAGGCGGGCAACCCGATAGTTGAATGGCAATATAACAAATTTGTAAGCACCCTCTCCGACAGACGCGGTGAACCCATCTCTCCGGCCAATTCTGCCCTGACTTTCTACACCGAATTTTCAAACCCGACTAAAGCCTTTTATTCCTGGAATAGATCCCTGCCTGATGCTCAAACTTCTTTTGTTGCCGGTGATTTGGCGGTCTATTTTGGTTTTGCCTCGGAGCTTGATTATGTACGACGCAAAAATCCGAATCTTAATTTTGATGTTTCCATAATGCCTCAATCCAGAAATTCCGGACGCAATACAACCTTTGGCCAGCTTTATGGGTTAGCAATTATCAAAAATTCAAAGAATATAGCCGGAGCTTACCAAATAGCCAGAGCTCTCACTACCCGTGAAAGTGTCGCGGCCTTTGTTGAAAACCTGAAACTTCCTCCTCCGAGAAGAGATCTTCTAGCGGAACTGCCGTCGGATCAATTTTTGTCGGTCTTTTACAAAAGCGCTCTTTGGGCTAGGGGGTGGCACGATCCGGATCCGGAAGAGACAGAAGTGCTTTTTAGGGAGATGATTGAATCAATAACCGGCGGACGGGTAAGACAGGAGCAGGCAATAGCCGATACGCATGGACGCATTAATCTTTTACTAGAGGGGAAATAATGAAGACTTTCAGGCAAAAAAGTGTATCAAGTGGTCTTATTTTTGCGCTTTTAACGCTTGTCCTTTTCGTGTTTCTAAACGTCCCAAATCTGGCTTATGCCCAAAATCCCACGAGCACTTTTATGGATGTCTGTGACGACAAACCCGATTTGAAAACTGGGGTTATACAAGACCCATGCGGTTTTGACGACCTTGTTGAGCTTGCGGAAAAGATATTGAAATTTATGATTATTATAGCTATTCCTTTGGCGGCGCTGTCATTTATCTGGGCGGGCGCGATATATATTACGGCAGAGGGCAGTCAAAGCAAGATTGAAAAAGCGCACGGAATTTTCAAGAAGACATTGATTGGTTTTATTTTTGTCTTGGCGGCCTGGGTCATTGTTTATACTATAGGCAAGGCGTTGCTTGATCCCGGCTCAACGTTTTTCCAGATTCTTATAAATACGCAACCTTAAAATATTATGAGATCATTTTTTAGAACCTTATCTTTCGCGGTAGCACAAATTACAGTTCTTGGTATTTTTACTCTCCCATTAATTGTTTCCGCCTCAATCGGTAACCCCGGCGGTTTGCAGAATCCTCTTAAGGGGGGGACAGATAACCTTTACGACTTCATCAGGGTCGTAATAAATGACGTTATACTTCCTGTTGGCGGTGTCGTGGTCACAATAATGATAATATTTGCCGGTTTTAAGTTTGTTACTGCTCAGGGCAATGAAGCCAAGCTTGAAGTTGCCAAGAGAAACTTTCTTTATGTTGCTATAGGCACAGCAGTACTCCTCGGCGCTTGGGTAATAGCCAAGGCTATTGAGGCGACAATAAACCAGTTAACAACAACCCCGTAAGATGCTTAAATTTTTCCCGAAAAATAAATTATTGGCTCTCCTTATTCTTTATTCCTTATTCTCCGCCCGACTGAACGATGTCAGTCGTTCGGGCGGGCTAGTTCTTTTTTCTTTTTTCTTTATTCCCCTTGTAACTTTTGCTGCTTCCTGTCCGACTCCTAGTTCAAATACCCCGTCTCAAGCTCCGCAGAACTTTTCTGAATTTATTTGCATTATTCTAAATTTCATAAATACAGCTTTCCCAATTATGGTTGCGTTGACGATGCTTGTCTTTTTCTGGGGGCTGTCGAAATTCATACTCGCGGCTGGAGATGAGAAGAAAGTTGCCGACGGCAAGAGACTGATTTTTTGGGGTATTATCGCCTTGTTTATAATGGTATCTATCTGGGGCATCATAAATCTCCTCTACTCCGACTTCATTGGCGGCGGACCGATCCAACTTCCTTTTTTGCCAACCAGGGGCAGTAGCAATTGATAAGAATATGGCAAATATACTGACACTAATGTTGTTTTTTGCGCCGCTCCTGGCGAAAGCGCAGGTAGCAAGTTTCCAGGAGCTTCTTTTAGCTATCGGCTCTCTGGTGGCTCTTTTGATACCTATTGCTGTCGCTTTAGCTTTGTTATTTTTCTTCTGGGGCGTAACGAAAATGATAAGAAGCGCAGGAGACGAGAAAGCCATAGAAGAAGGAAAACGCATAATGCTCTGGGGTATAGTTTCCCTTTTTGTGATGGTCGCGATATGGGGGATCGTGAAGTTGATTCAGCAGGATATATTCAGTCCATCGCACTTGAATCCCTTTAACATAGTAGCGCCCTGATTATCCCCATCGTTTATTGTTTTAATTGGTCAATCATTGTAAAATAGTGTTTAAGTCCTTTTAGGAATGAAAGGTCAAGAGGTTTGTGGCTGGCCTAATTGCGGCCTTACACAAGAAACTATTTCTTGTTGGGCTTTAAACAAGGCTTGTAGTCATAAATCGTTTATTATTTAATAAATAAAAATGAAGAAAGTTCTAAGCACTATAGCTCTTTACGCATTGCCATTCATGGCTTTGGCTGGCGGCCCCCAACTTACAAACGTTGAGGACTTCTTCCAGTCAATAGGCAGAATTATCGAGGTGTTGCTTCCTATCGTTGTCGCTCTGGCCCTTCTATTCTTCTTCTGGGGATTGGCGAAGTACATTCTGGCCGCTGGTGATGAAGAGAAGAAAAAAGAGGGAAAGAACATCATGATTTGGGGCATTGTCGCCCTGTTCGTTATGGTAGCTGTCTGGGGCTTGGTTGAATTTATAGGAGAAGCTCTAGACGTTAATATCGGGGACGATCTGTCCAATGTTCCGGGTGTTCCAGGTTTGCCATAAAGCCAGTTCTTAACCGACAATGAGTGTCGCTCCGCTCTTACACAAGATTAATGAGTTCATTCTCAATCCGATAATAGTTCTCCTTTTCACCGTATCTCTACTGCTTTTCTTCTGGGGGATATTCCAGTTCGTCAGAAATACTGACAACGAAGAAGCAAGAAGTACCGGCCAGCGCAATATGCTTTGGGGAATAATCGGTATGTTCATAATGTTTGCTGTATTCGGTGTTATAAGAATAATCCTGCAGACATTTGGCATTGATCCTGCGACAACGGCGCCATTCCTATTTGGAAACTAACTAGAAAATAAAAATCAGCAAGTCGCCGCGCCCTCTTGGAGCGCGGCGGTTTGCTTTGCAAATGAAAAAGGGGCGAAGGTATCCGAAGATACCTCCGCCCCCGCAACCTACTTCTTGCACCCTCGGTCGATGAATCTGGTGTCGTCGTACGACACTTTCTCCACCAACATGACAAAGGCGGAATCAATGGCTTGGAAAGCCACCATGTTCGATGGAGTGTCTACCGCTGGACAGATTGAATCTGTCTCTATACGGTATTGCTTCCCGCTCTCGTCGATCACGAGGTATGGCCCTTTCCAGATCAGCGGCCAGAAGTTGGTCCGCGTTCCGCGGATCATGAGGATCCTCTGGCTTGGCTGGTCGGCAGGAACCTGCAATTCCTTCTCCCCCTCTCCCAGCGTGAGCTGAAAGATGGGTGTCTGAGGAACGCTACCGACAGTCGTTGGTTGGCGGCCGCAGATCCTCATCTCCCAGCATCTCCGAGAGGAATCCCAGTCGGAGTAGTCGGGGTTCCTCTTGAGGAGTTCCTTCGCCACTGCGAAGTTTCCGTCAAGAGTCATATAATTTACCCCAAGAGAATCCGCCAAGAACCTGCGGGCGTCGTTGATCTGCCAGAGCCCTCGGTCTTTTGTCCCATTGGCGTTTTCGTTTGTTACAACTGAGTCACCGACCTGATGCCGGCAATTGGACTCCGCGGCGGCGATGTTTGCCATCGTTGTGTCGCCGCTGAATTCCCGAAGGATTCTCTCCACCATCGCCGTATCAGTGCAAAGCGCACGGAAGACGTGGCCGGACAGGATGCTTACTTCTCCTGTCACTCCAGATCCGGGGCCGTAATGCACCGTCTCGAGCGCAGACAACGCGACGATCTTCAGGTTGTCCTTGACAGTCGATTCCTTCGAAGGGAAAAACATAACAGCCAGACTGCCGGCTGTCATGAGACCCACTCCCGTTGCGCTCCACCACGGCTTTCTCTTCCATATCCAAGCGATGAGAAAAGCCGCAATGATGACCGGGAAAAATCTGCCAGAATCCCAGAATGCCTCCCACCGGTCGTTTGAGAACGACCACAGAAGCCACTGAATTATGGGCACTGAGATCAATGGTATCCAAAAGTCCCCACTAGAAAGGACCTTCTTGATCAAGTTAGGAAGTTGACCAGGTAGGTTCTTTACGGAACCAGGGTTTTTGGCAATGTACCTGATGATAAAGAAGATAAGGCCGATTACTACCAACACCACGAGTGGGGTCAGAGCGCCACGCATCGAATCCTCCAGAAATAGGAAACAGGTTGTCTTTGCGTACAGGTTCCGTGTGCATTATATACTATCAAAGTTGTTTTGTCAAATGAAAGAGGCCGTCTCGCGGGGAGCAAGACGGCCTCATCAACTACAACCTCGGTGGGATTTATGGGGTTGGAGGAGATGCTGGAGACGACTCGGGGGTGTCTCTTGAACTTCCAGGGCCTCCCTTTTTGATCGCTTCCGCAATTCCCAACGCTGGTCCGAAGATACCTTCCGTTGGAACAATCGTGAGCGGCGACTTCTTCGCTATCTCTTCCATTGCCAGGAGACGCGCGGCGATTTCGCCAGCGGGGTTGTCATGAATCTGATCGGCAACCACCTTCACACCCTTGGCTTTGGCTTGAGAAAGGAGGAATGCGGATTCCGCCACGCCACGGCCAATCAAGACCGTCGCTTCACCTTCCGCTTCGGCATCGGTGATCGTCGTTTCCTTGTTCATTCCCGCTGCGCTTGCAGCCGCGATTGCCTTGTTGACAGTTGTTCGCCAGTCGAAGGGCTTGAGCTCGGTGTCTTCAACGTGGATACCCCACTCACGTTCCTTGCGTTCACTCTCGCTCTCGCCTTCATATGCCTCTTCGCCGCACTTCTGTCGAACTCTTTTCAGAACAAGCTTGCTAATTCGTCTCTTGTGCATGTTGGCTTCAGCAGGGGTGAGTTTGGCGATCACATCTTGCCACGTGGACACGACTGTGTCAGCGATCTGTTTCTTTGCTCCCTCCTTTCCTTCCATAGACTCGATTGTTCCGAGGAACTTGCAGTAATCTCTGACTAGGAGTCTTACGATTCCGCTTGCCTCAGAGACGAGCCGTTTCCGGTGAAGCGTGTCTGACCTAAGCACAGCTTGCTCTTCCGGACTAAACTCGCTGAAATGCTTGGTAGGCTCGTCCTCGAGGTCATCCCTGTAGAACATTGCCGATTCCAACTGCGCATGGGTGATGCGAACCGGCGGAGCCATCCCTTTCGGGAGTTTGTCATCGTCTCCCTTCCATACCAGCTCCGGTTCTGCCGGAATTTCGAACTGGATAACTGTTTTCTGAATGGTTTCCAGAGCATAAAGTAAAAAGGGGACGAAATGAATACCGGATTGTGCCTTGGTGATTGGTTTCCGGAAAAAGAGGATAGCTCCAGTCTGGTTCTCCCTCACTATCCTAAGGCTCAAGAAGAGCCACAGGATTGTGAGGTAGAAAACGAATGCTCCCCAGTTCCAGGTCTGACCGAGGACAGTGTTCTCGAAGAGACTGAGGCCGAGAGCCGACAGGAGAAAAACAGCCAGCATGACCAGCCCAACTCGGACATGAGTCGGAATGGTTCTGGCTGGGCCTTTGTCAGAAGACTCCTCTACAAACTCCCAGTCTGCTTCCACCACGTCGTCTGACTTACCAATTGTCGGCTCATCAGCCGATTTCTCCCGTCGCCTCTTCCACAACTTCTTCAACGCTTCGGTTAAGGCTTTGATTCGTTTTTCGAATCGTCCTTTCACCGATTCCCATGATTCCCACAGGTACAGCTTGAATCTCTGCCACGTAATCATTCCAACCTTCCTTGTTGTAGTGATTCGCAACGTACGTTTTTCCGTTGTTTCTTATATCACAGACAGTAAAAAAAGTCAACAAAAAATCTCAACTCATAAAAATCCTAAAAACCTCTCTGAAACTTTTCGCTATTTTAAAATGGTATAATAACTTACGATCGTAAGTTATTATACCAAGCGGTTTTAATATCCTAACTTATATTTGTGTTTCTATTAACAATTTTGGAAAATCAGGCGAAACAGTATGAGCGGCGCTTCGCGCCGCTTACGCCTTGGTTGGTTCTCAACCGCTAAGTTCTGTCTTGGTGGGTAGGGCGAGACTTGAACTCGCAACCCTCGCGGGACATGGTTCTAAGCCATGCGCGTATACCAATTCCGCCACCTACCCATTTTGTTTCTTAAAACCTCACTAACCCTGGGATTCGATTTCATTTACCCGTTCAAGACTGTCACTGCAGGGTTGTTCGGGTTACCCCAGCTTGTTTACCAGTAAAGAATACAATATTTATTTTCAATGAAAAAGCGCCCGCGTAACTTCTCGCGGGCGCTCCCTAACGCAATCCGGCGATCTCTTCAAGCCGTTTCCTTGCGGCTTGGAGATGATCCTTGTGGAAACGCGGGTTGGAGAGGATTTCCCTCGCTGTCAGAAAGGAAACCCTTTGACCGTCCTGGCCCTTTGTCGGGCCGGCGGGTATGAAAGGAAGATGGTATTCCTTCAGCACCCAGTCGTGTGGTTGGGGAAGGCGCCTGGTTTCTCTGTGAACCAAGCCGTGATACTTGGCTTTTCTCATAGAGATTCCTGTTTCTTCCTCGGCCTCCCTCACGCCCACGATTCGGAGCACCTCTCCCTCGGGATAGCCCATCCGAAGAAGGTTTTCTTCTTCTTTTGTACTCTGCCCGATGGGGAATTTGGGAAGCGTCGGAGGCGGTTTGCTTGGCTCTTCAATTACCACGATTCGGTTGTCGGGCAAAAGAATCATCACGCCGACGGCGTATTTCGAGTAGGAAGACACATACACCTCTCTTAAAGAACTCCGCTTTGCCCGCAGTAGGGAACTACCGCCAATTAGTGGTAGCTTGTATATACTAGCACATCAATAAGAAATAGTCAATAGATAAATCGTTGATGTATTTTCTGGCTTTGTTTGTGGCTACTAATTTGGTATATTTGGAACGTAAAAATCCGCCCATAGCTCAGGCCGGTAGAGCAGTCGCCTCTTAAGCGAACGGTCGTAGGTTCAAATCCTACTGGGCGGACAAAAGACACAATAATCCTGCTTGCGCAGGATTTTGTGCTTTTGTCCGAGGCACAGCAATGTTTTTGTTTTGCGAAGTAAAGGCAAAAACCACGAGCCAGGGTCGCGAAAAATTTACGTCAGCAAATTTATTTGTGACGACAAGACACGATCCACTACAACATAATTACATCACACTAACAAACTTGAGTTTGTGAGTATGTTGTTATCCATGTTGAAATGATTTCAAGAAATTAACAAATTTCTTGCCATATGGAGAGAGGGAGTGATTTACGAATCTTCCTTGGTATTTTTTGTTAATAAGCCCTGCATGGTGGAGACTTCTCGTGTGCGCGCCCAGTGTTTTTTCATTAGCTTTAATTTCATCAACGATTTCCTCCAAAGTCATAGATTTTTTTCTTGAGATTATGAGTAATATTTCAATTCTGTAATGGTTGGCTATACCCTTAAGGTGGCGTTCCATTTGCTTTGGGGTTTTAACTTTTGTCATATTTAACATCCTACAATAAACATACTAACAAACTCAAGTTTGTTAGTATGTTTATTGGTTGACCAAAATTATAATCTTGTACTAAGTGGGCCAGGAGGGAGTCGGACCCTCATCCGCATAGCGGACAACATTTTAAGTGTTGCGCGTATACCATTCCGCCACTGGCCCGGCTTCTAACGGCAAATTTAACAAATCTGCAATTCCCGATGCAAACAAAGCAGCTTGTTTGCTCCTAGGCCTGGCTAAAACACTTTGCTTCGCAAATGTTCGCCCGAACATTTACTCCATAAATGTTTTAGGGAGGCCACGGCGGGAATCGCACCCGCGTATAGGAGTTTTGCAGACTCCTGCCTTACTACTTGGCTACGTGGCCGGTTAAATATCAAATCTGTATCCTAGTATCTCTTTTTGTTGATGATTTTTCAAGAATCTTTCTTTTCTTACCGCTTCGCCCCGGGTTATAAACGATTCTGTCGTGATTAATTTCCAAGGCCTGTATGCTTTCGTAGAACGTACTTTTCCTTGATTATGAAGTTTTAATCTGTTTTCAACATCTTGAGTTGAGCCAATATAAATATCTTTGTTTTAATACTTAGCAAGATATATACGAAATACATTGAAGTTTTGTCATGGCTACGCCAGATCTCGCGTAGCGAAACAGACTCCTGCCTTACTACTTGGCTACGTGGCCGTATGAAACTATTTGTATTCTACAAAAAACTTTATCTAAATGGGGACACTGCCTGAATCTTGTCCGACTATCGGCGGGACTTGGCTACGTGGCCGTGCACTAACTTTGGCATTGTTTAGCCCATGCTGTTGTTAGTATAACCTAATTTAACAATGAGAAGAGAGCGGAGCAAGCGGTTAAATATATTTTTTTTAAATTCTATTAATGCCCAAGTTAGTGTGCGGCCGTGGCTGTACACCGAAAGATTCTAATCGTTTTGTGAAAGAAAATCTATTCTTTGCCTATTTTTCTCTCCTTGGTCTATAAAGAATTTTACTCTCGGCGGTCTCCCTATGCGGGTGTGTTTGACAATATAATCTCGGCATAATCCAGACTTTCTTTTGGCGAAATCAAGAGCGGCCTTTTCTTTTTCTTGAGGCAAGACAGTGAAGAATATCCTTGCTTCCTTTTTATCCTTTGAAGTTTCCACTCGGGTTACTGTTATCATGGAAATTCCGCTCGATTCCTCTTCCAGGAATCTGGCCGCCATCTCTCTTATTAATTCTTCCAATCTCTCCCTTTTGTATGGCATGTTTACTGTCGTACCATTTTTGAGGATTGCACCTTATCTCCTGGCGCTATCTCTGTCTTTGACTCAATCATCATTCCAAATTCACTCCCTTCGGTTACAGAGCCAGCCTTAACTTTCTGAACTTGGATTTCCTTTATCTTCCCCTTGCCGATTTCTGATTCTCTGCGAAAGATTTTTACCTGATTGCCGACTGATAGGTCGCCGCTCTCAACTCTGCCCCCGACGACCTGTTTGTCTCTTGTTTTGCTGAATGTTTTTAGTATCTTTGCTGATCCTGTCACCTCCTCAACCTCAATCACCGGGGTTCTTGAAGCGATTATCTTGGCTAACTTTTCCGTCAATTTGTATATAATGTCAAAAATAAATACCTCAATTCCCGATCTTTCAATCAGATTTTCCGCACGACTGTCTGTACTTGTATTAAAACCCAGCACGATAGTTGACCCGTTTGCGGTTGCTGTTTTTATGTCGTTTTCGGTTATCGGACCTACTCCGGAGAGAATTATTTTTGGCGTAACAGCATCAGTTTCAAGTTTACCAATTTCAAACATTACGGCCTCAAGACTGCCGGTGGTGTCTGCTTTCAATACTATCGGTATGGAAACTTTCTCGTTCTTATTTTCGGACAACTTGTCTTTATTTTCATTAAGCCCGGCTGTCTTCTCGGCGAATCTGGAAGATTCCTCTTGGGCTTCCTTCTTTGAATCGACACAGACAAATGAAGCTCCGACACTCGGAGTGGAATCCCAGCCGATAATTCTCACAGGGCTCGAGAAAGTGGCCGAATCTATAGGTTTGCCGAGGAAGTTTTCAATCATGCGAATGGGACATATACTTTTTCCCGAGACGGCGCACTGGCCCTTCTTTAGAACTCCGTTTTTTATTACTGCTGTTACTGATATTCCTTTCTTCGCATCAATATCGCTCTCTATTATTATTCCTTTCGCAGGAATGTTCGTATCGCCAGACAAATCTTCCAAGTCCGCCGCCAGAAGCAGGAGGTCAAGGAGTTCGTCAACTCCCTGTCCGGTCTTTGCCGAGATTGCTACCCAAGGCACCTTGCCTCCGTACCCTTCTAGGTACACATCATGCTTTGCCAGATCTTGTTTTGTTTTTTCTACATCCGCCCCCGGTTTGTCTGTTTTGTTTATCGCGACCACGAACGGCAGCTTGCTGGTTCTTATGGATTCCAAAGCTTCAACTGTCTGTGGCTTGACCCCATCCTCGGCGGAAACTATAAGCACGCCGATATCGGCGACATTAGCCCCTCTTTTTCTGATGGCCTTAAACGCTTCGTGCCCGGGAGTATCCAGAAAAGTTATTTTGCTTTTTTCTCCAGTTTTGCCTACCCGTTCAAATTCATAGGCCGAAATGTGCTGAGTGATTCCTCCTGCCTCTCGTTCGGTAATGTTTGTTTTTCTGATGTAGTCAAGCAGAGTTGATTTGCCGTGGTCAATGTGACCAAAAATCCCAATAACCGGTGGTCGCTTAATTTTTTCGACTTTTTTGTTCATTTCTATTTTATGTGTTATTTGTCTTGCGGTATTGATACGGACTCTTTTGCTTGCTCAATAACCCCTTTTTCTTCCTGGGTCATTTCAAATTCGGAACCAAACTTTTTGACCGGTTTTGAAAAAACGCTAACTCTGTCTCTGGAGTGGAGTGACGATATGACTACCCCATCACCTTTCTCGTTTAAGAAAGCGGTTGAGAAACTCTGATTGCCGCCGTCGCCGGTTCCTTTGAAGGGATTGAACCTCACGGTCTCTATAGACTGGACGCTTCTCTTCAGTCTAGCTTCGACATTTCTCCAATAGCCGACGGATTCATCCCTGAACTTGAGCATTTCGCTTAGGGTGTCTCTTACCCAGGTTATTGTATTTTCAAGACTCCTGGCGTCTTTGCCCAAAAGTAGCCTGTTTAACCTGATTTCCAGAACAATCAGCCAAATTACCAGAAGAATGATAATTGCCATAAGGGCAAACAGAACCATCTCTGTATTTAGCTCTGGAATGGAAAAGGGAAGCATATTTAAAAAAGGAGAATAACAGTCACACATTCTACAAGAAAATAATGACTTTTGCAAAATACAGAAATATCGTTAGAATTCAACCGATGGCAACCAAAAAAAGGAGGATTTTTATGGATTATGCATCTACCACTCCGCCGAGTAGGCGAGTCCTCTCGGCCATGGAACCATTCTTCTCAAAAAACTACGCTAATCCATCTGCTATTTATTCCGAAGGCACCCTGGCTCGTTCTTTTGTTGAAAACAGCAGAAGGTCCGTGGCTCGGATGCTTGGCTCACGCGCCGATGAAGTAGTCTTTACCGGAAGCGGTACAGAATCCATAAATCTCGCCATTATTGGTCTTTTCGGCAAAGTGAAGGGGAATATAAACAAGCCGCATCTAATTGTTTCCTCAATTGAACATCCGGCGGTTTTGGAATCCGCCAGAGTCGTACGCGATTCTGGTGGAGAAGTGACTATGCTTAAAGTCAATTCGGATGGTGTCGTCTCTCCGTCTGATGTCAAGGCGGCGTTAAAGCAGTCAACCTTTTTGGTTTCCATAATGCAAGCGAATAATGAAATCGGCTCCATCCAACCGATAAAAGAAATCGGACGAATAATCAGAGAGTTTCGCAGCTCCAAGACAACCGACAGTAACTTTCCGTACTTCCACACCGACAGCGGCCAATCTGTAAATTATTGTCCGGTTAATGTAAATCAGCTCGGTGTCAGTCTCTTGAGTCTGGATGCTTCGAAAATATATGGGCCGAAAGGCGTGGGAATTTTGTATATAAAAAGGGGGATGGAAGTTGAACCGATTATAGTTGGAGGCGGGCAGGAGGGAGGCATTCGCTCCGGTACTGAAAATGTTGCTGGAATCGTCGGAATGGCCGAGGCCTTGGTAGAAACCTCAAACCTGCGTGTCAAGGAGTCGAAAAGGTTGACTGCTCTAAGAGATTACTGTATCAGTGAGATATTGAAGAATTTCCCAAAAGCCAAGTTGAATGGTCCTGTGAAGAATCGTCTGCCGAACAACGTCAATATTTGTTTTACCGGTATTGATGCCGAGTTTGCTGTTATAAAACTCAATAAAGCGGGCATAATGTGCTCGTCTGGAAGTTCTTGCAGAAATCTTAATGAAAATTCTATGTCTTATGTGGTGTCGGCATTGGGCAGAGCCAATTGCGCAAAATCTTCGTTGAGGTTTTCATTTGGTCGGTCTACTGGAAAGAGCGACATTGACTTTTTGGTAGTGGCTCTTAAGAAAATAATTTAACTATTCTTTTCTTGATTTAACGAAGTTTTTCTTCTATTATTTAGCTAGATTAGAATTAATCTCTAACGGGATGGAAGATTTAAATAAAACACAACTCGTACTGCTGACTCTTTTGATTAGCTTTGTGACCTCAATCGCCACGGGGATAATAACCGTATCTCTCCTGCAGGAAGTGCCGGCTGAAATTACCCAAACAATCAATAGAGTTGTTGAGAAAACAGTTGAGAAAGTTGTACCGGAAGAGGGGGCGGGTAGCGGCGAAGTCAAGGAGGTTACGGTGGTAGTTAAGGAAGAAGACAGAGTTATAGATGCCATAGCCAAAAATGGCGAAAGTATCGTACGTGTAATAGCCAATGATCCAACTACTGGACTAACCACGACCTCGCTTGGCGTGTTAATTTCTAAAGAGGGTCTTATTGTTACAAACAGGCAAGACGGCCTGAACACCGAAGGGACTTTTCGTACGAATTTTTCTGAAGGAACTTCCTTTGACTTAAGGATTTTGGCTTATGATGATGAGAGCAATTTGGCGTTTTTCCAAACTGTCAAACCGACCGGGCTAGTTTTGCCGGCCGAACCAGCCATTCTTTCCCAGGTTGCTCCACAGCTGGGTCAATCTGTGGTGTCTATCGAAGGTGATAGCAGAAACATTGTCGGAGTGGGCAGAGTTATTGGCTTGTCTTCAAAAGATGTAGACGGCAAGGACTTTGCAGTGGTGATTGAAACTGATACTGTGGCCAAAGCACCGACCTTTGGCGGTCCGCTCATAAACCTCTCCGGCGATGTCATCGGTATTCATATATCAAAATCTGAACCGAATTCCAACGCCTTTGCCTCGGTGTGGGCAATAAAACAGGCCATGTCCCGTCATTCTATTTGATAGGAAATTCGGGATTCTCTTTTGACAATAATAGTTTGACGTTGTATCATATTTAATAAAGAATATGCCGCCATCATTTAACCAATTTACGACAAAAGCAAAAGAAGCCATAAAAAGAGCCCATGAGCTTGCTATTGAGCGCGGGCAAAACCACGTAAGTCCTATGCATATGCTGGCCGCTTTGATTTTGCAGGAGGAAAGCATGGTCACTTCCATTTTGGACAAGCTCGACACCGACATAATTCTTCTTACCGACTCTTTGCTTGAGGTGATTGAATCTCCGGACGGCTCGTCGGTTGCTGCTCCGTCGTATCAGATATACATTACTCCCGAGCTTGCTCACATTATTGAAAACAGTGTAAAAATCGCTCGCAATCTGGGTGATGAATTCGTTTCAACCGAGCATCTGTTTATTGCTACTATTGACGCCCCGGGTCAGGCAAGGGAGCTTCTAACTCGTTTTAAGATTGAAAAAGACAGCGTTGTCAGGGTTTTGGAAGAATTGAAGACCACGAAGGAGGTCGGGGTGAAAGAACCCAAGAAGTTCAAATCAATTCTGAAATACACAAGAAGTCTAACCAAACTTGCCAGCCAGAACAAACTTGACCCTGTCATCGGCCGCGACAACGAGATTTCCAGGATAATTCAGATACTTTCACGCAGGACAAAAAATAATCCGATCCTTATAGGTGAAGCAGGTGTCGGAAAAACGGCGATAGTTGAGGGTTTGGCTGCAAGAATGACCGCCGGCAATGTTCCGGAATCTCTTCGCGATAAGGAGCTTGTTTCTCTTGACTTGGGTCTTCTTATTGCGGGAACCAAATACCGAGGCGAATTCGAAGAACGCCTGAAAAATATTCTGAAAGAAATTGAGCGGTCGGAAGGCAAGATCACTCTCTTTATAGACGAGATTCACACAATCGTCGGCGCTGGAGCGGCCGAAGGGTCCGTGGATGCTTCTAATATGCTGAAGCCGGCTCTCGCCCGCGGCGAACTTCGGGCAATCGGCGCCACGACTCTGAAAGAATATCAGAAGCACATAGAGAAAGATCCTGCTCTTTCCAGAAGATTTCAGCCCGTCTATGTGAGTGAACCGTCGATTGACGATACTGTAAGTATTTTGCGCGGCCTCAAAGAGAAATACGAGCTTTACCACGGGGTGAGAATTACCGATGAAGCTATAAGGGCGGCGGTAAGTTTTTCCAGCCGTTATATAACCGACAGATTTTTGCCGGACAAGGCGGTTGACCTGATAGACGAAGCGGCATCGCATCTCAAGATTTCTCTTGAGAATATGCCCCCGGTCCTTGAAGAAACCCATTCCAAGATAATGAAACTAGAGATTGAGAAGGAGGCCCTGAAAAGAGAATTGAATTCCAGTTCAAAGGATGCGAAATCAAAACAGCGTGTGAAAGAAATAGAAAAGGAAATAGCCGATTTGAAAGAAAAAACATCGGAGATTGAATTGAAATGGAAGAATGAAAAAGAAACGGTCAATGATATTAAGCGAATAAAAAAAGAGCTGGAAGGCTTGCGTTTGGAAGCGGAATCGGCAGAAGCGCGAACTGACCTTTCTCTGGCGGCGGAAATCCGTTATGGGAAAATTCCCGAATTGGAAAGAGAGCTTGAGTCCAGATCAAGGCGGCTGAAGCGTCTTCAAAGTTCGCGAAGAATTCTTAAAGAAGAAATCACCGAAGCTGATGTCGCGGACATCGTCTCTCGTTGGACGGGTATTCCGGTTACCAGAATGCTTGAAGAAGAGGCGGAAAAACTCTCTAGAATGGAGGAGTTTCTTACCCGAAGGATTATCGGCCAGGACGAAGCGGTGGGCAAAGTTGCCGACACCGTGAAGCGTTCCAGAGCCGGTATTGCCGACCCCGGAAGACCCATCGGCTCGTTCCTTTTCTTGGGTCCTACTGGAGTGGGCAAGACAGAGCTGACCAAAGCTCTGGCCGAATTTATGTTTGACGACGAAAAAGCGCTAATCCGAATAGATATGTCCGAGTTTATGGAGAAACATTCCGTCTCAAAGATAATCGGCTCACCTCCGGGATATGTCGGCTATGACGAAGGCGGCCATCTTACCGAACTTGTCCGCCATAGGCCCTATGCCGTGGTTTTGTTTGATGAAATTGAAAAGGCTCATCCGGAAGTGTTCAATATCCTGCTTCAAGTTCTTGATAATGGTCGGCTTACCGATGCAAAAAGCAGAACGGTTAATTTCAAAAACACGATAATCATTCTGACTTCAAATATCGGCGCCAAGTACATAGAAAAAATGCAGAGACTGGGTTTTGCCAGCGCGGATGAAAGGGATGAGTTCAATTATGGCGAGGTCAAAAACAAGGTTATGGAGAGCGTGAAAGATCATTTCAATCCGGAGTTTCTGAATCGTCTTGATGAAATAGTTCTCTTCAACGTACTGTCGCCTGAAGCTGTCCGTGAAATCGTCAAAATCCAAATCGGCTTGGTGAAGGAAAGACTTATGCAGAAAGAAATAGATTTGGAACTGACTCCCGGTGTTGTGGAATATCTGGCGAAGGAAGGTTACAACCCGCAATACGGCGCCAGACCTCTGAAGCGTCTGATTCAGAGTAAAATTTTAAATTCGGTCGCTACTATTATGTTGAGCAAACAAGTCAGCAAGGGGGGCACGGTAAGTGTCGGAATAAAAGGCGAAGAATTGAGTTTTGAAGTGAAAAAGGGAAGGAAGGGCAGTCTCTGGGCGGCGAGCATGATTGACGAGTCCAAAAAGAAAGTCAACAAAAACTAATTTGCAAAAGGTATAAAGCACAGTAAAATGTGCTTTGTGTTAGAAGCACAGGTGGCGGAGTGGTCAATCGCAGTGGACTGTAAATCCATCGCCCATTGGGCTACGGGGGTTCGAATCCCTCCCTGTGCACCACGTAGGAAAAGTCAAAGAGTTTTGGTTCGCCTCGCTTCGCTCGGCGACTAATTTGTATTCAATTTTGGGGGTAAAAAAGAAT
>MHVD01000003.1 GCA_001823695.1 Candidatus Zambryskibacteria bacterium RIFCSPHIGHO2_01_FULL_43_25 | reverse complement strand
GCTTGGAGCTATGAATTACTGACTTCAAAGGCGGAAGGATTCGGCCTTGACCCAAGACGTCTCTACGTAACTGTTTTTGAGGGCAACGAAGATGCTCCCAAGGACATGGATTCATTTGAAATCTGGAAAAATTTAGGAATTTCGGAAAAACGGATTTATTTTTTACCGTCAAAATCAAACTGGTGGAGTGCTGGAGACAACGGTCCATGTGGTCCGGATACTGAAATGTTTTATGACATAACTCCCGAAGGGTTGGGTGATATGCCAAAAGAAGAATTTCTTAAAGCCGATGTAGAGCAAAAAGTGGTAGAGATCTGGAACGATGTATTTATGGAATATGAGAAGAAGGACGGCAAAGTAATCGGCAAGCTAAAAAATAGAAATGTTGATACGGGCGCAGGGCTAGAGAGATTAGCGATGGTTTTACAGGGGAAAAGAAGTATTTTTGATACGGATTTGTTTGAGCCGATAGTAAACACAATCAGACAAAACTCTGGCACACAGAACGAGAGGGCGGAGAGAATAGTGGCGGACCATGTAAGAACTGCGATTTTTATGATTGCTGATGGAGTTATGCCGTCAAATACTGATAGAGGGTATATATTACGTAGATTGCTTCGTAGAGCCATAAGGTATGCTGAGAAGTTGGGAATCAATGACCTGCTACCCATAATTACTTCAGTTATTAATAAATATGGAAGTGTTTATGTAGAGATATCTAAATCTAATAACCAAATTGTTGATGAAATATCTAATGAGGAAGACAAATTTAGAAGAGCTCTAGTGAAAGGTATAAGGGAATTAAATGCGATTATTAATATGATAAAAGAAGGGTCATTCCCCGATAAGAAAATAAGAGGTCTTGATGCATTTGTTCTTTTCTCCGCTTTTGGTTTCCCACTTGAAATGACAATTGAGGTCGCTAAGGAAAATGATATAGAAGTTGATATTGAGGGTTTTAAGGATCAGTTTAAAAAACATCAAGAATTATCGCGTGCAGCATCTGCAGGTATGTTTAAAGGCGGATTGGCGGACCACTCTGACCTTACAATTAAGCTCCATACTGCTCATCACCTCCTTTTGTCGGCGCTTCAGAAAGTCCTTGGTTCACAAGTTAAACAGAGGGGCAGTAATATTACACCGGAGCGCTTGAGAATGGATTTTTCTTTTGATAGGAAACTTACAGAGGAGGAACTTGTGGAAGTGGAAAGATTAGTAAATGAAAACATCCAAAAAGGTTTGAATGTAGAAAGGAAAGAAATGCCTAAAGCCGAAGCTGAAAAAATTGGCGCGGAAATGGAATTTGGCAAAAAATATCCCGATATTGTCTCAGTTTATTTGATAGGAGATGAGGGCGGCGAGATTATCAGCAGAGAATTCTGTGGCGGTCCGCACGTGTCAAATACAAGAGAACTTGGCGTCTTTAAAATCGTGAAAGAGGAAGCTGTCGCTTCGGGCATTAGACGAATAAAAGCGGTTCTAAGCTAGATTCTTTTGCTGTATAATATGGGGGAACGGCATGAGCTTATTCAAAAAAGTTAATAAAGAGGTTCTCGTCTTTGATATTGGAAGCAAAAGCGTTGCCGCAGGTTTGGTTTTGCTTCAAGACAAAAAGTTGCCGACAATCCTTCGAGTAATCAGAAAGAATCTGTCCTTTGACAACAGCGTTGAAAACGAACAAGTCCTGAAGCAGTTTATTGATGAATCAATTGTAGATATAGCAAAAAACGCAAGAGAGCTGCCTTCTTTGCGAGGGGTTTTTAAGGGTGCGTTCAATCAAGTTCTCTTTGTACTGCGTCTGCCCTGGTATTCGTCGGAAAATAGAAGAGTCAGAATAAAAAAGGATGAAGTTTTCACAGTCAGTGGCGGTCTTATTGACAGAATTCTTGACGAAGAAGAAAAGAAATTTGAACAGACAGTGGCCAAGGGAAATACGTCCAGATTCAACATGGGCGCAGTTATGATAGAGAGACAGCCGGTGCGAGTTCGTCTCAACGGTTACGATACTCTGAATCCAATCCAGAAGAAGACAAATGATCTGGACGTGTCCATTTATATGAGCATAGCTCCGAAATCTCTTCTGAAAAATGCGCGGGACATCGTTTTGAAACATTCGCACACGGAAGGCATATCGTTCCATTCATTTCCACTGGTATTCTTTGAATCAATAATTGCACTATTTCCCCAAGAACATAATGCACTGCTCATAGATATAGGGGCAAAAGACACGGAGATCTCGCTTCTCAAGCACGGTGCTCTTGAAAAATCGGCCTTCTTCCCACTTGGCTGGAATTTTGTTGAGAGAAAGATAGGGGAGTCTTTGGGTACTTCTGACGATATCGCATCGTCATTCTTCAGAACATATCAAGAAAATCGGCTTGATGCCACGACAAGTAATGCCATCAACCAGGCAATAGAGGGTTTCAAGAGCGATTGGCTCTCTTCGGTTCACGACTCGCTCTCCAACGTTTTTGAAGGAAAGATTTCTTCCAATGTCATATTTCTGGCGGTTGAGCCGGGGTACTCCAAGCTATTTGAGAATTTTATAAAAGATAGTCCAGAGCTAAACAAACTGTTCGGGATTTTTCGAGTTTATGGTTTGAGTGATTCGATAATAAAACAAGCTGTCAGTTTCCACGCCGGAGGAATTTCGGATCCGTTTATTGCTATGTCCGCCATATTCATAAATAAACACGGTTCCTTCTTAAGCTGATTTTCCCTTTTACAAATGATTTTATCTTGGTACTATATTGATGACTTTTAGGAATTTTTAGTTTTGATTTTAAAATAATGCCAAAAAATATTTTACAAGACGTTATTCCGCCGGAGAGGCGATCTATAAGAAGTATTCCAGTGCCCAGAAGAGCACCCCGCAGTATTCGCCCGGATATTCCGATATCAGACGAACCCACAGTCTCCGAGCCGCCAAAACCGCCAGAGATTGAAACCTACGACCAATACAAAAGTCGCAACGATCACAAACCGTCCAAGAAAATTATTTGGATATCAATTGGCGTAGCAGTCATTATCGTGATTTTCGCTATTCTGTCCTTGTTTGAAAGCGCCACAGTCAAAATAACTCCCAAGGAACAGTCGGTTTCAGCCATCGGCCAATTGCTTTTGGCCGACAAGGAGGGGGCTGACAATTCTGTGTCTTTTGAGGTAATAAAGATTGTCAAACAGCATGGTATTCCTGTGAAAGCGACAGGTGAAAAAGATGTGGAACAAAAGGCGAGCGGCAGAATAGTTGTATATAACGACTATGACGCAAATAGTCAAAGACTTATAAAAAACACCAGGTTTGAGACCCCGGAGGGCCTTATTTATCGCATTGACGAGTCTGTAGTCGTACCCGGGCAACAGGTTAAAGATGGCAAAAAGATTCCCGGGAGCATTGAAGTCACTGTCTTTGCTGATGAACCGGGCGAGAAATACAACGTTGGCCTAAAAGACTTTACCATTCCGGGTTTCAAGGGTGATCCGCGTTTTGAAAAGATGTATGCCAGATCAAAAACCGATATAGCAGGCGGCTTTGTCGGTAAAATGAAAACTGTTTCAGAAAACGATTTGACAACAGCTCAAGGTGAAATTCATTCAATTCTGACAGAAAACCTGGCAAAAGAAATAGAAAGCCAATTGCCGGACAGCTACGTTATTGTCAAAGACGGGCTATTCTTCCAATTCAAACCAATACCGCAGTCAGATGTCAAAGAAGATTCGGTCCAGGTCAATGAAGAGGGCACTCTGAACGTCATTGTCTTTAACAGGTCGCTTCTGGCGAGTTATGCGGCCTCCAAATTTGCTCCGAGTTTTCCAGCTAGCGATGTCCGCATAGTTGATATTGAAAATTTGCCGATAATAATTTCAGAAAAAGAAAGTTTTAGCGTTGATACTACCACCTCGTTTGAATTCGAGATTAATGGGCAAATTATATTAGTGGCAAATATTGACGAGGATGCAATAAAAAGAGATCTGGTTGGTAAACCGAAAAAAGAAATCAGTGCAATACTGTCAAGCTATGTGGCTATAGACAAAGTCCAGCCGTTTGTCCGGCCGATGTGGAAGCGAACGTTCCCAAAATCAGAAAAAAATATTAAAGTTGAAATAGTAGCGGGCGAAGCGAGCCAGCAATAATGACCCAAGGCCTAGAGTTATCTAAAAATAAAGTTGAAAAGGGTGTGGTTACCGAGGCACTTCCAAATGTCTTGTTTAGGGTGGTTCTTGATGACAACGGAAAGGAAACAATGGCTTACCTTGCGGGCAAAATGAGAATGCACAAAATCAGAGTGTTAGTCGGAGACAAAGTTGAAGTGGAAATTGACCCGTACGGAGGCAAGGGAAGAATAGTAAGAAGGCTTTAGTGGGCGGTATTTGCATTAAGTGCCTTATTGACAGGTTCTGGCAAATCTGTATGATAGTGGCTTGTATTTGGAATGAATCCCGTTAGAGATAGTTGGTCTCGAAGGAGGATTCAGGGTTGAATTATAATGTTAGTGTTTGAAATATAGATTGTTACATAGTAAAACAGGAATCTAAAAATTCCTTATCTCTAACGGGATGAAAGTAAGAGCTTCAGTGAAGAAAATATGTGCGAAATGCCAAACGGTAAGAAGAAAAGGCCGTGTTTTTGTGATTTGCAAAGCTAATCCCCGCCACAAACAAAGGCAGGGATAGCCCTATCTTTTAATTTATGAGACTTTTGGGAATAACTATACCTGATAACAAAAGATTGGAGATCGGCCTAACAACCATTTTTGGTATTGGCCGTTCAAGAGCTCACGAAATTCTCAAAAAAGCCGGCGTTGACTTTGGCCTAAAAGCGAAGGATGTGTCGGTTGAACAAGAAAACGTCATTAGAAAAGCGATAGAAACTTATCGTCTAGAGGGTGACCTCAGGCGTGAAGTAAGTTCTAATATCAAACGTCTAAAGGATATAAAATCTTACAGAGGCAGCAGGCATGGCAAGCAAATTCCGGTCAGGGGCCAGCGAACGAAAACCAACTCAAGAACGCGAAGAGGCAACGTTCGCAAGACTATGGGTACGGGACGAAGAGCTGCTGAGAAGAAATAAAGCTTTTTAAAAACCTTATGGCACTTTACTTTTATGCGGGATGATGATATTAATTAAGGGTTCGGTATATTGACTAAAATTACCGCCTAGCTTAAGCGGACGGTAGGGTGTTTGTATTATTATGGGTAAAAAAAGGATAGTAAAGAAAGAAGGAGACGAGACCGAAGGGCAAGCTGGCCAGTCACTGGGTGCAATCTCAAAAAAACGCGTTGATGCCGGCATTTTGTGTGTGGAGTCAACCTATAACAACACCAAGATAGTTCTGACTGACCAGAAAGGCCAAACACTTTGCTGGTCTTCTAGCGGCTCTCTCGGATTTAAGGGCGCTAAAAAGGGCACCCCTTTTGCCGCAGCTAAAGTGGGAGAGTTGGTCGGAACAAAGGCCCAATCAATGGGTATGAAAGAAGTCAGGGTTGTGGTCAAGGGAGTTGGTTCGGGCAGAGAGTCGGGCATCAGGGGCTTTGTTTCAAAGGGAATAAACATAACTTCTATAACAGACGCCACGCCCATTCCTCATAATGGTCCCAAGGCCAAAAAGCCCAGACGGGTATAGAAAAATCATGAGAATCGGACCAAAGTATAAAATTGCTAGAAGGTTGGGTGCTCCGGTGTTTGAGAAAACTCAAACGCAGAAATTTACCCTTTCCCAACAGAGGAAAGATAAGGGGAGAAAGAAGTTCTCAAGAGCTTCCTCGGAATTCGGTTCTCAGCTTTTGGAGAAGCAAAAAGCCCGATTCACGTATTGTTTGACCGAAAGACAGTTTTCAAAGTATGCCAGGCAAGCTCTAGCGAAAAAAGATACAAACGCAGTTTCTCGGATGTTTAGCTATCTTGAAACCAGATTGGACAATGTTGTCTGTAAAATTGGTTTTGCTCCAACTCGTCTGGCCGCAAGACAAATGGTCTCTCACGGCCACATACTGGTCAACGGCAAAAGGGTTACCATACCTTCAATCAATTTGGTTGTCGGAGATGTCGTTTCTATTCGTGTTGCCAGTGCCGGTAAGCCTCTCTTTGCCGACCTCAATTCACGCTTAAGCGAGGTAGAGAAGCCCTCGTGGATCAAGGTTGATATGAAAGCCGACACGGCTACGATTGAAAGTTTGCCAAAGGTGGAGGGAGTTAATTTGATGTTTGATTTGAGATCAATTTTGGAATTTTATAGCAGATAATTTTTTAATAAATACAATTAACATGACAGACCAAACAATAGTTTTACCATCAAAGCCGAAAATAGTGTCAGAGGACAACTTTACCGGCGTTTATGAAATAGACGGGCTTTATCCGGGGTACGGTCATACCTTGGGCAACTCATTAAGGAGAATTATTCTGTCTTCACTGCCAGGCGCCGCCATAATTTCTGTAAAAATTCCTGGCATAAACCACGAGTTTTCCATAATTCCAGGCGTAAAAGAGGATGTCATAACGATTATGCTTAATCTGAAAAAAATCAGATTGAAGGTTTATACGCAGGAGCCGCAAATTCTCAAGCTCAAAGTGAAAGGCGCCAAGGAGGTGACTGCTGGAGATATTGAGTTGCCGGGACAGGTTGAGGTCCTAAATCCTGAACTTGTAATCGCCAGCATTACCGACAAGAATGCCGAACTGAATATGGAGATGACCGCCGAGAAAGGAATGGGTTATGTTTCCAGAGACACTCTTCAGAAAAACCGCGTTGACATCGGCATAATTGCCCTTGATGCCATCTTTACTCCGATAAGACGCGCCAGTTACGAAGTGGAAAATATGCGCGTGGGCGACAGGACAGATTTCAACAGACTGAAGATTTTTATTGAGACAGACGGAACCATCAGTCCAAAAGAAGCACTGGAATCATCCATAGAAATAATGATAAACCAGCTTAAATCAATCATTGGTTTCAAAGAGGAAGAGATTCCAACCAAAGAAGGAGTAGCTGAAACGCGCGAAGATTCTGTCAGTCCGACTGAAATAGACCCAGAGTTTTTGAAAACCAGAATTGAGTCAATGGGACTCTCCGCCAGAACCTTCAATGCTCTTTCCAACGCCAATATAAGAACAGTTGGCGGCCTTGCCCGCAAGAAGGAGAAAGATCTGTTGGAAATAGATGGCTTGGGCGCAAAAGGGATTCAGGAAATTAAAGACACATTGGGTGGCTATGGAATAACCTTGAAGTAATCTTCGTATCATGCGACACCACAATCAAAACAGAAAATTAAGCAGAGAGAGAAACCAGAGAAAAGCTCTGCTTCGGACGCTTGCGGTGTCTTTGGTAAACAGGGGAAAAATTCAAACTACTCAAGCTAAGGCAAAGGAACTCAGGCCATTTGCGGAAAGACTTGTGTCCCATGCTAAGAAAAATACTCTTGCCAGCCGCCGAACGCTTATCGCCTATGTCGGAAAAAATCCGACTCACAAGCTTGTTTCGGATATTGCTGTAAGGTATAAAGATAGGCGAGGCGGCTATACAAGAATAGTAAGGATGCCAAATCGCAAAAGGGACGCCAGTCCTATGGCACACATAGAATTCGTTTAGAAAACCAAGAATCCGTCGGCTGACGGAGACTATGATTTTCTTAACCCAGCACTAATTTCGCAAGACAAAATGGAACAAAATAAAAATTACAACAAAGTATCAGCTAAAAACAGCAACGCGTTTGGGCGAATAGCCCAGCCCTATTCGGGCGCAGCGTTGCGTGATAGTATATCGGCGAAATTAGTGCTGGGTCATAATTGTTTCTAATTCGCTTCGCTCATAAGAAAAATTTATGAAGATCATAGACGCAAAAGGCAAAAAACTGGGAAGAGTGGCAAGCCAGGCCGCGAGTCTTCTAATTGGCAAAGATTCTCTCCGATTTGCCAGAAATATTGCTCCTGAAGTGGAAGTCCATCTGATAAATGCCGGCGCACTAGATTTGAATGAAAAGAGGGTAGACCAGAAGCAATACGTAAGTTATTCCGGTTATCCTGGTGGTTTGAAAAAAGAAGCGATGAAACACCGGCTGGAGAGGCGGGGGATTGCCGAAATCATCAGGCAGACGGTTTATGGAATGCTTCCAAAAAATAAATTGCGGGCAAAAATGATAAAGAACCTCAAAATTTCGAAATAGAATATGAAAGAAGAGACCAAACACAAATACATAGAAACAGTCGGTAGAAGGAAGACATCCGTGGCAAGAGTCAGAATTACTCCAGCATCCAAGCTGTCTATCGTTATAAACAAAAAGGAACTCAAGGATTATTTCCCTACGGCGACTTTAAAGCAGACCGTCAACGAGCCCTTAGGCAAAGCTAAACAAAACCAGCATTTTAATATTTCGGTGTCTGTCAAGGGCGGCGGAATCAGCTCTCAAGCGGAGGCCATCCGTCACGGAATTTCTAGGGGGCTCGTTATTATTGATGAAAGTCAGAGAAAAACTTTGAAAAAGGCGGGATATCTCAAACGAAATCCAAAGATGAAAGAACGCCGTAAATTTGGCCTAAAGAAGGCAAGGAAAGCGCCGCAATGGTCTAAAAGATAGCTGTCAACTGCCTGCCCGTTCAAATTTTATAAAATAAAAGTTGTTTGGGTCAGCTTTTAGCTTTCAGATTACGCCACGATTGTATTGTTAGGAGTAATTTCTGTCTTTTTTAGTTACATTTGCGATATGAAAGAAGAGAAGGGAAATCCAGAAGAAAAAAAAGAACAAACTGATTCAGCCGAAGAGGATTTGGTGTTTGAAGAAGACACTTTGGAACACAGTGGCGCTTTTGGCTGGAACAAGAATCCTCAAGAGACTATAAAAAAACTTCGTGAGAAACTCAAAAAATGCGAATCTGAAAAGCAGGAGAGCATGACCGGTCTTCAGCGCACAAAAGCTGATTTTATAAACTTGCGCAAAAGAGACGAGAAAGAAAAAGAAGAGTTTGCCAAATTCGCCGTAGAAAATTTTGTAAAAGAAATTACCCCGATACTTGATAGTTTTGATTTGGCAATAGCAAAGGCCACGGAAGCGGGAGATTCCCAATGGAAAGACGGGGTAACCTCAATCCAAAACCAACTTCTGGCGGTTTTGCAGACTAACGGCATGGGGAAGATTGTGCCCTTAAATGAGCCATTTGACCCCAAGTTTCATGAGGCGGTGGGAACAATTGAGACGGAAGACGAAAGTAAGGACCATCTCGTGCTTGAAGTGCTCCAGGCTGGATATACGCTTCATGGCAAGGTAGTCAGGCCGGCGAAGGTTCGAATAGGCCAAAAAACTTAAGTCTGGCTTACTGCCCAATATAGCGATTTTTAGGAATCTAGGGCTTGCCTTGGGGCTTAAAATCGATTATAATATTCGTCGCTTAAACGTTAAAAGTTAATATTTAACAACGTATTTTATGTCTAAAATCATTGGAATAGATCTAGGAACCACAAACTCCGCTGTAGCCGTGATGGAGCTTGGCAATCCAAAAATTGTGGAAAATTCGGAAGGCGCTCGAACCACTCCGTCCGTCGTCGCCATATCAAAGACCGGAGAACGTCTGGTAGGTTTATTGGCTAGACGCCAGGCGGTTACAAATCCCAAAAACACCGTATTCGGCATAAAAAGATTTATCGGTCACACGTTTGACGAGCCAGCGGTGCAGAAAGACAGGAACACGGTTCCGTTTGAAGTCATAAAGGGCGCCGACGGAGGCGCTATGGTCAAGATGAGCGGCAAGGATTACCGGCCGGAGGAAATTTCAGCCATGATTTTGCAAAAACTGAAACAAGACGCTGAAACCAAGTTGGGCGAGACTATCACCGAGGCCATCATCACCGTACCGGCGTATTTCAATGATGCACAAAGGAAAGCCACGAAAGATGCAGGCAGGATCGCCGGCCTTGACGTCAAGAGAATCATAAACGAACCGACAGCCGCGGCGCTGGCCTATGGTCTTAACAAAAAGAAGAATGAAAAGATAGCCGTCTTTGATTTTGGCGGCGGGACTTATGACATCTCCATTCTTGAGGTTGGAGACGATGTTGTGGAGGTGAAAGCGACAGGCGGCGACAGCCACTTGGGCGGAAAAGACATTGACCAGAAAATTATCAACTGGCTTGCGGATGAATTCAAAAAAGAATCCGGCATTGATATAAAGAAAGACCCTCTGGCGCTCCAGCGTTTGGATGAAGCGGCGGAAAAAGCAAAAATTGAACTTTCTACTGCCGTAGAAACGGAAGTAAACATTCCGTTTGTCACCTCCGATTCCAGCGGTCCAAGGCACCTGCTTATCAAGATATCTCGGGCAAAACTGGAAGAACTTTCTCGCGAATTCATTGACAGGGCAATGGAGATTACTAAAAACGTGATGGAGTCTTCTCCCTTCAAGATAAACGAAATTGATGAAGTTATATTGGTAGGAGGCCAGACTAGAATGCCGGCAATTGTTGAAACAGTAAAAAGTTTCTTTGGCAAAGAACCAAACAAAACCATCAATCCGGACGAAGTGGTCGCTTTGGGCGCCGCAATCCAAGGTGGAATAATTGCCGGAGATGTAAAGGATATTCTCCTGCTTGACGTCACTCCGTTGTCTCTTGGCATCGAGACGCTGGGCGGCGTTGCAACCAAACTTATAGACAAAAATACGACCATACCGGCTTCTAAATCACAGGTATTTTCCACCGCTACCGATAATCAGACCTCTGTTGAAATTCATGTCACCCAAGGTGAGCGTCCGATGGCTTTTGACAATAAGAGCTTGGGCAGATTTATCCTAGACAGTATTACTCCAGCGCCCAGAGGAATGCCTCAAGTTGAGGTGTCTTTTGACATTGACGCCAATGGCATTCTCAATGTCAAAGCAAGAGACAAATCTACAAGTAAAGAACAGTCAATACGCATAGAGGCCAGTTCGGGTCTTTCCCAAGCGGATATAGAAAAAATGAAGAAGGAAGCCGAAATGCACGGCGAAGAAGATATGAAGAAAAAAGAATTGGTAGAGGCCAGAAACTTGTCAGAACAGCTCATCTACACCGCCGAAAAAGCACTTAAGGATGCGGGAGACAAAGTGCCTGCCCCGATAAAGACTAGCGTCCAAGGTAAAATAGACGCCCTTAAGAAAGAAAAAGACAGTGGAACAACGGATTCTATCAAGAAAGCATCAGATGAACTCTCAACCGAAATGCAGAAGATAGGGGAATATCTAAACAAACAACAGACAACTAACAGCGCACAACAGCAAACAGACCCAAAAACTGAGGAAAATGTGAAAGATGTAGAGTTTGAGGATGTGAAGAAGGAAGACAAAAAGGACGAGGATAAAAAGTAAATTTCTAATTAACCTAATTTCTAATATTGGTTATAATGTTTATCTATGCCGAAAGACTATTACCAAGTTCTGGGTGTGGAAAAAAGCGCCACAAAGGACGACATTAAAAAAGCGTTCAGAAAACTCGCGCATCAATATCACCCGGACAAAAAAGGCGGCAATGAATCAAAATTCAAAGAGGTGAATGAGGCTTATGGTATACTCTCTGACGATAAAAAACGCGCCGAATACGACGCCTACGGCCGAGTCTTTTCTGGCGCTGGCGGAGCTGGTGCTAGCGACGCCGGTTTTGGCGGTTTTGATTTCTCCCAATTTTCCCAAGGATTTGGCAACGGCGAAGTTGAGTTTGATCTAGGCGACATATTCGGTGAATTCTTCGGCGGAGGCAGGTCTCGTACACCCAGAGGTCGTGACATTTCCATTGATTTGAATCTGGCTTTTGAAGAATCAATT
>MHVD01000002.1 GCA_001823695.1 Candidatus Zambryskibacteria bacterium RIFCSPHIGHO2_01_FULL_43_25 | reverse complement strand
GTATGGATTTTTTGTATATGACATATCTTTCATGATACTAGACGGGTGTTTCCAAGCTATTGAACCATAACGACAGGGTTGACAAATTCTGTGTATTTGCTATAATACAAGTAGAAGCTGTTGTTTACATTGCATCCACCACACCTATCCCCTAGAGGGGAGAAGGAGGGGACGTGAAGATCCGATGGTTCGTCGCGATGGCAGTCTGCCTACTTTTCGGGCTTTCGAGCTCGGCCTTCGCCCAGTGGAAGATCTCTGGGCTCAAGGTGAGTTCAGGGCAGGACGCGATCAGCTCCGGCATCGCTGGAACCGTTCAGTTCCAGAACGGACACGGCGCCGGCGAGTTCGTCGTCCAGTCCGAACAAGCCTGGTTCTTGTACGGACCGACATGGGAGAAGGGTGCGCTGTCCGGACAGTTGGCCGGCTCATTCGGTCACTTCCAGGAATCACCATGGGTCGGCCCCTACCTGTACCTCGATTGGAAGATCGAGGCACTGTGGAGCATCGCCGGATCAGCACCCTCGATTTTCGTCCTGGAGTGGCCGGCGTTCTTCGCCTGGGAACCAAGGGATTGGGACGACGACGTGCCCAATCCGGAATCCATCTTCATCGGCAACTTCACCATGGCCGGCGTGAATGTCGGTCCGATGGGATTCTCCGTCGGGCGACTGGACTTCCTGGACGACCCTCTCAACTGGCTGTACGGGGCGAGCTATACGCTTCGCCTCGGCGGCCAGACGGCGTTGATTTCCAGCGCAACCTGGAATTCCAATGCCGCGAAGTGGATGCTTCTCATGGGTGCTTCGTGGAAACCGAGCAGTTAGGCGACCACGGGGTACCCCGGAGCCGCCCCGCGCATTGCGCGAGGGCGGCTCTTCTTTTTTGCAAAACGGGCGTGGTATTATTAATTCAACGAGAACTCTCAACAAAATTGGCCTATGGTAATAAGACCCAAAAAACAATCACGCAGAATGGACGCCTTCATCAGATGGCTTCAGATAATCGCTCTGGCGATTTTTACCAGTATCGCACTAATACTATTCATTCAAATCAGGTTTCAGATAAACTTCAACTTGGGCGAGTTGGACATCTGCCTAACAAAAACCCTAGAGAAGTACGACTTAGAGTACGAGGAGATAATCGGCAAATACAAATCTGGCCTGATAGATTCAGGCACGCTCAAAGGAGAAATAAGCGACATGTATGAGGGAGAAAGACTTGAGATAGTCAGCTGTATGACCAGCACGGGAAGAATCGGCGAGATATTCTCCGGAGATTATTGAGCTTTAGACGGTATTTTTGGGCGCACCGGCAAAAAATGATTTTATATTGTCTATCGTAACGCCAAGAATCCTGCCCATCGCTTCTTTGGTATTGAACGCAGTGTGCGGAGTGATGATGACGCGCGGATGGTCAATGAGATAGTGGTTCATCAGGAGATTTTTCAACTGCTCTTCCTGTGGATGCGGCTTGCCGATTAGCTTGATTTCGTCAGCGACATAACCCTCTTCGGACAAAACATCCAGACCAACGCCGCCGATAATCCCCTTTTCAAGACCCTCCACTAAGGCTTCAGTATCTATGAGTCCCCCTCGAGCAGTATTCACAATGACCACGCCCGGCTTCATTTCGGCGAGCTTATCCTTGTTTATCAAATGGTGGGTGTGCTCATTTTCGGGCAAATGGAGAGATATAACGTCCGACTCTTTGAACAAATCCGAAAGAGAAACGTACTTGAAACCCATTTTTTCGGCAAACTCCTGATCTTCGTGTATGTCAAAGGCGAGAATGTTCATTTCAAAACCTCTGGCTATCTTTATGAGATTTTTTCCGATGTTTCCCGTACCGACAACGCCGATTGTCTTGCCCTTCAAATCAAATCCCATCAGACCTTCGGAAGAAAAGGAGCCGGTTTCTATAACTCTCTTGCGCGCTTCAAATATCTTTCTTGAAATCGTCAGGAGCAGAGCGAAAGCGAACTCGGCTACGGTATGCTCACCATATGTCGGAACATTGGCGACGGCGATCCCCCGCTTTTTGGCTTCTTCAACATCCACGTGATCGTATCCGGTTGAGCGCGTGGCAACAAGCTTTAGATCCGGTAGTTTGTCAAACTCTTCCTTGCCGACTTTTGAATCAACAAAAATGCAGAGGCATTCAATCCCGTTTCCAGACCAGATGCCGTCCTGAAGAGAACCGGGGTGAAATACAACATCGTAATCACTCAACGCCCTAGATACGAACTCTTTCTCTGCCTCTTTATCAAAACTATAAAGTATCTTCATCCTCCTAAATTTTTTGGCTGTGGAAGTAACTAGTTAGAAGCTTTTTATATGCTTCTTTCCCCAGTCTGATTTATAAACTGTTCTCTATTAAATACGTCCTTTCTATTTAAGAAAGCTTCATAATGTATTAATTTGAAAGGACCTCTCTTATTTGTTGATAATACCTTTCCGGAATTATGCAATTTTACCCTGTTTTGCAGATTATTGGTACAGCCAACGTATAGATTATTATCACTTTTACTTTCTAAAATGTATATGTATTGCATAATTCTGCAGCCAAAAATTTTGAGAAGATAAATCCCCTTAAGTCATCCGACCTTAAAGACACTAGTCATATCCCTAATTATACCAAATCAAAGCATTTCTAATTCAATATCTGCAAGCCGTTTGTATTTGGCGACTCTTTCAGGCGGATTGGGCGACCCGGCTTTCATGCCAAAAGCTCCTATGCCAACGGATAGGTCGGCGATGAAGTCGTCCATTGTGTCTCCCGAGCGGTGCGAAACGATAAGCTTCCAGCCAGCATTGCGGGCTAGCGACACAGCTTCAAAGGTCTCCGTCAAAGTGCCAATCTGATTTGGCTTCACAATCATCGCATCGGCAAGTTTATTTTCAACCGCCCACTTCACCCGATTGGGATTTGTTGTCGTTAGGTCATCGCCGACGATGAACGTCCGCCCCTCTGTCTGAGACAGCAATTGCCTGAAGCTCTGGCCATCGTCTTCGGCAAAAGGGTCTTCTATGCTCAAAAGCCGGTACTTTTCCAGTAGCTCTTTGTAAACCAAAACGAGCTCGGCAGAAGAATATTTTCTTCCCAGCAGTTCATATAATCCGTCTTTATAAAATTCGCTCGCGGCGGCATCAATCGCCAACGATACGCTTGCCTGCTGGGAAACCAATTCTTTGAGAATTTCAAATGGTTCTTCTAAAGAATCACATTTGGGTGAATAGCCGCCTTCGTCGCCAATCGGCACCTCTCCGTACTTTTCCGATATAATTTTTTCCAAAGAGCTGAAAATACTTTTGCCGTTTTCAAAAGACAATTTTGGAGAATCACCGGAAATAACCACCATATACTCCTGAAACGGCAGGCGGAAATCGGCGTGAACGCCGCCGTTGATGATGTTCATAAAAAGCGCCGGAAATGACGGCTTGGAATCGGTAATTTCCGATATATGCCGCCAGAGAGGAACACCCTCCTGTTTCGCCGCAAGTCTCCCAACGGCAGTGCTTATGCCTATTAGAGTATTTCCGCCGAGGTGCGATTTGTCGGGAGTACCGTCAAGTTGGAGCAGAAGTCTGTCAATTTCCTTCTGGTCCGGAACCATTCCAACAAGCTGCGGCCGTATTATATTTTTTATATTATCCGAAGCTTCGGTAACACCGCCGTCGTCTTTGTCTCTCAGTTCGATAGCTTCGTGAGAGCCGGCGCTCTTTCCCGAAGGCACCTGGGTAGAGACGACATTCTCGCCGTCTGACACAGACACTTCAAGCGTCAAAATGCCTCTCGAATCTGGTATTTCTCGAGCGTATAAATCGCTGATTGCTTTTGCCATATTATTGATTTTGAATACGCGACTCTTCTTCTGCAACTTCAAAAATCATATTCAAAATAGAGTCCGGGTTGAGAGATATTGATTCTATGCCATTGGCAACAAGGAAACGCAGAAAGTCCGGATAATCCGACGGCGCTTGACCGCATATCCCGATGTATTTGCCGCGACGCTTGCAAGCTGATATCGCGTCGGCAACCATTTTCCTAACAGCCGGATCGTTTTCGTTTGATATTCCCGCGACTATTGATGAGTCGCGGTCCAGACCCAAAGTGAGCTGGGCCAAGTCGTTGGAACCAATTGAAAAGCCATCAAAAATGTCAAGAAACTCATCAGCCCGCAGGACGTTGGCGGGAATTTCGCACATCACGTAGACCTTCAGGTCTTCTTCGTTAGGGCCCTGATAAAGCCCGAAACTGTTTATTATCTCCATAACGTGTCTGCCCTCCTCCGGAGTCCGACAGAACGGAATCATTACTTTCAAATTTTTTAATCCGAATTCGTTGCGGACTATTTTGACCGCTTCGCACTCCATTTCAAAAGCCGGCTTGAAATCCGGATGGACATAACGCGAGGCGCCGCGCCAGCCGAGCATCGGATTTTCTTCTTCCGGTTCAAATAGCACTCCGCCGAGAAGCGCCCTGTACTCATTAGTTTTGAAATCCGAAAACCTAACAATTACATTATAAGGCGCGAAGGCGGCCGCTATCTGGGCAATGCCTTGTGCCAAATTTCTTATATAAAAATCCCTTTTGGACCCGTAGCCGATGGTTATTGATTCTATTTTTTTCTTGAGGGCAGTTGACTTGATTTCATCAAATCGGAGCAGGGCTAGCGGATGCACTCGAATACGGGAAGCGATAATGAATTCCTCTCTGGCCAAGCCGACACCTCTGTGAGGCAGGGTGGAATGGGAGAAGGCGCCGTCCGGAGTGCCAACGTTTATCGCCAGATGTGTTTTTATTTCCGGAACTGTATCAAGATTGATTTCCTTTTTTTCAAAAGGCAATATGCCTTCGTAAATTTTGCCTATGTCGCCCGAAGATGTGTCTATAGTTATGTCCATTCCGGTTTTCACTTTTGATAAAACTCCTGCGGCGCCGACAACGGCCGGAATACCAAGCTCCCTTGAAACTATAGCTGCGTGCGATGTCCTGCCGCCTTTTTCGGTGACAATGGCCGAGGCTTCTTTCATTATTGGCTCCCAGTCGGGGTCGGTTATCTCGGTGAAGAGTATTTCGCCATCTTCAAATTCATCAAGTCTTTTGGTGGATCTTATGACTCTAGCCTTGCCAGTCGCTATTTTTGTACCAACTGAAATCCCTTTCGCCAAAAGAGCGCCCTCTTCCGAAAGAATATATTCTTCCCTGACTAAACTGTTTTTCTTTTCCGATTGGACGGTCTCCGGCCTGGCTTGAACGATATACAGCTCATTTCTTTCTCCGTCCTTTGCCCACTCAATATCCATAGGCATTGGATGCCTGGCGCGTTCTGAATAGTGATTTTCAATCTCTATCGCCCAGCGAGCTAATTCCAAGACCTCACTGTCGGAAATGGAAAACGAATTGCGTTCTTTAAGAGACGTCTTCTTTTCCAAAACTGGTCTTGCTTTGGACTTTGGAGCATAAACCATCTTCACGGTTTTTGGCCCCATACTCTTTTTTATTATCGGGGAAAATCCGAGAGCCAAAGTCGGCTTGTAAACCAAAAATTCATCAGGTGTTACTTTCCCCTGAACCACCATTTCACCCAAACCCCAAGAGCTGGTTATTGTTACGACATCGCGAAAACCGGTTTCCGTATCAAGAGTAAATATGACTCCGGAGGCGCCAATGTCGGATCGAACCATTTTCTGTACCCCAACGGAGAGCGATATGGAGTCATGGGCAAAACCTTTATCAACCCTATAAGAGATTGCCCGATCATTGAAAAGAGAAGCGAAGGCCGCTCTGATTGCATCAAGCACATCTTGAAAACCTCTAACATTCAGGAAGGTTTCGTGCTCTCCGGCAAAAGAGGCGCCGGGAAGGTCTTCCGCAGTGGCGGATGATCTTACAGCCGCATCAACATTTGGAGAATTATAGGCATTACACAGGTCAGCGTACGCCCTCTTCACGGCTTCCGACAAATCATCCGGAAATTCCGCTTTCATAAATTCGGAGCGTATTTTGCCGCCAACTCTCTGGAGCTCTCCGATATCGGAAGCGTCAAGGCCCTTTAGCGCTTCGGCTATAAATACATTCAGATTGTTATGACCGACAAAACGACGATAGCCAAGCGCAGTAATAACGAAACCGTTTGGAATTCTAATTCCCCGCTGTGATAGCCGAGTATACATTTCGCCCAAAGACGCATTTTTACCGCCGACTAAAGAGACATCATCGTTTGAAATCTGATCAAACCACAAAATAAGAGCTTGACTTTTTTCCATAGCAAAAAGCAGTGGTTAAATTATACACGATTGACGCTCTGCAGAGAAAGGAAAACTACTCAGAAATCAACATATATAAGTCAGAAATATTTGAGCCGGTTATGCCTGTATTTATATGCGCACCGACTTTCACAAAAAATTCATAAGAGTTGTTTGCATCTAGATATTCCTGCGGATTGATTTTAAGTTCTTCCGCTTTTACCCTGACTATACCATCCACGATTGCACCAGCCATATCAGTATTGTCCACTCCGTCGGATGCGCAAGCCACGAGCACCTTCCCCTCTTCAATAAAAGGCAGAGCGCCAAGCGCCACTTCCTGGTTTCTGCCCCCTTTACCATTCTGCTTAACAGTTACAGTGGCTTCTCCGCCATAAAAAAGAGCCGTTTTAGAGCCTATTTCAGTTTTAGCAATAAATACTCCAACTTCCCTTGCTTCTCCAGACAAAGTTTTTGAAACAATTTTTGTTTTGTAGCCTTTTGCTATCGCGAATTCCTGCATTGCTTTTAACGCAACCGCATTATTAACCAAAAGGCATGTAAAGATTTTTTCAAAATATTTTTCCTCTTTAGGAGTTTCTGTAAGCTCGCATTGGGGAATTTGGCATAGATTTATAACATCATACTTTTTCATTACTGACTGGGCATCTTCAACAACTGTTAAATCTTTTGACATCGGACCGGAAGCAACTACTGACAGATCGTCCCCGGGAACATCAGAAAATATTAAAGTTATTGAAGAAGCAGGATATATCAGTTTTGCCATTTGTCCGCCTTGTACTTGAGACAAATGTTTCCTTACTGTATTTATTTCTTCAATGTTAGCGCCCTTTTCAAATAAAACCTTTGTTATCTTTACCAGATTCTCGCAAGATATTTCGTAAGGCAGGCAGAGTAGAGAAGAACCGCCTCCTGAAATAACAACTATGACCAAATCGTCTTCCGTCGCCTTGTCTATCAGCTCTACAACCTGAGCAGTTGCCCGCATGTTGTCTTCTGAAGGAAAGGGGTGAGTGCCGACAATTGACTGAAGCTTTTTGAAATAACCACTTTGTATATCAAGAACAATTCCACCCTTGATTTCATCTCCCAATATTTCCTCAAGCTCCTGAGAAGCAAGTACCGCACATTTGCCAAACGCAATTAAGTAAATATTTTTATATTCAGAAAGATAAAATATTTTGCCGTCCACTTTGAGCATTCTGCTTTCTTTTTCATAAATAACATTCTTTCTTACTGCACCGGAAGTATCGATTGCATCCAAACCTGCCGAAAGGATATCCATTGCGTCCGACCGCAGTGAATTCACTGATAATTCGCTCTTATTTTTTATTTTAGACATATTATATGAGATATATTAGCAAAGTTTTGCTCCCAAAGCTTTTTTAATGTATGCTCTATTTACACCAATTAACCCATTGACAAAAAGACTATAATTTGATATAATTGGTACGTTAAAAGACTAAACATAAAATATGGCTAAAATAATGAAGTTTATTGGTTTCTTCGCTCTTCTGGTAATCTTCTCATCTAGTTTTGCCAATAGAGCAGAGGCTAATCATTCATGGGGCGGATATCACTGGGCAAGGACCGCTAACCCCTTTAACTTAAATTTGGGTAACAATATTTCAAGAAATTGGATCTCGTTTCTGACTCAAGCTTCAAGCGATTGGAGTCAGTCAGCCGTGCTAGGTACTTCAGTTATTAAGGGCGCGACTAGACCGGCAAATTGCAGGCCGACGAACGGACAGGTTGAAGTTTGCAGCAGCAAATACGGCCAAAACGGCTGGCTCGGCTTGGCCTCAATCTGGACGAGTTCTGAACATATCACCCAGGCAACTGTTAAACTGAACGATTCTTATTTTGACAGGTCTTCCGTCTACAACACTCCGGCCTGGAGAGCTTCAGTAATGTGCCAGGAAGTCGGACACACTTTGGGGCTTGACCACCAAGATGAGGATTTCTACAACTCACCTCTCGGTACGTGTATGGATTATTCAGTTGATCCTACGCTAAACCAGCACCCGAATTTCCACGACTATGAAGAGCTTGAAAATATATACCTGCATCTTGACCCCGCAAGCACGCTAAACCAGCTTACAAGACGCGCGGTTGGGAATAACAACCTAGACGAACCAACAGCGTGGGGTAAGGCAGTAAAATTCTCCAAAAACGGCAAACCTGTAGTCTTCGAACAAGATCTAGGCTCGGAAAACAAATTGTTCACTTTCGTTGTATGGACCGATTAATCATTACGTGCTAACTACAAAAACCGTCCGGCACTCACGAGGTGAGTGCCGGACGGTTTTTGTTTGGTTCTTTTTGTTTAAATTTTGCCTTCAGCACCGTGTCTGTGTTAATCTTTTTTCTGGAGATTGTACCAACCACCGGCCAGAGGTCAACCAAAGGAGGTCTGAAATGGCTTGTCCGGGTTGTGAGAATCGGGATTTCGACCCCTCTTCCGGTATCCCCTGTGAAGAGTGCGGTTGGGCGGAACCCAAGGAAAGACATCCGGGGTTAATGCCGAGTGTAGCCATGAAGAGAAGGGCTTTCCTTGCCATCAGGGAAGTTCTGAAGGCGCGGCTGAATGAACCGGATGAGGCGAATCAACATTCTCCCGAGCACATCGGAACAGAAGCGGACATCTGACCGGATTCCCTACCCCGCCCTCCGCGTACACGCGGAGGGCGGGGTTCACCATTTTATTTTTATAAATGATATAATTTATTGGTTATGATGTATGGATATGGCAATGCTTTGAGCGGAGGAGGATTCCCACTTTTAATGGGCTTGACATGGCTTGTCTGGCTTGTGGTTGGCGTTCTTCTTGCTGTTTGGCTTTGGCAAAAAATTTCAAAAAAGTAGAACAACTGGCGGACTTGGAATCTAATCCCCAGAAATTCTGGTTTTTGAACATAATATCAACAGCATTTCCACAGGTTTTTCACCGTTTGGAGTGTTTTTGTTGTTGACTTGGAGACTGACAAGCGCATACTGACATTTAGGTTTATTCTCACTGGGGAATTTCACAAGTTTCTTTTAAAAGGCGCTCATATTTCCTCCTCAAGACGAGCAGGGAGAGAATGCCAAAAAATAAAAAAGAGGAAATTACCTCCGGCGTGGAGAGTAAACAAGAGCAAACGAAAAAGACCCTCTGTTATGAGCAGGGGCCTTTTTCGTTTCTAACTATTTTACTGTCTTACTCACTTAGGGTGGTAAACGAATACTGACTTGACGTTGCAGTATTACCAGAACCATCCCCGGAAACTACCAAGTAGTAATAGGCAGTTGAGGTGGCCAGATCAGACAATGGAACGCTATGATTATTTACCAAATCATTTGTTCCAGTGTTGATCGTGCCAGCTATTGAAACAGGACTTGTTGTGCTGTACCAAACCCTACTTGTCGCATTTTCGTCGGTAGTCCATTTTATAATTGTCATCACAGCAGTCGTGCTGGTTGCAAAAACCCCTGAAATGACAGGCGCTGCGGTATCTACGACAGGCGGAGTTGTAGTCGGCGTTGTTGTTGAAGAACCCCACCCAGGCAACTTCTTTGCGATTCCCGGAGGAATTGTTCCGCTACAAACTGACACAATGGACGATACCCCGCTGTTGTTCTTTTTCAGCCAGCCAGGGGCAATTAGATGTCCGGGCGGAATACACCACTTTGCGGACGTTGTAGAAGAGCTTGAACTGCTGCCATCGTCGTCATCATCATCATCGTCGCTAGTTCTGACTATAGCCAGACGATTCAACTCCCTGTTCAACTCCTTTAATGTCTTAGGACCAACAAAACCGACTTGTTCAATCCCGAATTTCTTTTGAAACTTTTTAACCGCTTGAGCAGTTAACGGGCCGAAATATCCTGTGACCAAGCCTTCCGGATAGACACTCGGGTCAGCAGCAAGAGTGATTTGAAGCGCCGAGACATCATCGCCACTCATTCCCTGGCTTAAACCCCTGATAAGAGACAGGGTGCCCTGGATTGCTTGAGTGGCTTGAACTACCTGCTGTTGAGCAGCCCGGAGTGTTTCAATCTGTGTCTGGAGATTTTTTATCTGATCAAGCAGGGACTGCACTTGCGCCGAAAGAGCGGCGTTTGTTGTCTGCGCGTTTATCACCCCAAAGGGGCTTAGCATAAAAGCCGCAGCGACAGAGAGCACAATTATTTTTCGTATCATAATTTAACTGGTAATTAATAATCTTTGCCCGCGATATAAAGTGCGAGCCAATCCTCTAAGACGCTTGGGGGCAAGGCGTCTTACAGTAGTGAACTCCGAACTAATTGTTTATACATTCGTTAAATCCCCTCACCTGATAATTATAAACCGCAATGTCCTCTTTGACCAAATCCACAAGGGTGTTTAGTTCTGAAACCAGCGAGTTGTATTCAGCCACTCTTTGGTTATATAAGTCCCTGTTTTCCTTGTTTTTGGCCATATTTTCCAATTCCTGCTTCCTTGTATTGAGCTTTGCCTGAAGCGCTTCGGCTTGACTGGTTCTTGCCGAGATTGCGTCCTTTAGTCCCCCATCTACCTTTGGGCAGTCGGAGGTTGGCCGGCCAAAAATTTGAACAGCAAGCCAGACCTTGTCGCCATTAAGCGTTCCCTCTCTGGCTGCCGCGCCCATCTCGGTAAAATTATTGCTTAAAATATTTGCCCTGTGGCCCGGGCTATTCATCCAAGCCAAAACCAAATCCTGATCCCCTTCGAATCCGCCCATTGCTATATTCTCGCCGATTGCTATGTATTCATAGTCGCGCTCTTCAGCAAGGACAGAAGCGGTTTTGCCGCCGGGAAATTCATGGTCAAAATATTGCTTGTTTAGCATGTCCGTAATCCTGCCTTCGGCGACTGCATCAAGTTTAGAATTTGAGAGAAAGATAGGCAGACCAGACCCTTCTCTCTCTATGTTAGTGAATGAAAAAATGCCGGATCTGGTAAGAGGTGTGCTTTGTTTGCTAACAAGAGAGACAAGGCCGCCGGGCGCACTGAAATCTTTTTTGAGGTCAATTTGGGCGACCTGCGACCTTATATCACTTACATAATCTTCCACCCTCTCTTTTAGAAAAGTTTTGTACAAACCAAAAACTAAAACGGCAACGAGAAAAACGAAGACAAACGAAATTAACCTTGACCTTCCTTGGTTATTTATCATGAGGAATTACTTTTAGAGGTCTTTCGGCTACTTTGTTGTGCTGTTCAAAGATAAGTTTTCTGATTCTGTCGGGATGTGCGGCATATGACATAAAAAAATCTTTGCTGTTTTCGGATGCGGTTTGGACCTTGATATTGCCAAAATCCAAGAAAGTTGCCAGAATCCCCCGAACTTCAATAGTAACGTCTTGAATCTTGTCAAAACGCAAATTTGAAACTTCACGGTAAAACATACTCCTCTGTTCAATATCTATTATCCTCTTGTCCGTTATGTACCAAACATCAAGATAATAATTTGTCCACTGCACGAAGAAGGAAATCCAGAGCGTCAGAAGCCACAGGCTGTAAACAAAACTCGCCAAGATTTCAAAGCTGTTCCCGACAGAAAACTGCTGACGAATATAATATTCAAAAAAACCGAAAAGAATAAGCGGCAGGACGGCGGCAACGGCAAGGAAGAAGCCATGCGCAAAAAAGACAAACCAGTGCTTTCGCACTTCAAGCAAAATGTTTTCTCCTGGGTCAAGATGCAGCATTTTAGAGGGCCAAAATTGAGATTATGGTTCCCGCAAATAAAAATATTGAAACCACAAAGAACACTGCCTGGGCAAAAAAGATGGTTCTGCTGCCCAATCCATATCTGTTCCAATGATATACCAATACGGCGCTCACTATTATGTAAAGAGCCACAAAAAGCGCAAAGACCGTCCAGAGGATTGCGCCGCCGTTTGCAAAGCCGCTTAATTCAAAGGGAAATTCCGGCACCCCGCTATTGGCATTGGGCATAGTAGAAAGTATAACTCGGGAGACAACAAATATAAACTGCTTTTGCGGTGCAAAAACGGCAAATATAACACCAGAACGGCAAACTACGCTTCAATAAGATAAGCGTTGTTGTTTGAGAATAAATTCCTGATACTATATTAGCTATGAGTCCCGTAAGAAATAGGAAACGTTAATCGGGCAAGTTTAGGAAGAGTGTAAAAAAGGATTGTTTAAAAAAGAAGCTAAACATCAACACTTGGGCATAAGCATTTTCGTGGTTTAGCAACTTGCGGGTGTATTAATATAAAAATCATTAAATAAATCATGGTCGTATTACAAGACAAACTAAGAGATTTCTAACGGGATGAACAAAAAGCTGGATACCGGGCCTTACAGGGGGGTGCGCGATTTCTTCCCTGAAGATATGCGGATTCTCAAATGGATGTTTGAAAAAATCCGCAAAGTGGTTGAATCGTACGGATACGTGGAATACGGAGCGTCTATTCTTGAGCCGACGGAACTATACGCCGCAAAAAGCGGGGAGGAAATTGTCAACGAGCAGACTTACACTTTCACGGACAGAGGCGGCAGGAGTGTAACGCTTCGGCCTGAAATGACGCCGACCGCGGCGCGTATGGTCGCCGCTCGCAGGCGGGATTTGGGATTTCCTCTTCGCTGGTATTCAATACCAAACCTCTTTCGTTACGAAAACCCCCAAAAGGGCCGCCAAAGAGAACATTGGCAGTTAAATGCCGACATATTCGGAATTTCCGGCGTTGAGGCGGAAATTGAAATAATTTCCCTTGCCTGCGCGATTATGAAAGGTTTTGGGGCGAAGGATGAAGATTTTGAAATCAGGATAAATGACAGACAAAACAAACTCAAAGGGTTGAGAGAAAAATCTCTCTCGCCGGAGCAAGAGCGCGGGATGTGGCAATTGCTTGATAAAAAGGACAAAATTTCTGGCTCGGATTTTCGGAAAAGAGCGGCAGAGATTCTCGGTGAATCTCTAGAGTTGGAATTTGAGGAAAGTGAGAAAACTAAACAGATAATAAGCGCGCTTGGAGAGATCGGCATCAATAACACATCATTCTCGCCCGCTCTAGCTCGCGGGTTTGATTACTATACCGGCATGATATTTGAAGTATTTGACACAAATAAAGACAATCCCCGTTCAATCTTTGGCGGAGGGCGCTATGACGACCTGACGAAACTCTTTGATGATGAAAGCATTCCGGCTGTCGGCTTTGGCATGGGAGATGTTACTCTCCGTGAATTTTTGAAATCACGAAACCTCTTGCCTGCTTATAAGCCAGAAACACAAATTTGCATAGCTTCAATAAACGAGGACGATGTTCCCAATACAATCTCCATAGCCAAAAGACTAAGAGAGCGGGAGTTGAATGTCGCCACCGATACTACAAACAGAAAAGTTGGCGATAAAATCAAAGCGGCAGACAAAAACAGAGTTCCCTTCTTTATGGCTTTCGGCGAAGAAGAGCAGAACACAAATAAATTTAAAATAAAAGAGCTATCTTCAGGAGATGAGCGGGAATTTGATGAAGATGGAGTGGTTAATTTTCTAAAAGATAACCAGCGGTAAATGCGCAAAATAGTCTTTGATATTGAGACCAGCAATTTTTTCCCTGACGTTGGTGTGAATGATCCGGCGGCTCTGGATATTTCTGTCGTATGCATTTATGACTCGGAAACGAATTTATACAGCTCTTTTCCGGAAAATCAGCTGAAAGGCCTTTGGCCCATTATAGAAAAAGCAGACATGCTTATCGGCTTCAATTCGGACCACTTCGACATTCCCCTGCTCAACAAATACTACCCGGGCGATCTTACAAAAATAAAAAGTTTGGATATTCTGCATGAGATAAAAAATTCATACGGCCGAAGAATGAAGCTGAACCAAATAGCCGAAGGGACGCTCGGCAGAAATAAAACCGCTCATAGCTTTATGGCAAACGAGTGGTGGAAAAAAAGAGAATATCAGAAAGTTATAGATTACTGCCTTGAGGATGTGAAAATCACCAAAGAGATTTACGACTTCGCGATTGCCAACAACAAACTGATTTTTAAAGAGGGCGGAAAGTTGATAGAAATACCTCTAGACACCAGCGAATGGGAGAGATTTGAGGAGAATTCTATTACGCATACGTTGCCATTTTGATTAGAATAAGGAATCAGCCCGCCCGAACGACTGACATCGTTCAGTCGGGGAATAAAGAATTAAGACGGTCAAAATGTGGCTTAAAATAAGGTCCGCTAGTTAGCGGAATTTTGTGCTTGACTTTTATATATTAAATGTGATATAATGTAAAAAGAATTCCTACTCGTTATGGGTAGGTGGCTCCTCGGAGCAACGGGGTACTTCTTCCCCAATAAGGAGATTGTTCTTCATGGAGGTCGTTATGACCAACCAAGAGACACGGAAAATCATCGTCGCTGGCCCGTCGCGGGAACAACTCTTCGACGCCCTCCGGCTTCGGCATGAAGGAAGAAAGATTTCCTTCACTGTGGAACCGATGATCCTGCAGACGAATCCGCAATTCAAGGTGAAGGGTGAAGTATTCGATGCATTCATTGAAAGCATTCAGGTTGAGGACGGTAGCGGTAACAGCTGGAACCTCGTCCTCAACATGCTCGGCAAGCGACACCGGGTATACTTCAACACCCTCAGCCGAACCGGAACCCTCTATGTCGTTCCCTTACTACGGTAAGGAAATGGGCCCGCCGCGCGCGCCTGTCTGCTCAGGCAGGCAAGCACCGGCGGGCTTTCACTTTTATTGCAATTACTGATAATAAAAAACACATGTTTCCTACAGATCGTTTCCTACAGGTCTGACTTGTAGGTTGAATGTTTTACAAAAGAATAAAAATCAAAACAGCCAGAACAATTCTGTAAATGATAAATACATTGAGAGTTCTGGTTTTCAGATAATTTATAAGGAATTTTATAGCCCAAAAACCTGATACGAAAGCAACTACTGCCCCAAGGAGAAGTGGCAAACCGATATCGGAGAGAGAGCCTCCTATATTAAGTTCAAGAAGTTTTTTAATTCCTGAACCCAAGATTATGGGCAAAGACAGAAGAAAGCTAAAACGCGCCGCTTCTACCCTGCTTAAACCATTTAATAACCCTCCGGAAATCGTTGCACCGGAACGCGATACCCCGGGTATCAAAGCCAGAGACTGAAAAAGACCAACGAAGAATCCCATCTTGGCCGAAATTTCTTTAACGGCAGAGCTATTGAAGCGCTTTTCGGCAAACATCATCAACGCGCTTCCGGCTAGAAGTGCCAACGCTACCAAGGATGCGTTCCTGAAAACTGTTTCCATATAATTCTCAAGAAGAAGCCCGAATACCACTGTTGGTATAGTGCCAATAATTATAGCTAATAACATTTTTGAATCTGTATCCGAGACGGGTTTTCGTCCGATCCATCTGAAAAAAGTCCGAAGCAGAGACAGGACATCGCGGCGGAAATATAAAAGTACGGCCAGGGCGGTCGCCAGCTGAAGCACGGCGTCAACCGCCAAATCTTCAAAACTGGCGAGGCTGAAAAATTCTCTGGCCAAGATAAGATGGCCGGAAGATGAAACTGGTATGAACTCGGCAAGGCCCTGAACCAGGCCTAGGATTGTCGCTTCAAAAAAAGACATGAGTGTAGGTTAGCATATTTCCGCCACTTTTTCGGGTATTGTATATACCATTTTCTAACATAATACACACCATGTATATCGCATAACAAAACAACACATAAAAACCGCTATAGCGGTTTTTATGTGTTGTTTTGTTTTTCGTCGATTATTCGTCAATTATTGGTTGTCCGTCATAAGCTTATCGATTGTTAGACACAAGTTATAAGTTACAAGCTGTGGGTAGCAGGTTGTTAGTTGTGAGTTTAGGAAGTATACTTAGTTTCCAACATGGAAACACAAAAAGGCAGTCCGTTTATGCTACCGGTAGCAATCATTCTAGCCGGCGCTTTGGTGGGTGCTGGGTTTTATCTTTCAAACCGGCAAACTGATTCCAAGATATTCAATAACGATGACAGCGTGGTGCGCGGCATAAATATACGCGCGGTGAGCGAGGATGACCATATATTGGGCAATCCGAACGCGCCAGTCGTGATAGTTGAATACTCCGATACGGAGTGCCCTTTCTGCAAAACTTTCCACAATACGATGCACCGTCTGATAGATGAGTACGGCAAGGACGGAAAACTGGCTTGGGTGTATCGCCACTTCCCCATTGACAGTCTGCATTCCAAAGCCAGAAAAGAAGCGGAAGCTACGGAGTGCGCGGCAGAGCTTGGAGGCAAAGAAGAATTCTGGGTCTATATTGACGCATTATTTGCAAAGACCCCGTCAAATAACGGACTTGATCTTAGCGAGTTGCCCAAAATAGCGGACGAGGTTGGAATTAAAGTTTCCGATTTTGAATCCTGTCTTTCAAGCGGCAAATATGCAAACAAAATCCAAGAAGACTTCCAAGACGCTGTATTGGCCGGAGCCGGAGGAACTCCTTATAGCATACTTGTCACCAGAAGCGGAGAAAGAATCGCCATAGAAGGCGGCCAGCCCTATGATGTGATGAAAACCATCATTGACGCGGCTCTTCTCAACCAAGGCATTCAGTGAAGCTCGGCGGCGCTTATTGACCCTCTTAAGCGGCAATACTCGCAATTGCGATCCCCACACCTCTTGTCCCAAAACGACAGGGAGTATATTTCGGAAGCTATTTTTTTAATCAAATTTTTCAGCTCTTCCGCGTCTTGACCATTCGCTTCAAATTTCTCCTGCCGGTAATTGCCTTGATCATTGGGCTCCACAAAATCAATCATCCCCTCTTTCATTCTGTACTTTCCATTCTCATAATCCTGAAGAAGCACGTTATAAAAATCAAGCTGGCGCCCTATATTGCCCTTCGAACCTTTAGTTTTGCCCAAAATGTCATTGCGCGAACGAGGCTTGCCGGTTTTGTAATCAACGACTCTAACTTCGCTTCCGGAGATAAATTCCACTTTGTCCAATATGCCACGCAAAAGAATTTTCTTGCCCCCGTCAATGGGAATGAAGACGCCGGCTATCGCCAACTCGTTTATAATCGCCCTCGGCCACAACTTATTGTATTTCTTGAAATAGCCGGCAAGCGCCTTGCCACCGCGGTCAAGAGCTTCGGCGAAATCATTCTGGGACAGAGGCTTTCTCGATACTGCTATGCTAAACCAGTCTTTCAGATCCTTTAGTGTTGGATTGTAACCGTCTTTGTACTTATCAAAGAAATATTTAAGCGCTTCGTGTACAGCCGTCCCGTAGAGCTGGTGCTTTTCCGGATTTTTCGGCACGCGTATAAGATTTTGAAAAAAGAATTTCCACGGACACTCCAAATAATTGTTGACAGCCGTAACCGACAAGCCTTGGTCCAGAAATAAATTTCGCAGGTATTCGGCATCGTCGACACCAGCACCGCCCTGCGGCGTTTTGTGAATGAGGCCTTCCTTCAATTTTGAAAGTTCCTTCTCCGGCACCGGCGACACTTTCTCCAAGAACTTCATGTCAATCTCTTCCACAAACCGGCTTGGCAGGCGCGGCTTGTTGTCCTTGCTCCATTTGGATGAAGTAATCACCACTTCGTCTTTCGCCCTGGTTAGAGCGACATAAAAAAGCCGACGTTCATCTTCGTCTTCATCAAAACCGATAAGCGGCTTGCCTGTTATGGGAAGATGAAAATGCACAACGGCGCGGCGGTTGCCCCAGTGTCCATCGTAAGCTCCGACGATGTAAACATACTTAAACTCCAGCCCTTTGGAGCGGTGGGCGGTCATAAGGTGGACACCCGTCTTGAATACCGGCCTGTAGGGTATCTCCATTCGGATTGAATGGTTTTCCAAGACCGATATATATTCAATGAAATCAGCCAAGGTGTAATCCCTGTGGGTCTCCACTATTGATCTCATCTGCCGGAAAAGGGCGTCAATTTTCTCAAAATTTGAAACGGAGTTCTTCTGTGACATCAAATAATCAATAAAGCCAGACTCTCTGGCAATTTTTTCGGCAGAAGACAGGAGCCCGTCATTCTTGGCAACTTTGGACCACCTGCTCATATCAGAATAGAGTTTTTTAAACTTTATTTTGTCGGTTACTCCGGAGCGCGCCAGCTCATTTCGACTCTCAAGAACTGCCGATACGCCAAGGCGGCGGGTATGCGCGTATTTGTTTATCCTGTAGGCATCAAGCGGCGCGATGGACAGAAACTCGGCGAACAGAACCCTCGAAAGATAATCATCATTGCCAAAGTTATTTACCGCCTTAAGCAGAGCGATGTATTGTCTGATAAGAGAATCCTCCAACACATCGTCGCTTGAGAGAACCAAAAAAGGTATATCCGTTTTCTCCATCACCTGAACTATCGGTACTGCGTCATTATTATCGCGGAAAAGCACGGCAATGTCTGACGGCGTCACACCGCTTTCTATTTTCTTTTCTATATCGGTAATCAAGAACAGCGGCTCGGCATCGGCGGATTCAAATTCATAAAACTTTATCGCCCGGCCCAGTTTCTTGTTTTTTGCGATTAATCTCCTGCGCAAACTGTGGTTCGAATCGCCAGCCTTCATTATCAAAGTGTGAGAAGCGTCAAGAATCTTTTGCGTGGAGCGATAATTTATCGGCAACCTTATAACTTGAGCGTCCTTAAACTTCTTCTTGAAATATAGGAAATTCTCCAAGGACGCGCCCTGAAAGCGGTAAATCGCCTGTTTCTCGTCGCCGACTATGAACAGGTTGGGGGATTTGTGGAATGAAGACAGAAGCAGAAGAATTTTGTTCTGGGCGTTGTTGGCGTCCTGGTGCTCGTCGGCAAGTATGTACTGGTACTCTTCCTCAAGCATAAGCAGTAAGTCATTATTTTTCTCAAGGGCCAAAACAACTTCAATTATCATATCTTCGTAGTCGTACAGGTTGTCTTTCTTGAGCGCTTTCTCGTAACTTAAATAGAGAGATGACAATTCCCTGTTTTTTTCAATTTTTTTCTGTAATTCGGCGTACCTGCCTTTGAGACGGCCCTTGTACTGTCCCCTCTCGTGATAGAGGTTAGGAAAGCTGTCAAATTCTTTTTGTTTTTCGGCCAGAATACCGGAAAATTCTTTCGGCGTTATATTCTCTCTTTTAAGCGACCTGATAGACTGCAGAGCCGGACGGGCATAGAAGAAATTGTTGCCAAAGAGTTTCAGGTGGTGGAATTTGCCATCCCTAATTATGTTTTCAACAACTTTGATTTGGTCCACTTCGGTTGCTAAGTGCCCGCCCAAAATTCTTTCAAAGCAGTCCGGGAATCTTCTCATGACTTCATTGCAAAATCCGTGAAAAGTGAATATGCCAACCCTGTATGCGGCAGGCCCGATAATTTCCACGAGTTTGCGCCTCATTGAATGAACGCCGGATTCGGTAAAGGTCAGCGCCAATATACTGCCCGGGCTTGTATCCGTCCGGCGCAGGATATTGGCAATACGCAAAGTGAGAATTGAGGTTTTGCCCGTTCCTGGTCCGGCTATGACCATAACAGGCCCCTCAACGGTGTCCACCGCCTCTCTCTGCTCTTTGTTCAGCTTTTTATAGGCATTTTCAAAGGAGATTTCCGACATAAGGAAATTGTATCACAGCAGTTAAAGTTGCTGATTTTCAAAATTAGTAATTCCTTAAACGATTGATTTTCTCATGCTGGCGGATTTTTTCGTGCGCTTTGGCTTCAATCTGCCTGATTCGCTCTCTGGTAACGCCAAACACCTTGCCTACTTCCTCCAGCGTATGAGTGATGCCGTCAACCAACCCGTGGCGCATTTCAAGAATCTGGCGCTCTTTTATCGGCAGGTCGTTTAGAATTTCCTTGACCTGGTCGGCGACAATCCGGCGGGAAGATTCCTGGTCGGGAGAAAGCAGTTTGTCATCGGACAGAAAATCGCCCAATTTACTTTTGCCGTCATCGTTGTCATCTCCAATCGGGCTTTCAAGAGAAACCGTGGACTGGTCTATCTTTTCAATTTGATATACTTTCTCCACATCCAGATTCATTTCTGTCGCCACTTCTTCAGGCAGAGGATCGCGGCCCAGGTCTTGGGTAAGCCGCCTCACAACCTGTTTGTATTTCGTGATGGTTTCAACCATGTGGACCGGCACACGAATAGTTCGAGATTGGTCGGCCAGCGCTCTGGTTATGGCCTGCCTGATCCACCAAGTGGCGTAGGTAGAGAATTTATAGCCCTTGGTCCAATCAAATTTATCAACCGCCTTGAAGAGGCCCAGATTGCCTTCTTGTATGAGGTCAAGCAAGGTAAGGTCCGGGCTTCTGCCGACATATTTCTTGGCGATAGACACAACTAGACGCAGGTTTGCCCGAGCCAGCAAATTTTTGGCTTCTTCATCCCCTGCTTCTATTCTCTTGGCCAGTTCTTTCTCCATTCCGCCGGTAATAAGCGGATACTGGCCGATTTCCTTAAGATAAATCTGGATAGAGTCGTACGAGGAATCGCTCCGTCCGTATTCAAATTTTTTGCTGGCTTCTTTCTCTTCGGGAATTTCAAGTAACCCGCCACCCTCCAGCACATCAATCCCCGACACGGCTAGTTGTGCATACAAATCCTCAAGAAAGAGAATGTCTTCCTCTACGGTCGGAAATTGTCTGAGAATTTCATCATAGGTTATGAAACCCCTTTCTTTGCCCTTGGACATAAGCAGGTCAACCTTGTGCTGTATCTCTTCGGCTTTCTTGGCGGCTTTGGCGGAAAGTTTCTTGGGAATCACGACAAAGGATTTCTTCGTCTTGGCTTTCGAGACCTTTGTTTTCTTCTGTCGTTTCCTGCTTTGGTATTTCGTCTTGGCCCTGATTTTTCTTTTGGAAGAATTGGCTCTCTTTTTTCTTAAAGCTTTTTTTGACCTCGACTTTACCTTTTTTTGTTTTTTCTTTGCCATATGTTTAAATTTTTAAAATTTTAAGCAACCGCGCCAAAGCCGTCAAAACGACGCCTTTGATTTTTTTGATAATTCTGCAAGCCGTTCGGAGATTGACTGGCAGACAGAAAGCAGTTCCGCTGACCGCCCTTCATCCTTCCTCTCCTCAGACACCTGAAGCTCCCTCATTGCGGACACCAAACGCTCCTTAAGTGCGTCCTCTTCAAAATGAACCAGAAGCTCCGATAAATCCCTTTCCAAAATTGACCCGTCGCCGTAATAATTTTCAACTTCAAATACGAGCTCCTCGCGATTGTCGCCATATTGTTTATAAAGTTTATAAAAATTCTCCGAACCCAAAACTCTTTTAATGTTCTCTCCCAAATCTTCCACATCAATATTTTTTATCGCAGATCCTTCCTGCCACAGCAGAATCCCTACAAGCTTCCTTATTATATGGTTTCTGTGGTGGCTTAATTCTTCCAGCCCGTCCTCCATATCTTGAGACATGCCCGACTCGGCGGTAATTTTCAAATCTTGCCAGATCGCATCTTCCCTAAGTCCGCTCTTTTTTGCAATTTGGGAGACAAAGTGCGATTTGTCTATCGAACTTGGCAGAAGTCCAACAATCGGCAAGACATTCAGTTTTATCTCTTTGGCCAAATTTCTGCCGCTTATGCCGGAAGTGAGCAGAGTATCAAGATAGTGGTCAATGATGTGTTTTGAATTTTTCAAGCAGTCCCGCCAGCCAGACAGGTCTGATTTTATGAGCTCGGCTGGATCGGTGCCTTTGGGCAGTGGGGCGATCTTGACTTCCATACCCAGCGACAAAGACAGCTCCGCGCTCTTCTTCGCCGCCTGAAAGCCGGCGCTGTCAGCATCAAAAGCCATTATTATCCTTCCTGACAGGCGCTTCAGGCGAAGAATGTGGTTTTCGGTAAAAGCTGTTCCCGAAGAGGCGACTGCGTTGGCAAAGCCCTCTTGGTGCGCCATGAGCAAATCCATCTGTCCTTCCACCAAGATTGAATAATCCATGCGTCTGATTTCTTTTTTGGCCCTATCGAGGCCATACAATATTTCTGATTTTTTGAAAATCGCAGTTTCCGGACTGTTCACGTATTTGGGCGCTTTGTCAGTGGCTACTAAAATCCTTCCGCTAAAACCGACTATCTTGCCTCTGCTGTCTGAAATCGGAAACATAATCCGTCCCCTGAAAACATCGTAGAAAGTTTCTCTCTTGCCATCTTCCGATGTCTTCTTTATAAGTCCGGCGGCAAGAAGTTTCTCGTCACTCACATTTTTCGCCTTGAAATATTCAAACAGGGAACGCCATTCGTCTGGCGCAAAACCAATTTGCCAATCTTCTATGGTTTTTTCTTTCAGGCCGCGATTGAGCAGATACTTCCGAGCTTTAGGATTGTCTTTCAAATTCTTGACAAAGAATTCCGCCGCTTCGGCGAGTATTCCATAAAGTTCGGAGTGTTCCTTGTAGTTGACGTTTTTCCGGTCAGATAATTTCACTCCTGCTCTTTCAGCAAGCATTTTCAACGCTTCGGGGAAGTCAACTCCTTCAAATTCCTGAATAAAGGTGAAAATGTCGCCCTTTGCCCCACAGCCAAAACAATAATAAGTTCCCCGATCGGGAGACACGAAGAATGATGGTGTTTTTTCGTTGTGGAAAGGACACTTCGCCTTGAAGTTGCCGCCCGCCTTTTCAAGTTTTATATAAGAGCCGATGACTTCAGCAATATCAAGACGCTCTTTTATTTGTTCTACTGGGGATGGCATAAGATTCTTGCGCTAATCAAACCAAAACCCGCCCTTTTGGAACAATTAAAGATTCCCCTCTCTGTCTTCTCTGTCCAGCTCTTTCTGCAGGTCGCTTATCAATTGCTTTTTCGGACTGCCGTCAAACCCCGTACCTGCTGGAATCAATCTCCCGATTATGACATTCTCTTTCAGGCCGACCAGCTTGTCATCAACCCCGCGAATAGCAGTCGCTATGAGCACCCTAGTTGTATGCTGGAAAGAGGCGGCAGACAAGAAACTTCTGCGATTTAGGGAAACTTCCGTAATTCCCATCAGCACCTCATCGGCCTTTGCTTCAGCTCCACCCGCCTCCTTGGCTTTTTCGTTCTCCACTACAAGTTCGCTCATACCGACAACTTCACCTTTGTTAAGACTGGTGTCTCCAGAGTCCTTGATTTTTCTGCGGGAAAACATCTGCTTAACGATAACTTCAATATGTTTGCGCGACACGCTTTCGCCTTGAAGTTCGTAAGGTTTTGATATTTCTCTAATGATGTAGTTTTGAGCCGCTTCTTTGCCCGCGTATCTGAATAATTCGTCAACATCAACTGATCCGTCGGTCAGTATTTCACCACGTGATACGCTATCGCCTTTTTTCACAGAAATCATCCTGTGCACCGGTACTGCGTACTCCACGGACTCTTTGCCCTTGGCGCTTTTCTCCGAAGCTATTAGGATTTTCTTTTCACTGCCGTCTTGAACAATGTTGGTAACTATTCCTTCAACATGGCTCACTACAGCAGGGTTTTTGGGCCTTCGGTTTTCAAACACTTCTTCAACTCTAGGCAGACCAAGCGTAATGTCGCCGCCGATAGAGGCGGTCCCTCCAGCATGGAATGTTCTCATCGTAAGCTGGGTTCCCGGTTCGCCGATGGCTTGAGCCGCGATGGTTCCCACGGCTTCTCCGAGATCAATGACTTTATGCTTGCCCAAATCGGCTCCGTAACATTTGACGCAAACTCCTCGCGAGCTATGGCATGTCAGAGGAGACCTGACTTTAATTTCCTTGACCCCGGCATTCTCTATCGCCAACGCGTCATTTTTCGAAAGGAAATGACCTTTTTCAAATAAGACCTTGCCGGATTGGTCCAAAACATCAGTGGCCAGAAATCTTCCCTTTATATTCTTCTGCAGTGACGCTTCAATCCCCACCGCGTTGTGCGAACTTATTACAATTCCTTCTTTCGTTCCGCAATCTTCTTCCGTAACAATGGCATCCTGGGCCACATCAAAGAGACGCCTGGTAAGATAGCCCGCTTTGGCGGTGTTTAGGGCGGTATCGGTAAGACCCTTGCGCGAACCGTGAGTGGTAATGAAATACTCAAGAGGAGTCAAACCCTCCTTGCTACAGGAAACTATGGGGAAATCAATCGTTTCGCCTGCTGTATTGGTTATCAACCCTTTCATGCCGGCCATTTGGGTAAGCTGGCTTACAGAACCTCTGGCGCCAGACTTAAGCATGTCATAGACTGAACTGTTTTTATCAAGGGCGTCGGGCACTAGTTTCTCCACTTCGGCTTTGGCGGCGTGCCAGATTTCGGTACGTTTGCGAGCCCTTTCTTCTTCCGACAAAAGTCCGGAACGGTACTGGTCATTAACCTCGTCGGCTTTGATTTTCGCCTTCTTGACCACCTCCGTTTTGCCTGAAGGAATCTTCACATCATCAATACCCCAAGTAATACCAGAGTAAGTGGCATAGCGGAAGCCAAAGTTTTTTATCTTATCAAGAATCGCCGGAACTTTATCAACTCCATAGCGTTCTATCAGATCGTCAACCAAAGAAGATATTTTCTTTCTCTCAATTTCCTGGTTTATAAACGGATAGTCGCTCGGCAATACGCTATTGAACAGAAGTCGGCCGATTGTGGTTTCAAAGAGTTTGCCTCCAAACTGAGAATATTTCTGGTTGTCAGTGCCCATAACCTTTATGGCTGCGCGGTGGCTGACTTCGCCGAAGTCGTGCGCGGTAATGGCGCTGTTCGGATTGTGGAAAATCCTTCCTTCTCCTTTCTCGCCTGTAACCGATTTAGTCATCCAGTAACAGCCCAAGACAATGTCCAGCATTTTTGCCGAAATGGTCGGGTCGCCGCTTCCCGGTTTGAGAATATTTTTGTCCGAAGCCATTATTTCGCGGGCTTCAAGCTGGGCTTCCTCCGACAGCGGAACGTGCACCGCCATTTGATCTCCGTCAAAGTCGGCGTTGAAGGCCGTGCAAACCAGCGGATGAACTTGGATGGCGTTGCCTTCTATAAGCACCGGCTTGAAAGCTTGAATACCGAGACGGTGAAGAGTAGGAGCTCTGTTGAGCAAGACATATTTATCCTTGATAACATCTTCCAGTATCGCCCAAACCTCCGGAATCCCCTCTTCTATCAGACGGTTGGCTCCGCGAATGTTGTATGCCAGTTCTTTCTTTAGAAGTTGCGAAATGACAAAAGGACGGAATAACTCAAGAGCCATATGTTTGGGTAGGCCGCACTCGTGCATTTTCAAATCGGGACCGACGACAATAACAGACCTTCCGGAGTAATCAACTCTTTTGCCAAGAAGATTTTGCCTGAAAAGCCCTCTTTTGCCTTTCAGATTGTCAGCAAGTGATTTCAGAGGCCGACGCTGGGCTTGGCTTACACCGGCTGATATGGCGTTTCCGTGGCGTATAGAATTATCAATCAGAGCGTCAACAGCTTCCTGTAAAATTCTTTTTTCGTTGCGCAATATGACGTCCGGAGCATTTATCTCCTTGAGTTTTTTCAAGCGGTTGTTTCTGTTGATAACCCTCCTGTAGAGGTCATTGACGTCGGATGTCGCATATCTGCCTCCATCGAGAGGCACCATCGGCCGGAGAGCCGGCGGCATAACCGGAATACGCATGATAAACATCCACTCGGGACGAGTGTTTGAATTGATAAGCTGTTCAACTAAGTTCATCCTCTTTTGGATTTTCGGCGTTTCCAGAGAAGATGCTTTTTCAAGACTGGCTGACAGCTCTCCCATCAGTTTATGGAGGTCAATATTGCGGAGAATGTTGTAGATTGCTTCGGCGCCGATTCCAGCTTCAAACATTGAACCGTATTTGACCGAGTAGTTGTGATATTCAACTTCGTCTATCACCCTTCCTTCTACGATGCTTTCAATGTCGCGCTTGGTAATGAGCAAGAGTTCCCGCAGTGACTCCTTTGACTTTTCGTCAGACAGGGCTTTGACCTTTGATTTGAACTCGGAGTCAAGGTCGCGAAGCACTCTTTGCTTTTCTTCCTGCGAAACTTTGGTGATTATGTATCCGGCAAAGTATATTACCTTTTCCAAATCATTGGCTGGTATGCCCATAAGCAGAGCCAGACGCGAAGGCATGCTTTTCAAAAACCAGATGTGGCAGACCGGCGTGGCAAGCTCTATGTGGCCCATTCTTTCACGACGGACAATAGAGCGGGTAATTTCAACGCCGCATTTTTCGCAAACTATTCCTTTGTATCTGATCCCTCTGTATTTGCCGCAGTAGCATTCATAATCCTTGTCGGGACCAAAAATTTTTTCGTCAAACAATCCGTTCCTCTCGCTTCTCTGGGTTCTGTAGTTTATGGTCTCGGGCTTGGTAACCTCGCCGAAAGACCACTCCTTTATCCTCTCCGGAGAGGCAATTCTAATGCCGATTGAGCTGAAATTGTTGTCGTCTCGTCTTTGTCTCATGGTAGTAAAATTATTTTTCTTCTTCCGCTTCTAAATCTTCGGCCTCTTTGGCGATTTTCGGATCAACATCAATCAGAAGCGCCCGCAGGTTGTTGAGCAAGACGTTGAAGGCGGCCGGAGAATGGGATTCCGGAATGCGCTCGCCTTTGACAATCGCGTCAAAAGCAACCGAACGCCCGACAATGTCGTCAGACTTTATGGTGAGCATTTCCTGAAGAGTATAAGCCGTTCCGTGTCCCAAAAGCGCCCAAACTTCCATTTCTCCAAATCTCTGCCCTCCGCCCTGTGCTTTACCGCCCAGCGGCTGTTGAGTAATGAGAGAATAGGGGCCGATAGAGCGCATATGAATTTTGTCTTCAACCATGTGGTGAAGTTTAAGAATGTACATATATCCGACTGCCACATCTTGGTCAAATTTGCGTCCTGTTCTGCCGTCAAAAAGCGGAATTTTGCCGTTTTCGCTCCAGCCGGCTTTTTTCAGCTCATCTTTTATTTCCGAATCAGTGGCTCCGGAAAATGGCGGGACTATCGCTTGATAATTCAGAGTGTGAGCCGCCAGACCTAGATGCATTTCAAGAATCTGGCCGAGGTTCATTCTTGAGGGCACGCCCAGAGGAGTAAGGATGATGTCAATCGGCGTGCCGTCGGCCATATAAGGCATATCTTCAACCGGAAGGATTTTTGATATGACGCCCTTGTTGCCGTGTCTGCCGGCAAGCTTGTCGCCTACCGATACGTGCCGCAGTTGGGCGACTTCTATATGAATTCTCTTGATGATTCCCGATTCAAGCTTATCGCCTTTTTCTCTTGAAAAGACTTGAACGTCTATAACTCTTCCACGCTTGCCGCCTTCCATCCTCTTTGAAGTATCCTTCACGTCGCGGGCCTTTTCGCCGAAAAGCGAACGCAACAGACGTTCTTCCGGTGTAAGCTGGGTTTCGCCCTTTGGAGTAATTTTCCCGACCAAAATGTCGCCCGGTCTGACTTCAGCGCCGATTCTGACGATGCCTTCTTCGTCCAGATTTTTTAGCTTCGTCTCTCCGACATTGGGAATATCACAGGTGGTAACTTCCGGTCCAAGCTTGGTATCGCGGACGTTGACTACGAATTCTTCTATGTGAATGCTTGAAAACTTGCTCTCTTTTACCAGTTTTTCAGAAACGATTATTGCGTCTTCATAATTCGCTCCTGACCATGAAAGAAAAGCAATGAGAATGTTCTGCCCCAGCGCCATCTGCCCCTTGTCGCTTGAAGATGTATCGGCCAAGAGAGAGCCCTTTTTGACCTTTTCTCCCAATTCAACCGCCGGCCTCTGATGGAATGCGGTGAAGCCATTTGTTCTTGAAAAGTTAATCAGCTTGTATTCCTTCTCTTTGCCTTTGCTGTTTTTTACTTTTATTTTCTGGCCGTCAACATAAGAAACCGTGCCTTCTTCTTCGGAAAATACGAGTCTGCCTGTATCTCTGACCGCGATTTCTTCCACCCCCGTGGCCACTACCGGAGCTTCGGGGATTATGCACGGCGTTGCCTGTTTCTGCATGTTTGATCCCATGAGAGCTCTGTTGGCGTCATCGTGCTCAAGGAAAGGAATGAGTCCAGTGGCTATTGAGAACGCTTGGTTGGTTGATACGTCTATGTAATTGACTTTTGATTTTGGTACTGAAGTCGGCTTCCTGGAATGTCTGACTTCAACATTTGAAACTGTGATATTCCCCTCTTCATCGTAGGGAGTGGCCGCATGAGCAATAAAGGAGTCTTCTTCTTCCAGAGCGTTAAGATATTCTATTTTGCCCGTGATTTTCCCGTCTTCTACTTTCACATACGGAGTTTCTATCATTCCGAAGTCATTTACCCGGGCGTGAACGGTCAAACGCAGAATCAAGCCGATGTTCGGACCTTCTGGAGTTTGTATCGGGCAGAGTCTGCCGTAGTGGGAAGGATGTACGTCTCTGACTTCAAAACCGGCTCTGGCCCTGGTTAATCCGCCGGGACCAAGGGCAGAGAGGGTGCGTAGGTGCTCTATTTCCTCAAGGGCGTTGGTCTGTTGCATAAACTGCGACAGCTGGTTGGTGGTGAAAAATTCTTTGATTCTCGCCTGCAGAGGTTTGGGGCTTATGAACTGGACCGGCAGTGTGACATCGGTGTCAACGACAGACATCCTGTTTTGAATATTGCGCTTTATCTGAGCCATGCCAACCCTGATTTTCTGCTGGAACATCTCGCCGACTGAACGAACTCGCCTTGAACCCAGGTGGTCTATATCGTCCGCCATTGCCTCGGGAGTATTGTTTAGGGTTATTATGTGGGAGATTATCGTAACGATATCGTCGAGAGATATGGTTCGTCTTTCCAGTTCTTTCGCGCCCATATTTTTGCCGAAGCGGCTGTTGAATCGGAACCTGCCGACTTTGGAGAGGTCATACCTTTCGCTTGAGAATATCGACTTGAAAAATTCAATAGCATTGTCAACGTTGGCAAGGTCGCCATCACGCAAGCGTTTATATATTTCAACAAAGGATTCATCCGAAGTCTTGGCGTGATCTTTTGCCAGAGTTTTCTCCATAGCAACCTTGCCGCCGGAAACATTCTTGAACAAAGCGACAATTTCCTTGTCATCAACGGAGCCAAAAGCCCGCAGAAGAGAGCTTGCCGCAAATTTCCTCTTTTTGTCTATACGGACGAAAATAGCGCCTTCAAGGTCCGACTCAAACTCTATCCAGGCGCCTCTTGAAGGAATGATTTTTGCGCCAAACATCTCTCGGCCGCGAATCATCTGGCTGGTGAAAAATACGCCGAAAGATCGCGCCAGCTGGGGTACTACGACTCTCTCAATTCCCGAAATTATGAAACTGCCGTGACCGGTCATCAGCGGGAAATCGGCCATGAATATCTCCTGCTCCCTTTCCGTCTTTAGAATATGATTGGTGAGTTTGACCTTGACCTTAAGTGGAGCCTCGTATGTAAGCTTGTTGTCCTTGGCGTAATACTCGTCGTATTTCGGCTCCGTCAGCTCAAAACTCGCAAAGTCCAGAGTGAACTTCTTTTCGGAGAAATCCTTGATTGAAGAAAACTCGCTGAAGACTTCCTTGAGGCCTTTTTCTATCAACCACTTAAATGACTCAACTTGAGTCGTAACCAGATTGGATACGGGAACAAACGGCTTTTTGAATTTGCCGAAATACTTCTTTTCCCGCCTGGTTGTTTTTGTTGTGCTCATAAAAACAAAAAAGCCGCCCTTCTGATAAGGGCTACCTATTATTACCTCTCCCTGTTAATGGCTTATTAGAAGCAAGATACTAAAAAACGAGACCGCAACTACTTCGTTTTCCCGCCGTAACTCAATCTTGCCGAAGTGGAAATAGTATACTCTCCCTGTTTTTCCTGTCAAGAGGCCGCCATTCTCCCTGTGGATAACCTTTTTACTTATATCTTTTTTTCCACTCTTCTATTTTCTTGTGATGACCAGAGAGAAGCACTTTTGGCACTTTGTATTTTTTGCCTTTGTATTCAAAAATTTCCGGCCTTGTGTAAACATCGTGCGAAGAAACCCTGTTTTCCTCTACCGAAAGATTGTCCCCCAGCACTCCGGGAACCCTTCGGCTTATCGCATCAATTATAATCATTGCCGGTAACTCCCCTCCTGTAAGCACATACGGTCCTACAGATATCTCGTCTACTTTGAAAACTTTTTTTATCCTTGAATCAATCCCTTCATACCTTCCGCAGATAATTATAATGTCACTTGATGACTTGCGGACTTTTTCGGCATATTGATTCGTAAACTGTTTTCCTCCAGGACTTAACCAGACAATCTTTATTCCTAATTCCTTATTCTTAATTCCAGCAGTTGCTTTGGCAACTGCTTTTATTACGGGCACCGCTTCGATGACCATACCGGGACCGCCGCCAAAAGGTTTGCGGTCTATTCGTCGCCACTTATCCTTCGTGAAATCCCTCGGATTGTAAAACCTGACCTTTATCTTCCTGTCTTTAATGGCGCGCTTAAGGATTGACTCATTGAGATATGAATCAAAAGCTTTGGGGAAAAGGGTTACTATGTGAAAAGTCATAAATTAACTTCTTGGTTTTTCAGCTTATAAGCTTTTCCGAGAAAACACAAACGCCCCGCTCGGGGGCGTTTGTGTTTAACAAGCTAAGCAGCTAATTAGCTAGCAAGCTATAATTTGAGATCTTCCATTGCCTGGTCAAAATCTTTGGTCACAGAGTCGTTCCTCTTTGCCCCCTCCGGTTCATTGATCTTGAGGTTCACCCTGGCATTATTCTTCATCCCAACAACTCTAAGTAATGTTCTTATCGCCTTGGCAGTATTTCCTGACCGCCCGATAATCTTGCCCATATCGGCCGAATTGACATCGAGAGTTATGAGCACGCCCATTTCGTCTACTGTCCGATTGGTCTTAACGTCTTGAGGATTGTCTACAAGCGCCTTAACAACCATCTCCAAAAATTCTACGTCTCTTTCCATGTTTTTCTGTTCAACTACTACTAAACAGCATTTCAGTTAATGCTTTAAAACATATTACCAAAAAAATAGGAGTTGTAAAAGCCCCAATAATTAGGTCTTCTCTTCGCCCTCGGAAGCCTCCCTCTCTTCTGGGACCGGGACGAGAGATTCTTGGCTAGAAATCTTCGCGACCGGAGATTCTTGCGCTTTGGCCTCTTCTTCGGCGCTCTCCGGCTGAGATTCTGACTGGGTTTCCGCTTCGTTTGTTGCTATCTGCTCTGATTGTGTTGTCTGTTGTAAGTCGTTCGTTGTAGGTTCCTTTGTTATTGGTCTCTTGCGCGGCAGAACATTTTTCTTCTTGCCTTCCAGTATTTTGTTTGAAATTAAGAGATTGTGCATCGTATCCGAAACTTGAGCGCCTTTTGAAATCCAACTTTTTATCTCTTCCCCTTCCAAGCGGATAGTGTCTTTTCTCGAGTCATAATGGCCCAAGACTTTCAGAAATTTGCCGCTCTTTGCGGCATTTTTTGATTCAGTTAGAACAACCCTGAAAGACGGGTCATTTTTTCTGCCAACTCTCTCCAGCCGTATTTTCAACATCCCGAAGTAAATTTTATCTGATAATTAAAGTCAGTAACTCCAAAAACTTGCTCCGTAAATGTACCTTAAAAGCAACATTAACTCAAATTGAATTTACAACGGGGCAATGTGGCCAGTATAGTAACTAAAAAATTAAATTTGGTCAACAAAGAACCGCCCCCGTCTCGCCTAGGGCGAAACGGGGGCGGTTTGCAAGTTGTGGGCCATGTCAGGAATCGGTCCAAAAGAGAGAGTCGGTAGACTCCCTAGCATCCGAGAGCAAATTCCGCCAGCCGAATACAACCACCAGAATTGAACCAAGTAAGAAGAAAGCGACGACTCCCAGTGCGGTAAGAAACACGAAAAAGGGATATTCGATGAGGACAATCAAAATCCTCATCCAGCCAAGTGATTCGCTCCGGCAGTACTCGTGATTCAGAGCGCCGCGGCTACCGACTGTGTTTCTCTCCATCGTACCCTCCTCCAAAAGGGTGTGCTTAATCCAGGTAAAGATTATCTGCCCAGAGAAAATATGTCAAAAATGGGGTCCATTGTTTTTTGCAGAAGTCATTAACCAGAGTTTCAATAGAAACTGGAAAATAACACCATAAAATAGTAAGATGATTAACCGTGACAAATTCAAACGATGAAAGAAAACACTAAGCTTACCGGACCGATAATAGTAACCGGCCGGGGAATCGGCTACTTCGAGTCGGACCGATTTGAAGAAGATATTGAAATTCCTGAAGGCCTGCTTAAAACCGCTCTTAACGGCGACGAGGTGGAAATAGCCGTTTTTCCCAAAAAGAAGAATCTGCGGCAGCAGGGCGAGGTTTTAAGGATTATTAAGCGCACAAAGATACGCTTCGTTGGAGTATTGGAGCAGTCGGGTGACTTCTTTTTCCTGAAGCCGGACGATCGCCGAATGTATCGGGACATTTTCGTCCATTCATCAAAATCAAAAAAGGCCAAAGATGGAGACAAGGTATTTGTTGAAATAATCAGCTGGAAGGACCCCGACAAGTCGCCTGAAGGCAGGGTCATTCAAATCCTCGGCCGCAAGGGCAGCCACGAGGTTGAGATGCGGGCCATTGTGCTCGAGCGAGGTTTTGATACCGAGTTTTCCGCCACGGTTGAGAAAGAGGCCCAAAAGATAAAGACAGGATATCCGAAAGAATTTGAAGTCGAGGCAGCCAAAAGAAGAAACTTCCGGGGCACTACAACGTTTACTATTGACCCGCAGGACGCCAAAGACTTTGACGATGCGCTCTCCATAAAAGAGCTACCTGGCGGCAAATATGAAATAGGTATTCACATCGCGGATGTTTCCTTTTTTGTCAGGCCTAAAAATGCACTAGACAGGGAGGCGCGCAAAAGAGGATTTTCGGTTTACCTCGTTGACCGCACTATCCCGATGCTTCCGGAAACGCTTTCAAACGAACTCTGCTCCCTGAACCCCAACCAAGATAAACTGACTTTCTCGGCCGTCTTCACAATGAATGAAAACGGGGAGGTTTTGGAGAGGTGGTTCGGCAAAACAGTAATTCACTCGAACAGGCGTTTCGTCTATGAAGAGGCACAAGATATTTTGGACAAAAAACGGGGTGATTTTTATAATGAACTCAACATACTGAATCGCATCGCAAAAAAACTCGCTGAGAAGAAGTTTGCCGCCGGCGCCATAGATTTTGAAGCGGAAGAAATAAAGTTTGAGCTTGATAAAGACGGCGTACCCGTCCGCATATACAAGAAGGAGCGTAAGGACACCCACAAATTGGTGGAGGAATTTATGCTTTTGGCAAATCGCGAGGTAGCCGAGTTTATGTACAAAGACGAGAAGAAAACCCGCCAGAACAAATCGTTCATATACCGAATACACGACATACCGGACAGGGATAAGATTGCCGAGCTGTCGGTCTTTATCAAAGCGCTGGGATACCACCTGCCGATTGAGAACGGTACGATTTCCGCAAAGGATATGAACGTCCTGCTCAAACAAGTTGATGGCACGGAGGAAGAATCTTTGGTCAAGACTGCGGCTATCCGTTCTATGGCAAAAGCGATTTATTCCACAAAAAACATTGGCCATTTTGGCTTGGCTTTCAAGTACTACACCCATTTCACTTCCCCAATCCGCCGGTATCCCGACCTCATAGTTCACCGGCTTTTTGAGCGTTACCTGACAAGCGGACAGGTCGCCAGAGATGAGATCGCTCTCTATCAAAGCATCGCTCAAGACTCGTCAGACAAGGAAATTTCTGCTGCCGAAGCGGAGAGAGCTTCAATCAAATACAAACAGGTTGAGTATATGCTCGGACATGTCGGCGAGGAATTTAATGCTGTCGTTTCCGGAGTATCCGAGTGGGGTGTCTATGTTGAAGAAACTGAAACCAAAGCGGAAGGAATGGTCAGAATGAGAGATATGACTGATGATTTTTATGAACTCCAAAGAGAAAATTACGCTATCGTTGGCACAAAATTAAAAAGGAAGTTTACGCTTGGAGACAAAGTAAGAGTGAAACTCGTTGATGCCGACCTGGACAAAAGAACACTGGATTTTGTTTTTGTGTAGTTTGATCAAAAAAATTAAGAATGTAATATAGACGTTGGTATAGTTCCTTCCTCCACAGGAGAACTGCAATGGCAAACAAGCTTGAGATTGAGAGGAAGTTTCGCGTATCGGACTTCAGCCCGTTCATGATTCCGGAGGACGCATCCGTAAGAGAGATAGAGCAGACCTACCTCACGGACGATTCCGGCGCTGAAAGGCGCGTCAGAAAGGTCATCACCGCAGGTTCCACGAGATTCTTCTATACAACCAAGAAGCCGGCGGGCAAGACAGGCATTCGCCAAGAGGAAGAGTTGGAAATCAGCGCCGAAGAGTACTCTCTTTTTCTGAAAGAAAGGGACCTTGATAGCGCCACCATCCGAAAGATCCGCTATACGTTTGAATACATGGGCCACACATTCGAACTGGATAAGTATTTGGAGCCCGTGGACTGGCTGGTCATCCTTGAGGTTGAGCTTGAGGACATGAACGAGATGGTTCATTTCCCCGAGCACCTCGGTAGGAGATACGTTGAAGTCACCGGCCAGAAGAAGTACTCCAACAGAGAAATCGCCCGAGGATCGTTGGGTTAGCCCGCTCACCCTGACAACTGAAACAGTTCTGCCCCCCGACGTAATTACATACGTAATTACGTCGGGGTTTTGTTTTTGTGTAGATTTTAGGTTTCTTTCAACATACTTATACATCAGGAGTTTCGGCTTTTGACACACTACTCTGCCAGTGATAGTCTTTGCTTTGGAAGTACAACCACAGAAAACAGGAGGCTGGAAAATGACCACCCAAGAGGTATGGAGCAATTCGGACGCGGCCGCCCTCAAACTGTCAACTCCATTGCAAATCGAGATGAGAGGGCTCGCGGTAGGGAGGTTTGGCAAGCATGAGGTTGAGGTCGCCGCCGCCAAACTGCTCCTTTTCTTCAGATCACGTGGAGAGTGGACCAGATTTACGATTCGGGAGCTGGTTGAGTTCTACAACTCTCAAGGTTGGGACCCAGACTTGATGTTTTTCGGACTGTCCGGAGTGTGGTACGACGATGCAAGTCTCAAGCAGGCCAACAGAGAAGAGTGGACGGATGCACCGCCATACCTCGTATTGTTCACCGACGGACGGTACGCAATCACTGAGAAGTTCATCAGAGCATGTATGGAACTGTGAACTGACCCCCGTGGCCACCCTGACGTAACGGGACTTGTTACGTCAGGGTTTGTGCTTAAAAAATTTAACGTTAACTATTACTCGCTAATCCAGCATTCTATTTGATATTTTGCGCAAAATATCAAATAGAATACGAAATGTTTCCATCAGCTGATAAATACAATTATATCTAGATGTTTTCGCCTTAATTTACTTTAATTTAAAACCACTCCCAACTATATCCCTTATTCGCGCGAATAAGGGATATAGTTGATAAACTAAACCAAATAGCTATTACTACACAATATTTAAACGAGTGAGAAAACGGTAAACTATAAGCCCCCATTGCAAAATGCTATTTCACAACGCTTATCGCTTATGCCTAATAGCGTGTCACAAATTATTTTGCGACTGCTGTGGCCTCGTCAAATTGGATTGAAAGAGTTTTTGATACGCCGCCTGAATCCATTGTTACTCCGTAGATAACGCCGGCGCGCGACATTGTTTCCCTGTTGTGGGTTATGAGAATAAGCTGGGAAGATTTTGAGAGATCCTCTATCATATCGCCGTATTTTTTGGAGTTGGCTTCATCAAGCGCCGCATCCGTTTCATCAAGAATAATAAAAGGCGGCGGGTTGACTTGAGACATCGCGAAGAGAAGCGCTATGGAGGTAAGCGCCCTCTCGCCGCCGGAGAGCATCATCAGCCCTTTTATTTTCTTTCTAGGAAGCACCACGTCAATGTCAATTCCCTCTTCAAACTCTTCTTTCTCCTCCGATTCCACATTATCAGTCGGAAGCTCCAGATCATCGGTTTCCTTTTTTATCCTTTTTTGCGCTTTGATAAGCTTAAGGGAAGCCGAGCCACCGTTAAACATTAGAGCAAACAGGTTCTGAAATTCCTTATTTATCTTCTCAATTCCCTCCTTAAACTCGCGGTCAAGCTGTTCGCCTAAGTCAACAATTAGTTTCTTGAGGGATTCGGCCGAATCCCTCAAGTCATTTATCTCTTTTTCCAAGAAAGAGTCTCTTTCGCTGGTTTCCTTAAATTCCTTCATTACGTCTTCGCCGCCCAAAAGTCCAGAATCCTCAAGGCGGATTTTAAATTTTTCTATTTCTCTTTTTCTCTCTTCCTGTTTCTCTCTATTTTCATCAGAAGAATCAACGCTGAAAGATTTGTACTCAAGTATTTCTCTGCCGGCCAGAGCGGCAATTTCGGCAATTTCGCGCTTAAACTCCTCACTCTCCGACGTCAGACGCCTGGCTCTTTCTCTCAAAACATTGAGTTCCGCACTTATCTCTTTCTGCCGCGACATTATTTCAAACATTTTCTTTTCCGCATCTCGGCTTGAATCTTTGGCCGTTTCAATCTCCTTTCTTAGACTTTCGTACTGACGGTACAGCTCCTCTTCGATCTTTTTTATACCCGCCAGATTATTATCGGCTTCGTCTTTTAGATGTTTAAACTCCTGAATCTTTCGTTCTGTATCCTGTATAATCCTGCTGTCAGTCTGGCCTTTTTTGTTTTCAATAAAGGAACGAAGCATCTGCCGAAGCGAGAAGAGCACTGCTTTGAAAGTTTCAAGGCCTCCCGCTTTTTCAGCTTCTTCAATGCTTCCTTCCGCTTCCTTAACCAGATTTTCAACCTCAACCAAAGGCACTGTCTTATGTTCGCTAGAGAGGGCGATCTCCTTCTGTTTATTTAAAATCTCCTCTTCCGCAACAATACGGCCTTCAAGTTTCCCTACCTTTTGTATTATTCCTTCAGATTTTTCCCTCGCTTCTTTGATTTTTTTCTCAAGAGAGATAAGCTCATCGCTTTTTTTATCCTTGCCTGATGATTTCTCAAGAGCTTCCTTAGCCGAATTGAGCTCCTCTCCGCAAGTTTTGAACTCGTCTTCAAGGGGTTTTCTTGCTCCCTCAATGCTCTTCTCCTCGTTTGAAAGATAAATTTCCTCCCGTTTTAGATATTCTAACGCCTTGACTTTGAGATTCTCTTTCAACTGTTCAATTCTTTCCAGCTTTTCCACCTGTTTTTTAAGAAAACGTAAGTGGGGAGCCACTTCTCTTCTTAAGGATTCAACTTGGACAAGATTGCTTAAGGTTTTCTCAAGCTTGCGCTCACTCTCCTGTCTTTTGTATTGATATATCTTTAGACCTAGCGCATCTTCAATCATTTCCCTGCGCTCCTTCATTGAACTGCCCAAGATTCTGTCTGCCTCGCCTTGAGAAATAATGTGGTGTCCGGAGGAACCGATATGGGCATGAGCTAAAAGTTCTACTATATCTTTGAGCCGAACTTGGCTGCCATTGATAAAATACTCATTGCTTGAGTCCCTGTTCACGACACGTTCAATTGACACTTCATCAAAATCAATATTCAGGAATCGCCTGCTGTTATCAAAGATGACTTTCACATCTGCCCTATTTGATCTTGGCGCATCTTTGCCTCCGTTCCAAATTAAATCTTCTCCGCGCTTGCCGCGCAGTGACTTTATTGATTGCTCTCCCAAAACGAAACGAAAAGCTTCGGCTACATTGCTTTTGCCGGAACCGTTAGGACCTACTATCGCTGAGATGGCGGAAGTAAATTGGAATGCGCTTTTTTTAGCGAATGATTTAAAACCGGATAATTCTACAGATTTTAACAACATCTCAACTTACCCAATTTATAAAATTTGATAAATTAACAGCTTATAAACTTCCCTGACTGTCCCTACATCCAGTTCTTTTTTTTCAAAGCTTTTCTGGCTGCTTCTTGTTCGGCGTCTTGTTTTGAGTCGCCTTCTCCCGAAGCAATGGGCTGATCGCCTATGAAAACGCCAATGGTAAACTTCTTGTCATGATCCGGGCCTGATTCTTTAATCGTCTTATAGACGGGAGTTATGCCGTATTCGTCTTGAGATTTTTCCTGGAACGTGCTCTTGGCGTCCATAAAACTGCCTTCCGAAATTATCGCCTCAATCAATGGGGTGATGTGGTCGTGGACGAATTTCTTGGCCGCTTCGTATCCTTGGTCCATATAGATAGAGCCAATTATGGATTCAATGGTGTTTGCCAGAATATATTGTCTGGCCCGGCCGGTGTCTTTGGACTCCCCGCGAGAAAGAAGTAAAAAGCCATTGACCCCGAGATTGTTGGCGACCAGATGGAGAGTGTTCGCGTTGACAAGGGCCGAGCGAAGACTGGTCATCTCTCCCTCATTCTTTTCGGGAAAACGGCTGTACAGATCCTCCGTTACCACAAGCTCCAAGACCGCGTCGCCCAGAAACTCTAGCCTTTCGTTGTGTCCTAGGGGAAAATCGCGGTTTTCATTTAGATACGAACGGTGGACAAATGCCTGTTTAAGCAGGTTTTTATCTTTGAAATTTATGCCTATTTTGTTTTCAAACAAAGAAAAGTCCATTTTATTTTTTATTCTGCTGCGCTCTGGCAAGTATCATGACTGCCTTGGTTACAAGCGGCAAAACATCGTCATAAAAGTTGAGTTCGGCGATCTGGTCCAAGGAAAACCATTTGGCATTATCAAGACCGCCTTCTTTCTCCAAAATCATTTCTGCGTACTGCGACCTTGCTAAAAAGTAATACACCCTCTTGCGTAGTTTTCCGTGTTCAGGGTGATAGGCAATGTATTCGTTTACGCCTAATTCTTGTTCTATCTCAATATCGAGTCCTAATTCTTCTTTTATCTCACGAATAGTACCAGCTTTTATATCTTCATTATCTTCGAGTTTACCCTTAGACAAGGTCCAATGGCCAAATACGTCATGAACCAAAGCTATGTAAATTCTGCCTTCTTTTTCAGAATATACCACAGCTCCACCTAAAATAAGAAGGGGGGCTTTTTCATCAGGGATATTATCAGGATTTTTCTTTTTAGTTGAAACTTCATCTTTGCCCGGCTCTCCCATTTCTTTGTACACGGCGCCTAAAACTCCGTTTACGAACTTGCCGCTTGTTTCGCCGCCAAAATTTTTTGCCAATTCAATCGCTTCATTTATGGCGACTTTCGGCGGAACTTCTTTCCTATCAGCAAATAAAAGCTCGGAAAGCCCGATGCGCAGGACATTCCGGTCAATAATTGATATTTTTTCTACAGGCCAGTCTGGTGCGGCTTTGGTAATGATGAGGTCTAGTTCTTTGCGCTTTTCCAAGACTGTTTTGTACAGATTTTCTATGAAATCGATGTCGTTTTCACCCGCGGCAAATTCTTCAACATTCCTTTCAAGGACTTTTAGGGCCGTCTTTTTATCAAACCCTCTAAAATCCCATTCAAACAGGGACTGCATTACTACTGATCTTGCGAGGTGCCGATTTGCCATAAGGTTCTAAAGAACAACTTCTTCTCTATTTGGATTCTTCTTTGGCTTCCGCCTTTGCTTCCGCTCCGGCCTCCGCCTTTTTATTCTTTTTCTTTGCTTCTTTTTTTGACGTGCTTGATATAACGTCAATAATTTCCCTCTCCCTGTAGTAGCCGCAATTCATGCAGACTAAGTGGTTTTTCTTAACAGCGCCACAATGACTGCAAGCCGATAAAGCCCGCTCTTTCAAGGCATGATGAGCGCGGCGATTCCTCGTATGGGACCTGGTATGACGCATTCTTACAACCATAATAGGCACATTGTATATAAAATCAGGTAAAAAGCAATGCCCCAGCGCGCGAAAGCGCGCTGGGGCACATACATCCGAAGATCCGGGCTAGCGGATAGGCTCGTCCCCTTCCCAAAACCCAGCGGGCTTTGTTTCGGCCGGAGATGGTGGTTGGCTGATTCTCTTCTGTGGCTGAGACTTCGGAACTATGGGATCACCCAGCAGCTCATTGAATGCCTCATCGTCAAAGCGCTTTGGAACTACGGCACCGGGTTCCCCTTCCCAGCCAAAACCAGCGATTCTCTCTTCCTCTCTCACTGGATAACCACCAAAGTAAAAGAAGCCAAACCGCCGGCCTTTCTCATCATTTGATAGGTCCATGCTGACTCCTTGCAAATGTTTCTCCGGAGGTGCAATCTGTTAGTATAGTAATATCAAAATATACAAATGTCAACTCGCCTGTCAATCGCCTGCTGTCAAAAGCATTACTTCATTCGGATAAACTGCTACCATTTCTATTTTTGCTAAGTATGGTACTAGGCTTATGGCGGGTAGGTTACTTAGTCAGAATTCGCGTCAGAAAAGAAATCCTGTGTATCGGAGACGGCCCGTATTTTCTTATAAGTCTCCTGTGGAGTTTCGTGCCATAGCCCTTGTGAATATCAAACTTAAATTCCGGATAGACCTTCGCCAGTCTGGTCATCTTCTTGTCTCGATAAACCTTTGCAACGATTGAAGCCAGAGCTATTATAGAAATTCTTTCATCGCCTCTTATAAAAGTCTCTTGGAATGCAAATTCCTTAGGCGCTTTAAGCCCGCCGTCAAGAAGAATCCTGCATTCCTTCGGTTCAACATCAATTTTTTTCAAACTTCTTCTGATAGCCACCCTTACGGCTCTGGAAATACCGTCCCTATCAACAATCAAATGACTGACCGTGGAGACACCCCAGTTTAGTTTCCCTTCTTTTCTCTCTTTTTTTAAGACAGAAAACCATTCCTCCCTTCTTTTTTTGGACAACAGTTTGCTGTTTTTTATATTTTTATAATTTTTTGACAATTTGACTGGAATCGCCACAACGCCAACAGAGACGGGGCCGGCCAGAGGCCCCCTGCCCGCCTCATCAACTCCCACAATGTATCTGACTTTCATTTTTGGTTTGGAACTTTAAGTTCTTCCAGTCTTCTAACGAAGTAGCTGATAGCAGTAGTATATTCCATCGCTTTCTTGTCTTGCTAAACCCTTACAGTCAGGAATAGGTTTCTCCTGGGGCCACACCAGCCAACTACCATTGCCGATTCCCAAACCGAACGGATCGGAACTGCCTGAGTAAAACAGGTAGGCATCATGCCTCAACTCACCAGACTTGGTGCCGGGAGGTGTAGGTATAGTAGAGAGATAGTTCGCCAGATTGGCGCTAATTGTTGAATTGCCGTTATATGCTCCACCCCAGCATGTACCGCTTGCTTTCAAACATTGGACTTGGTTATAAACTCCAGGATATCTATAGTTAGGACTATCGGCACTGTTATTCCTGAATCTCTCAAACGCCAAAATGATCGTTGAAACGTCCGACCTAACCTGCGCGTCCCTGCCTCGCGAACGGACAGTTTGCGACCCGACTATTACCACAGAAATCAAAATCGCGATTATTCCAACAACCACAAGCAATTCAACTAGGCTGAAACCCCTGTTTTTTTCTTCTTTTTTTGGCAGAGAGTTTGACATACATACATGATAGATGCCATAAGCTCTCTCTGTCAATTAGATTTCCACGAAGAAGCGCTGTTTCCGCCGCTTTACCTGATATTATATCTGGGCATGTCTTCCTTCTCTCATCTCCATACCCATAGCCACTATAGTCTCTTGGGCGCTTTGCCTAAAATACCGGAATTGGTTTCTGCGGCAAAAAAATTTGGCATGAAAGCGCTGGCTTTGACTGACAACGGGAATCTATACGGAGCGATTGAATTTTTCCAGGAGTGCAAAAAGAACGACATCAAACCGATAATAGGAGTGGATGCTTATGTTGCGTTGCGAACAAGACACGACAAGCAGGCCGGTGTAGACAATACAAGATTCAGATTGATATTGTTGGCGCGGGACGAGACAGGTTATAAAAACCTAATAAAACTCACCAGCTTATCGCACTTGGAAGGATTTTATTACAAGCCGAGAATTGATAAAGAGCTACTGGAGAAATACTCCGAAGGACTAACGGCCATATCACCTTCCAACTCCGGAGAAATCGCCAAAGCTCTGCGCAACAAGGATAGAAAAAAAGCGACTGATATTGCTGACCGGTACAAAAATATTTTTGGTAGAAAAAATTTCTTCATTGAATTAACTTACCACCCAGAAATTCCCGGTCATGCTGAACTTATGAAAGAACTTTTGGAATTTGCAAAAAAAGAAAACATAAAGGTTGTCGCTGCTCAAGATATTTTTTATATAAATCCCGAAGATAAGAAAGCTTGGCAGACTTTGATGTCGGTGCAAACAAATTCCGACAGGGGGCGACATGAGTTTGACGAAGAAGAGAAGGACTTTTCATTCAGAGACAGAGAACAGATGACTGAAGCTTTTAAAAATATTCCCGAAGCCCTATCGTCAGTCGACGAGATAGTTGGGAGCTGTAATCTCGAGTTGAAATTCGGTTCCTGGGTTTTCCCTGATTTCAAAGTTGAAAGTGGTCTTTCCCCGGACAAAGAATTAAGGCGATTGGTTTGTGAAGGCCTAGACAAAAGAGGTCTGAAAAAAACCAAAGAAGTTGAAGAAAGAATAGAATATGAATTGAAAATCATAAACGATAAGGGCTATGCTCCATATTTCCTGGTTGTCGGTGACTTGCTAAGGTATGCGCATGAAAATGGAATCCTCACAAACATTAGGGGGTCAGTTGCCGGGTCAATGGTCACTTATCTTGCCGGGATTACAAATGTAAATCCTATAGAATACGGTTTGCCGTTTGAACGATTTCTCAACCCGGAAAGACCGTCACCCCCAGATATTGATATGGATTTCGCTGACAACAGGCGTGACGAAATGATTGAATACGCCAGGCAAAAATATGGCGCAGATAAGGTTGCCCAGATCGGAACATTTGGAACTATGATGGCCCGGGGAGCAGTGAGAGACGTTGCTAGAGCGCTGGGTTATCCTTACAGCACGGGCGACCGTATCGCCAGACTTATGCCCTTTGGTTCCCAAGGCTTCCCTATGACAATTGATAGGGCTTTTGAGATGATCCCCGAGCTTAAAGATATATACCAAAAGGAGGACGACGTCAGAGAAGTAATAGACATGGCGAGGAAAATTGAGGGGTGCGCCAGGCACATTTCCGTCCACGCAGCTGGCGTGATTATCTCGCCGACTGATATTACCGATTATGTTCCGCTCCAGTACGACCCAAAAGGTGAAAGGAAAATCATTACTCAATACGATATGTACAGCGTAGAAGATGCTGGCTTGCTTAAATTTGACTTTCTGGGACTAAAAAATCTATCAATACTTGCTGATACCGTAGACCGCATAAGGGCAATCGAAGAAAAACTCATTGACCCAGAAAATATCCCGCTTGATGATCCGAAAACATTCAGCATACTTGCCCGCGGAGAAACAGAAGGATTGTTCCAGCTCAACGGTGAAGCAATGACGAAATTCCTGATGGAACTCAAACCTTCAACGATCCATGATATAAATGCGATGGTTGCTCTTTATCGCCCGGGACCAATGCAGTTTATTCCAGAATTTATAAAGAGGAAGCACAACCCATCTTTAATAAAATATCTTGATATGGCACTTGCACCAATACTTGAGAGAACATACGGGGTCCTTGTTTATCAAGACGACCTTCTTCTTATTGCCAAAGACATAGCCGGATATACCTGGGGAGAGGTGGACAAATTCAGAAAGGCGGTCGGCAAGAAAATTCCTAAAGAAATGGTGGCACAAAAGGAAAAATTTATAGACGGTTGTATCTCCCACAGCAATTGGCCACACAAAAAAGCTGTGGAGCTCTGGACTTGGATAGAACCATTTGCCGCTTATGGATTCAACAAAGCACACGCCGCAAGTTATGGGCGGGTTGCTTATCAAACCGCTTATTTTAAAGCGAATTACCCTGCTATCTATATGTCAGCCGTACTCACTGCCGACTCCGGAGATGTAGAAAAAGTCGGTGAGATAATATCAGAGTGCAAAAGAATGAATATTCCTGTTATGCCGCCAAGCGCCAATGAAAGTTTCCGCGGGTTTTCGGTAGTCAGAGGAGCTGGAAGCCCCGACAAAATCAGATTCGGGCTTGCTACGATAAAGAACTTCGGCGAGGGAATTTCGCAATCAATTGTTAGAGAAAGAAAAGAAGGCGGAAAATACACATCTCTTGCCGATTTCTTGGAGAGGGTGGGAGACAGAAACTTGAACAAAAAATCTCTTGAATCGCTTATCAAAGCGGGAGCGCTGGAAGAGTTTGGCGAAAGAGGACAGATGCTCCAAAATCTCGAAACTTTGCTTACTTTTCACAAAGAAAGCGCCCAAGGTGTAAAAGCTCAAGATTCTTTGTTTGGCTTGATGTCTGAAAATTCACAAACTTCAAGGTTGACCCTATCCAAATCAAAACCAGCGACAGAAAAAGACAAACTGGTATGGGAAAAGGAACTCTTGGGACTTTATATTTCAGGCCATCCGCTCAACCAGTACAAGAGTAAACTTGAAGAACGGAGTGTAAATATCGCCAGAATAAAAAAGGAGTTCCCCGAAGGCCTTCGAGCAACAGTAGCCGGAATTATTGAAGATGCGCGCGAAGTAATTACGAAAGGAAATGAGAAAATGATGTTTGTTCGTATAGCTGATTTATCAGATTCTATGGAAGTAGTGGTTTTTCCCAGAGTTCTAAATGAATTTAAAGAGGTAATAAAACCCGAAAATTGCGTGGTAGTCGTCGGCTCTGTTTCAAAGAGAAACAATTCTATTTCAATAATCGCTGAGAAAATAAGAATTTTTTAAAACCGCACAACAACGCATAAAAAACGCTATAGCGTTTTTTATGCGTTGTTCGTAAATGTGAAAAAACGAAACCCGCCGTTCTCCGTCAGCTGACGGATACTAGGCGGGTCATTTAACAGTCCCTTATCTATGTTTAATTATAGCATATTTTATATAATTCTGTCAAGCAAAAATTACCCTAAAATAACCTTTTTATAAGCCATGTTTCGGTGTAATATTTAGATATGACTAAAGATGAAGATATCGGGGTTTTAAGACATTCCCTTTCCCACTTGCTTGCTGCGGCTGTTTTAGAAGTTTACCCAAACGCACTCCCTACATTAGGGCCGGCGATTGAAAACGGCTTTTATTACGACTTTGATTTCAAAGACCGAAAAATAACTGACAGCGAATTACCTGTAATTGAGAAAAAAATGAGGGACATCCTCAAGACTTGGGACAAGTTTGAAGGACGCGAGACAACCCAAGAAGAAGCGCTGATTCTGTACAAAGATAACCCTTATAAAAAAGAACTTATCAATGAAATAGCGGGAAAGGGAGAAAAGATAACGCTCTACACCTCGGGTAAATTCACCGACCTCTGCCGAGGCGGACATATAAAAAGCGCAAAAAACATAAAACCTGATTCTTTCAAACTAGACAAGATTGCCGGCGCCTATTGGCGGGGAGATGAAAAAAACCAAATGCTCACCCGAATATACGGATTGGCTTTCAATGATAAAAAAGAACTTGAAGATTATATAAAACAGCAAGAAGAAGCTGAGAAAAGAGATCACAGGAAACTTGGCAAAGAACTGAAAATTTTTACATTTGATGACGACGTCGGACCTGGTCTGCCTCTTTGGCTTCCTAATGGAGCTGTCATAATTGAGGAACTTGAGAAGTTGGCAAGTGAAACTGAGTTTAAGGCTGGATATAAAAGGGTAAGAACCCCCCATATCGCAAAAGAATCAATGTACATAAAAAGCGGGCATCTTCCCTATTACCAGGAAAGTATGTATCCGCCTATGGAATGCGAGGGCGGCAGGTATTATCTCAGAGCAATGAACTGCCCTCATCATCACAAGATTTTCGCTTCTGAATCGAGAAGCTACCGCGACTTGCCCCTGCGGCTCGCAGAATACGGAACGGTATATCGAAACGAGAAATCCGGAGAATTATTCGGGCTTATGCGTGTTAGATTTTTGCAGATGAATGATGCGCATATGTACTGCACCGAGGAACAATTTCCGAGCGAATTCAGAGCTGTTAATGATATGTACATAAATTACTTTCAGATTTTCGGTATAAAAAAATATTTGATGCGTTTCTCAACCCACGACCCAAAACATCTTGGCCAAAAGTATGTCGACGAACCAGAGTTATGGAAAAAAACAGAAGATATGGTGCGCAAAACTCTAATTGAATCCAAGATCCCGTTTGTTGAAGTGCCAAATGAAGCTGCATTTTACGGACCTAAAATTGATGTGCAGGTATGGAGTGCTATTGGACGCGAGTTTACATTGGCGACCAACCAAGTTGATTTCGCCCAACCTCGTCGTTTTGGTCTAGTTTACACCGACAAAGACGGAAAGGATAAGACCCCTGTGTGCATTCACCGCGCGCCCTTGGGAACTCATGAGCGTTTTATTGGTTTTTTAATTGAGCATTACGCTGGGGCGTTTCCGATCTGGCTCTCCCCGGTGCAGGTAAAGGTTTTGTCAGTGGGAGAAAAGCATAGAGAATACGTTCAGATGGTGGTAAAAAGCTTAATGGCAGAGAATATCAGGGCAGAACTGGATAATTCAGATGAGAGCGTTGGCAAGAAAGTCCGCGGAGTTAAGATGCAAAAAATCCCTTACTGGATCGTTATCGGAGATAAAGAAATTGAAAACAAAAATGTTTCAGTTGAAAGCAGAGACAAAGGTAATATCGGTTCTTTGAAACTAGAAGATTTTGTCAGCCAAATCAAAGAAGAAATTAACAATAGAAAATAATATGAAAAACTCTTTTCTTATAAAACACGGGTTTTTAATAGTTGCTTTGCTTTGTTCGTTATTGGGGATCATTATTTCAACTCTTCCAATATTCATAATAAATTATAATAAACCCACACCCCCTACAATAATGTCAATGCCTGAAATTACTTTTCTACCTGTCCCAATATTATCATTAATTCCTACAAGTTTTGTATTTTTTATTATAATTTCCACGATCTTCATTAAGTATTTGCAAAAAATAACTCCTAATAAAAGTCCAAATGGATCCATATCAATTTGGTTGGTTACATGTATTAAGTCTTTTTTTACTGTTCTTATAGGTATTTTTCTAATACTTACTGTTATAATGGTTATGGTGATATTTGGGTCATCACCAGGAAAATCTGATCCTGTTACATTTTATACAATCTCTGTATTAATTCTATTTTTTATTTTCCAGGACATTTCAAAAAGATTCCTAACTGCTTTTGAGAAGATGTTTGCGGAACTAAACAGCAAAAAAATGCCACTTGTTACAGCCATGATTGCTACGCTTCTTGCAGTTCTAGTTTTTTTAACAATGCGTTTTAAAATAGATACTCTACCACTACTAATTGAAATACTTTCGTCAATTTGGATGTTGACTTTTTCACTTTTATTGAACCGGGCAAAAAATAAAGTCCTAGTTACTAGCAATAATCAATATGGAAAAACAAACATATAGAATTATATTTTTACCGCTTTTAGCAGGCACAGTTTTCGCTTGGCTTTCTGTCGCAAATGACTTTTTAAGGTTCGCGAAAATAGAAGGCACTATATTTAAGATACAAGACTGTTTTACTCCAAATCCGGTAACCACCCCGTGCTTCTATGGCGCTATAGCATTTCTCATAGCTCTTATCTGGGTTATAAAAATCGGCAAAAAAGAGTTACCTGCGCAAATAAAAAATATTAAAAGGCTTTTAATTTTACTTGTAGCTGGAAACATTTTTGCTTGGACCAATATGACTTTGGAGTTGCTGAGATTTTACGGAGCTCAGACTACAGAAGTTATAGGTTGCTCCGGACAGCTTATCACCAATCCATTTCTTACTCCTTGTTTCTTCGGTTCAACAATATTCCTGCTGAGCTTAATCTCTGCAATTGTAGTTTTAAGAGATTTGAAGCATCAATAGCAAAGTTGATATTTTATATATCCAAATTTGCTGTTTTGGCGTTTGTCTGAATAAAAGACTTGCGGGCTGGGACATCAGTTCCCATCAATATATCAAATATCCTGTCAGCTTCTTGAGCGTCTAGAACCGTGATTTGTTTTAGAATTCTTCGAGCCGGATCCATAGTGGTTTCCCAAAGCTCCTCCGAATTCATCTCACCCAAACCCTTGTATCTCTGAATAGACACTTTGGCAACTTTTGTTTTAGTGTCTTTTTCTCCTATTTCTTCACTTTCCTCTCCTTGTTCAATATCAACTTCTTCGCCACCTTCAATAGTATCTTCAGGTGTAATATCTGCCCCTACAATATTTATTTTCTCTTCATCGGTATAAGCATAGAAAATCTCTTTACCCTTCTTTATTTTATAAAGAGGCGGCTGGGCAATATAAACATGACCATTATCAACTAATGGTCGGAAAAATCGATAAAGCAAGGTCAATAAAAGAGTTCTGATATGGGCACCGTCAACATCGGCATCTGTCGCAATGATTATCTTGTGATATCGTAGTTTGCTTATATCAAAGACATCGCCAATGGCTGTGCCGAAAGCAACTACTAAATTTTTTATCTGTTCGGAAGAAAGCATCTTGTCCAAACGGGCTCGTTCGATGTTAAGAATTTTGCCACGCAAAGGAAGTATCGCCTGGATGCGCCTGTCTCTGCCCATTTTTGCAGTACCGCCGGCTGAATCTCCCTCAACAATGAAAAGTTCCGACTCTTCAGCTGATTTACTTTGGCAATCAGCAAGTTTCCCCGGCAAAGTCATTCCCTCAAGCGCTCCCTTACGAAGAACTGACTCTTTGGCCGCTTTGGCCGCTTTGCGGGCCTTAAGAGCCAAAACGACTTTCCCTATCATCGCCTTGGCATCATCGGGATTTTCTTCAAGAAATGCCGCGAATCCGTCGCCAAAAACCGCTTCAACCATTCCTCTAGCTTCCACGGTGCCCAACTTAGCCTTCGTCTGCCCTTCAAATTGAATTTCACGCAATTTCACTGAAATAACGGCGGTCAGGCCCTCTAAGACGTCATCTCCTGTGAAATTGTCTTCGCTTTCCTTTACTGAATTGCTTTTTCGCGCATAAGCATTGAGTGTTCTAGTCAAAGCGGTTTTGAAGCCCGTAACATGAGTCCCGCCCTCGGTGTTATAAACGTTGTTTGCAAATGGAACAACCCTGGAAGATATGTCGTCTACATACTGCAGCGCTACTTCTACCGACTCGTACTCATTTATTTTTTTCTCGGTGTAGAAGATGTTTTTGTGGATTGGTTTTTGGGTTTGATTGTAAAATTTGACCAAGGAAAGAAGGCCCCCCTCAAAATAAAATGAGTTGTTCGACGCCTCAATGTGTAGGTCTCTGATCCAAAAAGTCTCTTTCTCAAGTTCCTTTTCTGGAACAGAACGCGCATCAATAACAGAAATGCGAAGCCCCTTTACCAAGTAGGCCTGCTGGCGCATATGACTGACTACACGACCGTAATCAAATTTTATTTCTGGAAAGATTTTAGGGTCCGGCTCAAAGACAACAATTGTTCCTGTTAATTTTGAACTGCCTATTTTTTTGACAGCGGCTTTCCTTTTGCCTGCGGAATATTCCTGTATATACAAACCGCCATCCCTGTGAACCAACACTTTCATATAGTCCGAAAGTGCATTAACTACCGATGCGCCGACTCCATGAAGACCACCAGAAACCTTATAGCTGCCTCCGCCAAATTTTCCACCGGCATGAAGAGTTGTCATTATAGTTTCCAGGGCGGAAACTTTAGTCTGCTTATGGATATCTATAGGAATGCCTCTGCCATTGTCTACGACTCTTACTCTGTTGCCCGGCAGTAAAACAACCTCAATATTGTTGGCAAATCCCCCCATCGCCTCATCGCGGGCATTGTCAAAAATTTCCGTTATAAGGTGGTGGAGTCCATCAGGTCCGGTTGTTCCGATATACATTCCCGGCCTCTTGCGAACCGGCTCCAATCCCTCAAGGACTGTAATGTCCTCGGCTGTATAGCCGTTTTTAGCAGGACCCCTTTTTACTGATTTTTCTCTTGCCATAAACAGATAACAATCCGCTTTTTGGACGGATTGTCTCCCCAAAAAGACTATGATTTATATACTTAATATTAGCACAAAAGACCCAAAAATGAAAGCTTTTTGTGCACTATTTAACCTATAAATATAGCCATTTTTCTCCAGTTGGAAGTAAATTTATCAAGTGGAATAAATTGTTTCCTTTTTTCTTCATTTTTTGTATCCGGATCGTGGTAGTAAAAACCGGATATTTCGCGGTCTTTCAGCTCATAACCAATAATAATAATTGAATGGAAAGTACCATTTTGCTCCCAATTTCTTCTAACAGAGACTATCGGCAGGCGCATTTCGTCTATTCCTTTCTTCAGACGAACGATGCCTTCATTCAATATCTCTGATTCAAATTTACTCGGAACGAAAGTCTTTTCCTGTACATCAACAAATACCGAACGAAACTCTTCCTGATAGGCGGGTATCCCATAGTTATGTGACAGGAGAACTATCGCCTGGTGCGTCCACCCGTACTCTCCGTAACCGCCAATAGCGTGGCCTTCGGTAATAAGCTCGTTAATAGACGGCATATCGGTTTTGGTTTTAAAATCCAGCGCCATTTTGAGGCAGGTCATAGTGCACGCCTTATCCTGCCAATTAATCGACTCCACGTCGTTATATTGTGAATAATATGGTACGTCTAAAATCATATATTACCTCACTTGCCAGTTTAACTTGGCATTGACTGCCTTATTAATTCTCTCCATTATTGTGTTCATTTCTTCATCTGTTAAAGTCCTGCTTTGGGACTGAAAGACAAGTCTAAAAGCGTACGAGATTTTCTTTTCACCATCTTCTGTTGTTTTTTCAAATACATCAAAAAGTCTGACACGTGTAAGTAAATTGCCGCCTTCTTTTTTTATAATAGCAAAAACTTCATCCGCCGAAATTCCGTTTGGCACAAAAACCGCCACATCTCTCAAGACAAAGGGGTATACTGACGGGGTTTTAAATTTGAGATTTGGTCTTGATTCAAATTTAATTACTTCTTTCGGCTCAGGCAAATTCTTTATTGCTTTTTCAAAATCGCCTTCGTATATACCGCCTTCAATAACGCCAAATTTCATTAAGTCAATCTTCAAATCATCACTAATTTTTGATATAACCGCTCGTACTGCTTCATCAACCACCTTTTGTTTTTCATTATTCTTTACAGCCACAGCCAAGGATAGGTGTTCCGCTTTGCTGTTAAAAATGGTGCCAACTTCAAATACTTTAACTTCCGTCAAGCCAAGGAGTTCAGCATTACTGAAATTAAATTCAAGCAGGTCGTGCATAGAGTTTTTTAAATCCGCCCTGAGAAAGCCCTTATCAGAAGCAATCGGGTTAAGGAGTTCAATTTTGCCATTATTTTTAAAAGAATAACTTATGATTTCCGAGAAACCTTCGCCAATTAAAATGTCTTTCATCAAATCTGCATAATATGAATTTTTATCAGTAAAAACTTCTGCTGAAGTTTCTTCCAGTTTTTTTGGCTTTATATTTTCGTACCCATAGATTCTTGCAATTTCTTCTATAAGATCTGCGGGTTGCCTCAAGTCAAGTCTTTCGAAAGGAACGGAAATAACATATCTATCTTTATCAATTTCTTTAACCCTTCTGAACCCAACTATATCCTTAAAAGAATCACTTTCATCTAAAAGTTCAACAATTATCTTTCCTTTAATTTCAGTAGAATGTGCAACTTCGCCATTACCAAGGTAAATACCGTCATGATCAACTGGTTTAGTAACCTCAGTTCCAGGTAAAAACTCTATGGACTTACGATGAAAAACACCCCTGTTGTCTCTGTGCGTATTACAAAAAACTAAATCCCCAGGCTTGGTTTTTTCTCTGGAAATTTCTGCTCCGTAAATATATTGGTCTATGGAAATTCTTGGTATAGAAATACCAGCCTGGGCATAAAGCCAAGAAATAAACGAGGAACAGTCAAAAGCGTTTGGTGCATCAGCAGTCACGCTTGCGCCGTATTTATATGGTTTGCCTAGATTTTCTTTCGCAAGAGACACAATAACATCACGAGGATTGATTACCTCATATTTCAGCAGTGCTCGATCTAAAATTTTTTTAATTTCTTTATCATCAAAATCAATACCGGTAATTTTTTTAATTTCTTCCAGAGATACTCCAACCTTGTAGTCCGACCTCCTAATGGGGTAAAAATCGGCAAATCCTTCAATAATCGTATCTTTTGTGCTTGCGAGCTCTAAAACAAGCCCCCTGGCCATTTCAAGAGCGCGGAGTGTAAGTTTTGGAGATATATCATTTTCAAACCTGATTGAGGCATCAGTCCTCAAACCTATAGCTTTAGATGATTTTCTGACCGCTACTGGATTAAAATTTGCCGCCTCAATCACAATTGATTTTGTATTTTCATCTATTCTGCTTGAATTGCCACCCTTTATTCCAGCAATACCCACAGCGCCTTCGTTTTCTATAACTAGCAACCCTCCAGGCATTTCATACTCCTTGCCGTCCAAGGTTATAAGTTTTTCTCCTTTTTGACTCATTCTTACCCCGAAATCAATCACCCCATCTTTTTGATTAAGGCGACTTAAGTCATATGCATGAAGCGGTTGTCCCATTGAAAACATCACGTAATTGGTTATATCAACTACGTTGTTTATTGATTTCTGGCCTATGGATTTGAGGATTTCACGAAGCCATCCTGGGCTTTCTTTTATTTTTATATTTTCAATGACAAGCGCTGAGAAACGCGGACAGATTTTTTGGTCAATGTAATTAATTGTGACTTTCTTGGATTCTGGGATACCTGACAGCGGCTTGAGTTCATACTCTTCCTTGTTAAGCCTCGTACCGAGAATTACCGATATCTCTCTGGCAATACCTCTGTGCGACAGACAGTCATGGGCACGGTCAGGTAAAATTTTGATGTTGAAAACCGTATCTCCTTCAACAGCTTCAAAAGATTCAACCTCAAAGGAATGCATTGTGAGCGCACTGGAAATTTTTTCCGCTTCCGGCAGTTTTTCATCAAAGTACCTCTCTAGCCATTTATAACTGATAAGCATGTTCTTTTAATTGCCGGACTAAAACTGATTTATAAGCCGCAAATCGCCCGTATAAAGCGATCTTATATCACCTATCCCGAATTTAAGCATTGCCAGTCTGTCTATACCGCCGCCGAAGGCAAAACCGCTGAATCTCTTTGGATGAATGCCCATGTTACTTAAGACCTTAGGATGCACCATTCCTGCCCCCATTATTTCAATCCAACCAGATTGTTTGCATGTAGGACAACCACTCCCGCCGCATTTGAAACAGGACATGTCAATTTCAACGCCCGGTTCGACAAACGGGAAAAAACTCGGCCTGAATCTGATATCGGTTTTGGAGCCAAACAACTTCTCAAGGTAAAACTCAAGAACGAATTTTAAATTCGCTAGCGACACATCAGTATCAATATATAAACCTTCAAGTTGGAAAAATTGGGCTTCGTGGGTGGCATCTGTCGCTTCGTGACGAAAGGTTTTGCCAGGCACAATAATCCTGATCGGAGGTTTGTTTTTTTCCGCAAAACGTACTTGTACCGGCGAGGTGTGAGTTCGTAATAACTTACTACCAACAACTGATGACTTGCTATCTTTACCGCCTGCTAGTCCGTCATCGGCTGCCGACTGTTGGTTGTTGGTTTGCTTAAGCCAAAAAGTGTCCCACATATCACGAGCCGGGTGATGAGCAGGAATGTTTAGAGCATCAAAATTATAATACTCTGTTTCTATTTCAGGTCCGCTGACTGTAGAAAATCCAATTTGAGAAAAAATATAGGCTGTTTGCCTGATAATGTGGCTTATAGGATGCAGGTGGCCGTATGTGTCAGCTTCGTACTCTTTCATTTTGATGGTAACTGCTGGTAATTATATATAAATCTGGCCTTTTTTCAAAAAAGCAAAATATTGAAAAAAGCGCAAATAGATAGTATAATCGCTTAGTTTTAGAAGAAACTAATGTCCGACATTGCCCAAACAATTATATATCTGTCGCTTTTTATATCTCTGTATTTTGAGATATTCATGCTTCTTACTTATCTTGAGAGAAGGCATTCAATAAAGCAAGAAGAGGACAGACCTATGCCAACCGACCTTCCTGCAGTCAGTGTCATTGTACCCTGCTTTAACGAGGAACAAACCATAACCAAAACAATTGAATCCATTCTTGATCTTGATTATCCAAAAGAAAAATTAAACATAATAATCGTTGACGATGGCAGCACCGACAACACGCAGAATGTTCTAAACCGTTTTAGAAACAATAAACAAATTGAAATTCTAAAAAAAGAAAACGGCGGGAAATATTCGGCGCTAAATTTCGGGTTGAAATATGTAACCACGCCGTTTGTGGGTTGTCTGGATGCAGATTCGTTTGTTGAAAAACAAACATTGAAAATAATTATTTCCCATTTCACTAGTTCCGAAATAATGGCCGTCACTCCCGCGATAAAAGTCTTTGAACCCACAAGTATAATCCAGCTTATACAGAAAGTTGAATACTCGTGGGGAATATTCCTAAGAAAGATGCTCTCATTTCTAGGCGCAATATATATAACTCCAGGACCGTTTTCTATATTCAGAAAGCAGGTCTTTGATGAATTGGGAGGTTATAAGCACGCTCATTTCACAGAAGATTTTGAAATCGCTCTTCGTATGCACAGTAACCATATGAAGATAGTCAATGCCCACAATGCGCACATCTACACAGTTGCTCCATATACCCTAAAGAGTCTCTATAAACAGAGACTAAGATGGACCTATGGATTTCTGAACAATATGATTGATTACAGACACATGATATTCCGCAGGAAATTCGGCAATATAGGAATGTATATCCTTCCCATGGCAATTGTTTCAATATTTATCGCCCTTTATTTCACCGGAACGCTGATAGTCAACGCTGCAGTCAAGGGAGCCGAGAGGTTTGAGCAGATACAGGCCGCCGGTCTTAACTTGTCCATACCGTCTTTTGATTTATTTTTTATCAATATCAATCCAATTGCCATAGTCACGGCAGTAATACTTCTGGGAACACTGGCTATAATTTTCATCAGTCGAAAAATGACGTATGGGCGTGTATATTTGGGTCGAGATGTCTTTTATTTCTTGCTTTTTTATGGACTTATAGCGCCCTTATGGCTGGCTAAGGCCCTCTATAGCACCGCTTTCGCGAGAGATATAAGCTGGAAATAAAATGAAAAACCCGGATATAAGAAGATACTTAGTCGCTCTTGTAATAACTGCGCTAATTTTTATCACGGCGATTTTTCTGGCCGATTATATAAGTAGGAAGAAGGTCGCGGAAATCAGACTTATCCAAGACCAGATATCAACGGACATTCTTTCTTCCGAAGTCCAATCGTCTCTGCTTGAAGAATTTTCCTGCAAGGAGATCGGCAATACTATTCTTTCCAAAGAATTAAACCGCCTAGGAGAGAGGCTGTCATTCACAGAAGAAACAAGGGGGCCTGACGATGCGGAGGTTGAGGCCTTAAAAAAATACTACTCTCTGCTCCAGATAAAAGACTTCCTGCTTATGAAGAGAGTGAACGAGAAATGCGGGGCGGGGAATGTTTTCATACTCTATTTTTACAAGGAGAGTTGCGATGAATGCCAGAAACAAGGTTATGTCCTGACACGACTCAAAGAGGATTTCCCTCAGCTTCGGGTTTATTCATTTGATTACAACATTGACTTGCCTGCAGTAAAGACACTGATCTCTATCAACGAAATAAAACAGTCGCTTCCGGCTGTTTATATTGACGATAATATATTTTATGGTTTCCAGAGCATTGAAGACATAGAAAAGGCCATACCAATACTCAAAGAGTGGAAAGAAGAACAAGATAAACAAGCTACTAGCACAGAAGAAAGCTAGAAACAAAACCTCCGTTCTAAACGGAGGTTTTGTTTAGTCTTTGAGCCACCTCCCGGACTCGAACCGGGGACCTTCGCTTTACAAAAGCGTTGCTCTACCAACTGAGCTAAGGTGGCAAACAATGGGATAATACCACAAAAGACTATTTTGAATCACCTTTAAGGTTCTGATTAAAACTGCCGTTATTTGCGCTCTTTCTCTTGTGTTCTGTCATCGCTCTCATAAAGATTGACCCGCCGTTGCCGTGTTCAAGAGATTTTATGCCTCTCATTTTTCTCAAAAAGTTTTTGTACTTTCCGCCCAGAAAAAAACCAAATTGCTCGCCCATATTGAGAGTATGATGAGGAACGTCTTGTCGCAAAAAAACCATTATCCTCTCTCGCCTCTCAATCATTGCGTTGCGGCCGGAATCAAACAAATTTCTCATCGGTTTATCCAGCGCAACGAAGAGGCTGGAGACAAAAGTTTCTCTTCCCCTTTTTATCTCAAACGCTTTGTGGGCTATGAGAATAACAATCAATCCCAAAGAAATAAAAAAAGTGTATGTTAGAGTCATAATAATTTCCCCTACTGCAATGTGGAAAATCGGACAAAACGCCTTACTTCAATGCGTTCGCCAAATTTCTGCGTTGCGCTGTTTATCAAATTACGGATTGTCATATCCGGATTTTTGATGAATTGCTGGTCCAGAAGAACTTGTTCCCCAAAATAAGCTTTGAGCTTGCCTTCAATTATTTTTTCCTTCAGGTCTTTTGGCTTGTCAATAACTTCTTTTTCAAATATCTCCACTGCTTGTTTTTTTACGCTCTCTGTAATATCTTCCATTTTTAAGAATTGCGGGTCAGTTGCGGCAGTATGCATAGCAATGTCGTAAGCTAGGGCGATAAAATCGCTGTTCTTGGCAACAAAATCAGTTTCGCACGAAAGTTCAACTATTGCACCGATGCTACCATTGGCGTGAATATATGACTGGACTGCTCCGGATTTCAGGGCCCTGTTGGCCTTTTTTTCTGCGATATCGCTGCCTTTCCGCTGGAGTATAATAACCGCCTTTTCAATATTACCCCCCGCTTCCTCAAGAGCCCTTCGGCATTGCATCACCGATACCCCTGTTTTATTCCTAAGTTCTTTTACTTGTTCAGTAGTAATCATGGCACGAATTATATCAAAACTAAGCTAACCCCTAAAGGATGGCTTAGGAAATTATATCTAAACCACGTTTTTTTCTTTTGTCTCCTCTTTTGCCGTTGGCACCATTTTGAGACCGTTCTCGTAAGCAGAAACAATCTCATCAACAAAGTATTTTATGCTCGCCATTCCAGCATCATTTGCCGGAATGGGATAGTCAATAAATGATAGGTCGCAATCAGAACTTGAAAGAGATACTATCGGTATGTTTAGCTTCACTGCCTCTAGGACAGCATTTTTCTCCCTACGGGAGTCAATGATAAACAGAGTTTTGGGTAATCGAGTCAGATAAGACAACCCTCCGAAAAATCTCCCCAAATACTCTATTTCCCTGTCAATCAAAAGCCTCTCTTTCTTCGTATATTTTACCAATTCACCTTTTTCTTTCTGACTTACAAGCGACTCAAGTTTGCTTATCCTCTTCCGGATTTCAGAAAAATTTGTGAGTGTCCCGCCTAACCATCTGCCAGCAACGTACGGCATTTTTATTCTTTCTGCTCCGGCTCGGAGAGCTTCCTTGGCTTCGCTCTTGCCGCCGACGAACAGTATTACACCTCTTTCCTTTGCCACTCCCTCGACAAATTCCTTCGCGGAATCTAGAGAGGATTTGGTTTTCTCAAGATTAAAAATCTCGACTTTATTCTTGACTCCGAAAAGATACGGCTTGGTTGAAGGATGCCGGCGAGATTTGACCAACCCAAAATGTGCTCCTATTTCAAAAAGCTTGTCTAGAATTCCCGTTTCGTTTTTAGTTTCGGCTAATTTCATAAAACAAAAGCGCTCAAAATACTAACAAAGATAGAGTTATTCTGCAACCCCCGACTCCAGATCTTCGGAGGCCTGGTTTAAAGCTTCAATAATAGATGAAAGGTTGCCCGAAAAAATTAGAGGTATGTTATGCCACGTTTTTTTTATCCTGTGGTCAGTCACTCTGTCTTGAAGCACATTGTAAGTGCGGATCTTTTCTGATCTGTCGCCCGTGCCGATTTGTTTTTTCCTATGCGCAGATTCTTTTTTATGGTCTTCTTCTTCCTTAAGAGCGGCTAGTTTGGCCGTAAGAATGGACATTGCTCTCTCCCGATTTTTAGACTGGCTACGCTCCGCGGTAGACCTGACGTCAATGCCGGTGGGTTTATGTACAATGCGAACGGCCGTTTCTACCTTGTTGACATTCTGCCCGCCTTTTCCGCCAGCTCGAGAAAATTCAACTTCCAAGTCAGCTGGATTTATTTCTGACTTCTCTTTTTTTCTCATCGGCAAAATAGCCACTGAAGCGGTTGAAGTATGCACTCGGCCTGTTTTCTCCGTTTCTGGCACCCGCTGAATCCTGTGAACTCCGGTTTCAAAACGAAGTTCTTTGAAAACACCTTTGCCCTTTATCTCAAAAGCCGCCTCTTTGTAGCCCGCAAGAGCGCTTTTTGATTCATAGACAGGCATAAAAGACCAGTCCCTCATTGAAGCATATCCGTGATACATATCCGCCAAATTCTCCGCAAACAAAGCTGCTTCTTCTCCTCCGGCACCAGCCCTGACCTCAAGTATTATTTCATTGGCCTGCCAGCCGGTGGATTCTTCTGATTTTTCTTCGGCCAAAATAGCGTCCATTTGTTTAATAATGGTTTCTTTGCGTTTATTTATGATTTTCAGCTCATCACCGGCGAGCGGAGAGAGAGATTGGTCGTCCTTTAAAAGCAACTCAAGTTCAGCTTCATCTTTTAAAAGCTTTTCATACGATTGAACCAGAAAACTGGTTTTTGAATTGTTTCTGTATTTTTCCAGATCCATAAAATTGGCCAACAACCAACTACTTACAACCTACCACCGTAATCAGAATAGACATACAACAACTAAAAAATTGTATGCTTGCTGTAAATTGTTAGTTTTTTCTTTTGTTGGCGAGTTTTTTGCCTTTGGCCGCAGTTGCCTGTCTGGTCTTAAATTTCTCTACTCTGCCGGCAGTATCAATAATTTTTTCAGTTCCGGTATAGAAAGGATGGCAAGAGCTACAGATTTCAACCTCCAGTTTTTCCTTCGTAGAACCAACAGTAAAGGTGTTCCCGCAGGCGCAGACGACTTGGGCTTTTTCAAAATATTTAGGGTGTAAATCCTTTTTCATCGCCTGATGAATATAACAGAAAGATTAAACTAGCGCAATACGGACCATTAATAGTTTACCGATCTAAACACTCTGCAAAAAGTCTATATTGTCCTGAATTCCCTGCACTTTTGTCATAACTTGATCACCATAGAATGAGTTGGCAGGTCTTTTGCTGTCACAGCTCCTGCCAGAATAGTACCGACAAGCTGCATTTCTCTCCGAAGTAAAACTGCCGCTCACAGCCCCGAGGTCCGAAAGGTAGATTGCTGTTGCCATAATAGCGTGTTGGGGATCCCAAGGATTGGCCTGGTCGGCAAAGATATTGAACATACCGGCAATCCTGACCTTAAACAACTCCCAAGTAGAAGGAATAAATTGGGAAGGTCCCATGCCGCCGCCATATCCCCTGCTCGGCGACCAGGTATAACCTGGCGGACAAGAAACGGGAGTATTCTTCCAGTTTCGTCCGAGTCGGTCGGTTATAGCCAAAAACGGCGCAGTATCCCGAGGAGCTTTCATAACTTTCTCAAAAAAAGTCCCGGTATTTGTGCCCACACCATCTCCAGTTGTCGAATCAGTCATAAGACAAGACCCTTGATTTTTGCCCAGATCAGATTCTTGGGTAAGAATCGCCAAAATCAAAGCTGGCCTGATCCCTGCCTTCTGGCCGGCAACGTTGGCATATTCAAGGGCTTCTCCGAACGGAATGCCTTCCGTGTCACGCAGGTTAAACAAAGCAGCTCTTATCTGTGCCGCCTTTCTCTGGCGTTCTGCCAAGACTGCTTGGTAGGCTTTCTCTTCCTGTTTTGTGATGGTAAGGAGCTGTTTCTTCTCCGCTTCACTCTTGGCAACGGTTTGCTTCCTGGTTTCTACAACATATTTTGCGTCAATCTCCTGATTTTTCTTCAAATCAAGCTGTTTCTTCTCTTCTTCAGTGGCCGCTTTGACTTCTCTGATCTCAAAAAAACGCTCTTTCAGAGACCGTTTGATAGACGCAAAAGAATCCAGATCACCCAGAAAATCGGACAAATCCTGACCGGCTAAGACAATTTCCGCAATGGAATATGTGTCAATCTCATCTGTTTTACGTATAAGCTCCGCCAGTGATTCCCGCCCTTTTTCAATCCTTGTCTCAAGATCCTCTATCGTTTGAGTCTTATTGCCTATTTCTTTTGACAATTGATTTATGGCGATATTTTTCGCCTTTATGGTGGCCTCGGCTTCTTTTATCTTGGCGTTAAGTATCGTTATATCCCCCTCAATTGTGTTGGCCTTTTTTTTGGTTTCGGATAAAATGCCTTCCCATTTTTGTATATCTTTTTGGAGTTCGTCGTATTCAGCTTGAAGTTTCGCCTCTTGTTCTGCAATTTCCCTTTCCGTAAGGGCGTAAGAAAAATTCGCCTGGCCGAAAGCAAAGGAGACAATCAGAGCAAAGATGAAAAAATTGAAAAATTTAAAGACATTCATAAGAGATTCAGTAGCTACATTCTAACCCAAATTAGCCATTAAAAAAACGGCTCTTAGGCCGTATATAAGACGAACAAAGGCGGAAATTATTCCGCCTTTTTTTCTTCAGTGACAACTTCTGCCTCTTCTCCCTCCTTTTCCTTGCCCTTCTTTTCCACCTCTATAGAAGATATATCAACCGGCTCGGCTGGTTTTTCTTCCTCCTCCTTCGGTGCAGATACTGATGCGATTATTTCTTCTGGATTTTCGAGCAGAGAAACCCCGGGTGGTAATTCAATATCTTTTGCAGATATACGGCTCCCAATTTCAATTAGCTTTGATACATCAACCGCAATTTCTTGAGGCAGGTCCTTCGGCAAGGCTTCAATTTTCAATTCATATAAAACCTTAACCAAAATGCCTCCTTGTTCTTTCACCGCCGGCGCTATGCCGACGAAATTCAGAGAAATCTCAACTTCAATCTTCTTGTCCTTGTCAAACACGTAGAAGTCCGCATGTCTCGGCAATTCGGTTACCGGATCAATATCAACATCCTGTATGATAGCGTCCAAAGTCGCCCCTCCACTCCTTTTCAGACTTACCACGGATGATTCACCAGCCGCAAGCCAGACTTTTTGAAAATCTTTCAGGAGAATAGTTATCGGCGTGGATGCTTCTTTCCTGCCATAGAAAACAGCCGGCAAGAACCCCTCCTGACGAAGCTTGTCCAAAGAGACTCCTCCGTCCCTGTCTTTTACTTCAATAGAAAACATACGGGAGTATTATACCGACTATTATTAAAAACACAATCACCGTTAAAGAGTTTTTATCAGGTGTTTTTTTAGATAATCTATTGATCCGTTAACTTTTTTGCCCGGGTTAAATATATTTTTTGGGTCAAAAATGCGCTTAGTTTGGGAGAATAAGCCGAGAATTTCTGGATTGTACATTTTGGATAGAAAAGGTGTTCTCACTATTCCATCATTGTGTTCTCCGGTAATTGAGCCACCATATTGCGCAACCAGGTCATAGACCTTGTTTGAGACTTCAAGTATTATTTTTTCCGTGCTTGGATCGCTGACATCCATCAGGGGAATTATATGAAAATTGCCGTTGCCCGCGTGGCCGGCAATAGTGTAGTAGAGATTGTAATCATCAAGAATTTTCCTCATTTTAGGCAAAAATTCCGGCAAGAATTTCGGTTCAATCACCACGTCGTCAACAAACGGCGCCGTTCTCTTGCCTTTCACGTGTTTGCGAAGAAGATTAAAGCTCTCTCTTCTGATTGCCCAGTATTTCTCCGACTCGTCTTGGTCTTTGGTTCTGTGCGTTCTTAAGTTAAATCTGGATATGATTTTCTCCAGTCCATCCATCTTACTATCAATCTCTTGGCTGTTATCCCCGACGAATTCAACGAGAAGCATTAGTTTTGGAATTCCACTAGAGAGCATAATCAGCCCTTCGGGAATAAAAGACATAGCCATTTTAAAAAAATGCTTGGTTTTCATCGTCTTAAGCATTTCTGGGAAAAATCTCATACCGAGTTTGAGCGTTGCGTCGTCATAAGATTCAAGAGTTTCCGGCTTTAGAGTCAGGATAACGTTCACAAGTTCTGAAAGCGGTTCCAGATTTTTTAAGAAAATAACAAACAGTTTTGACTGTTTCTTGACCGGTATAAGCCGCAAGGTGGCCTCTGTTACTATGCCGAGTGTCCCTTGAGAGCCGACAAGGAGTTTGGTTAGGTCAAATTTTCTTTCTTCTCCAGACTCTAGGGCGTGGCCGGGGTAAACATTCCACAAATAATATCCGGCAGAGTTTTTTGAAACTTTGGGCTTGCTTCTGTCTATCAGCTCCTTGTTGTCCTCAATGAGTTTATGCATCTGACGATAGATTTGGCCTTCAAGGTCGTCCTGACCTTCCTTTTTTGACAATTCGCCTCCACTTAAAGCTCTAAACTCATACTCGTTGCCGTCGGACAAAATGACATTTAGGCTTTCAATAAAATCCTCCATCTTGCCGTGAGACAGCGTCTTCTCGCCGGCAGCGTTGTTTCCTATCATCCCGCCAATGGCGCATAGATTTTTTGACGCTGGAAAGCACGGTAAAATCAGACCGCGTTTTAGGGTTTCTTTTTCAATATCCCTATAAGGAGTGCCCGGGAGCACGGTTATATGGTTGCCCTCAAAGGATACTATCCCGCTCATATTGGCCGATACGTCAAGAACAATTGATTCGTTAAGAGAACCGCCGGACATGCATGAACCGCCGGCTCTGACGGACACCGACAGAGATGAGTTTTTTTCTTTATTGGCAGAGACATACCTTATGACCTCCCTTATATCTTGAGAGTCCTTTGGCAAAACAACCAGAGACGGCTTCACTTCAAACAAACTAGCGTCGCGGCTGTATTTCAGAAGCGATTTCTCGTCGGTGAGAATCACGCCTTTCAATATTGATTTCAATTCTGCTTCCATATATGTCCCAAGAATTCACACAAAGACCTCATTCGCCCGAAAACAGGCGGATTCTGTCCTCTACAATTTTCTGCATCGCCTGAACTGCGCCCTTCATTATCTTGTACGGAGCCACCTCTTCAGGATTCTCTTGCAAATCCTTTTTTAGAGCATCTCGAAAAGCGATTCTTATCTCCGTGCTTATATGAACTATTGATATCCCCGCCTCAACTGCCTTTTCAAAATCACTAGAAGTGCTACCGGATCCGCCATGCAAGACCAAAGGCACCTTAACCGCTTTTTTTATAGCTTTGATTCTTTCTATATTGATTTCGGGATTAACTCCGCTCCGAAGTATACCGTGAAGTGTCCCGACTGCCGGCGCCAGCATATCTATTCCAGTTTCTTTTACGAACTTCTCCGCTTCCTCCGGTTTGGTCAACGTTTCTTCTGACAGACTAGCTCCTTCTGGAATTTCATCCAATACCTTAGAAGACTGGCCGATATAGCCGAGTTCGGCTTCAACCAAAATTTCGGGATTTACTGACCTGGCATATTCAACGCATTTCTTTGTTTCCTTAAGATTTTCTTCAAAAGACAGTTTTGCGCCGTCAAATATTACCGAGTCAAACCCCGCATCTATTGCTTCTTTCACTCTATCAAATGAATATGTATGGTCAGCATTGAGAAAAATTGGAACCTGAAATTCATCTCTAACACTTGAAACCAGCGCTTTCACTTGTTTGATGCCAAGAAAGTCCCTTTCCCCTTCCGAAACCCCTACAATTACCGACTTGCCTGTATTTTGCGCAGCATGCACGACCGCCCACAAACCCTCTATATTTGAAATGTTAAAATGTCCAATGGCATAATTGCCCGCCTGCGCATCACTTAGGCATTGCCTTAGAGTTTTTTCCATCAAGTTTATTGTATCACAGACATTTAAGCGTGGTATAATTTTATTATGAGTTCACATTTCGATTTTGTTGCTATCGGTGATATAACGACAGATGCTTTCATCCGGATAAAGTCCGCCGAAACTAGCCGCGACAAGCGAAAACTTCTGCTTTCTTTTGGCGACAAGGTGCCTTATGAGTTTGTGGAAGTTGTCCGCGCTGTCGGCAATTCGCCGAATGCGGCGGTGGCGGCCAAAAGACTCGGACTAACTTCGGCGCTTGTTGCCAACGTCGGCGATGACCATAATGGCGGGGAGTGTTTGGCAACGCTTAAACGCAACGGTGTTTCAATAGAATTTATAAAAGCCCACCAGCATAAAGAGACGAACTACCATTATGTATTGTGGTTTGAAGACGACAGAACGATTTTGGTGAAACACCACGAATACAACTACAAACTGCCCGATTTGGATGAGCCAAGATGGATATATCTAAGTTCGCTTGGAGAAAAAACTCTCTCCTATCACAAAGAGATTGCCGGCTTTTTAGAAAATCACCCCAGTACAAAATTGGTCTTTCAGCCGGGAACTTTCCAGATGAATATGGGCGTGGATAATTTGAAAGAAATTTACAAAAGAACAGAGATATTTTTCTGCAATGTAGAGGAGGCAAAAAGAATTCTTGGAATTATAGAAGAGGTAGATATAAAATTGCTTTTGCAAAAAATACACGAACTCGGTCCGAAGCTCACCGTAATTACTGACGGCAGAAAAGGCGCTTATACTTTTGACGGACAAAAAATGCTCTTTATGCCTCTGTATCCAGACCCAAAACCGCCATACGATAGAACCGGCGCAGGAGACGCTTTCTCTTCCACATTTACGGCAGCAATTGCACTAGGCAAAAGTGTTGAGGAGGCACTTATGTGGGGGCCAATCAATTCAATGTCGGTTGTTCAGTACATCGGCGCCCAGCGCGGACTTTTAGATAAAGAAACTATAGAAAAATACTTGCGCGAAGCACCCGAGGATTATAAGCCAAAAATTATTTAGCTTTCGGAGCGACAAATCCTATTATATACAAAACCCCCGCGCTGTGTAAGCCGCGGGGGCCGGAAACCATGTTCCAGGGGACTAGGAGGACCCAAGAAACCGGTGGCCATGTACTACTTGCCTGCCTGCGCAGGCAGGCGAACGCCGCCGAACTGGACGCTCCGACTCCACCTGCTACCGCTACCGCGGCGGCGGACAATACCGACCTCACGCCCGGCGTCGTCGCGGTCGAAGAGCGCGTAGCAAGCACATCCACGCTTGTCACGCCACTGAACAGCGACAGGACGCTTGTCTGCGAAGGCTGGATCGTCAGCCATCACCTGGGTCACAGCGTAGGGGTCCGGTCGGAGGTTGCGGGCCTCGTACTCACGGTCGAGCTCATCGACCCTATACAGCTTCCCGCTTTTGCTGTGTTTATAAAGACCCGCTTTTATTTCCAGTTTTTTCTTCATCTTCGTTGTTTTAGGTTAATTTATAGAGTTTCATTCAACAACACAAAGCAATCCTGCTTGATTATATTTAATATTACCAATAACTTTTCCGCTAATTCCACCATCTAACTGATCTTGAATGGTAACAATTTTCCCACTGAGGTTATTACATTCTTCCTCTGTAATACCGTTGTTACTAATACCGTTGTTACTAATACCGTTGTTACTAATACCGTTGTTACTAATACCGTTGTTACTAATACCGTTGTTATTTTTACGATTTATGACTAAAATCAGGCTACCAAATATAGCAATAATAATTAAAATATAAATTATCTTTTTCATTTTCCTACTTCCTTCTAATTACTTCTTTTACAGCTTTTACTATATCCTCAACTTCCATTCCGTAATGTTTTAAAAGTTCGGCGGGTAAGCCCGATTGTCCAAATTTGTCCTGCACACCAATAAATTCTTGCGGCACTGGGCAATTTTTGACCAATACTTCAGCAACTGCAGACCCCATCCCTCCATTTACCTGATGCTCTTCCACGGAAACAATCGCACCCGATTCACGAGCTATAGATATAATCGTCTCCGTATCAATTGGTTTTATAGTCGCCAAATTAAGAACCTTGACCTTTACTCCTTCATTTTCAAGCTGGCGCGCGGCTACAAGGGCTTTATGCACCAGAGCTCCTGTCGCGATTATTCCAACTTCCGGTTTCCCATCACAATTATAAAAAATCTGCGCCTTGCCGATTTCAAAAGGTGTTGCTTCTGTCGTAATGACAGGCGTCTTCTCTCGAGCCAGACGAATATATGTTGGTTCTTTCGTTTTTGCCATAGCAAGGGTCGCTTTTTTCGCTTCAATAGCGTCGCACGGAGATATCACCACCATATTGGGAATTACTCTAGTCAGAGCAATATCCTCAACTGCTTGATGCGTCCCGCCATCCGGCCCCACAGAGATTCCCGCGTGAGAACCGGCAATTTTTACCGGTCTGTCATTGAAACAAATCGTCGTCCTTATTTGTTCCCAATTTCTGCCCGGGGAGAATGTCGCATAAGATGTAATGAAAGGAATCTTGCCCATAGCCGCCATACCCGATGCAACCGTCGCCAGATTCTGTTCAGCTACGCCTATTTCAACAAAGCGATTGGGGAAGCGGTTTTTGAAAAGATGCATCTGGGTGGATTCTGTGAGGTCCGCGCAAAGTCCGACAACCCGCTCGTCAATTTCCCCAGCGGCAAGCAAACCTTCGCCAAATCCTTTTCGGATTGGCACTTGTTCTACATCAAGATCAAAAACTTTAGGATTTAATTTAGCTTCAGAATTTAACATGGTTTTATTTTTTAGAAATTAGATCAATTAGAAATTTTTTGTTCTAATCCTGATGATATCCTCCCTTTATCTTCCCTCCCAAACTGCGAAGTTCTTTGAGTGCCCTCTCCCCCTCTTCTTTGTTTGGCGGTTTGCCATGCCATTCAAATTTCCTTTCAAATTCAGCAACTCCCTTGCCCGGAATTGTATGAGCGATAATCATGCTCGGTTTTTCAAATACCGCTTTTGCTTCATGTATTGCATTATTCATATCTTCAAAGTCATGCCCGTTGGCTTCTATAACATGCCAGTTCCAGGCGCGCCATTTGTCAGCTAGAGGTTCAAGTGGCATTATGTCTTCTGTAAAGCCGTCTATCTGGATATTATTTCTGTCCGCGACGGCAATGATGTTGTGAAGTTTTTCCTTTCCGGCAAGCATTGCCCCCTCCCAGGTATTGCCAGCATTCATCTCTCCGTCGCTCATTAGACAGAAGAAGAATCTCTGCGAAGATCTGCCGCTATCCATCCTGTCAGCGAGAGCCATACCAACAGTCTGTGAGAGTCCGGAACCCAAAGGGCCTGAACTGTTTTCTAACGCTGGAAAAAATTCTCGGTGAGGATGCCCTTGAAATTTAGTTCCGAATTTTCTTAGCGTCTGTTTAAATTCGTCTACGGATACGTATCCCGCATAAGCCATAGTAGCGTATAGCACCGGACATATGTGCCCGTTGGAGAGCACTAGTCTGTCCCTGTCTTCCCATAAAGGATTTTGGGGGTCGTGGCGGAGAACATGAAAAAAAAGCAAAGTGAAAATATCAGCCATGCCCAAAGGTCCCGCCGTGTGGCCGCTTTTTGCTTCAATTAGAGCTTCAATTATAGTCTGGCGGATGAGATTGGCTTTTTGTTCAAGAAATTTTATTTTGTCGTCGTCCAGATTGTCCATTAGAGGTTTTTGAAGAAATCGTAAGTTCCTTTTATGTTATCGCTTTTAAGCAAAGCAGAGCCGACAACGAGCCGATTCGCCCCTGCTTCTACCAAGCGTGGCGCCGACTCTTCATTCACTCCGCCGTCAATGCTAATTATAAGTTCTCTGTACTTCTGCCGCAAACTTCTTACTTTACCCAATACCCTCTCATCAAACGGCTCACCCTGATAACCAATGTGCGCTATACCCATAAGTTGGACAAAATTAATTTCTCCAATCATTTTTTCCACGGCAGAAATATCCGTATCAATATTTAGAGCGACGCCAATTTCGGTATTTATAAGCGAATCTTTGTTTGAAAATTTTTTGACAAATTCGGATATGGTGTTTTCGGCAACATCCGCCGACGGAAAAGACTCATAGTGGACTATCACCCTAGCTGCACCGGCAAAAACCCAGTTGTCAATTAGGGTTTCGGGTTTTAGGGTCATTAAGTCAACTTCAAAATCCAATTTTTCCCAAAAAGGCAGGCTATCTTCCTCTTTTATAATTCTAGAAAAATCGGGGTCCGGTATATCAATCATTGGCCAGGATTTTTCCGCAGTTAATTGGCCGTCCAAGACGTCAATTTGAACAAAAGACACCAACTCGGAGACTAAGGAGAGTTTCTCCTCCAAGTCCGAAAAACTTTTGGGTATTATTGCTGGAATTACATCTGCCATCCCGTTAGAAATTCGCTATAGTACTACTCGTGCGCCCGCTCCATTTTGGCAATTCTTCTTTTATGCCGCTCGCCGTTTGAAAATGGAATTTCAAGCCAAGACCTCACCGCATCTACGGCTTCTTCGTCTGTAATGAACCTCGCACCCAAAGCCAGCACATTCGCGTCATTGTGGGTCCTAGCCAGATCAAGTATTGATATATTGTTCGTTAGAGAGCGCTTATCGCCATAGTAAACTGCCGCCCTGACATGGTGAAGCCTGTTTGCCGTCATCGCTTCCCCCTGTCCGGATCCGCCAAGAATCACCCCTCTGACGCCTTGCGGGTTTCTGGAAACTTCTCTGGCTACAGGAATAACAAAATCTGGGTAGTCATCTGATTCATCATATTCATAAGCACCGCAATCAACCACTTCATAACCAGCTTCTTTTAGATAAGAGATTATTCTCTCTTTTTGTGCTAAACCGGCGTGATCTGTACCTATAAAGATTTTCATTATACTAAAAATTAATTATATCAATCCTTTTCCCCCTTAAGAATTATTCTTTTATCAAATCCTCCTCTTTCTTCTTTCTTTTGAATTCTAAGTTTTTCAACGTCTTTAAATTCATCCAAGATTTTTAGTGATTCAACAACCTCCACAACATCAGCTAGTTCACCCATACTTTCTTCTTTCATAAATTCATCCACTTCTTCTTTGAGTTTTTTTATGAGTTCATTTCTATATTCCTCCGTAGATGCAATCCTCTTTTCATATGGTATACCTTTCAAATCAAGAGTTTCCGGAATTCTATCCCTGACCAATTTATTGTATTTTTTCATACTAATTATATTCCCTGGCCTGCTTTCACCACATGTTCCAAAAGAGTATATGTATACCCCATTTCGTTGTCATACCACGCCAGAACTTTCACTAGATTGCCGCCGACAACCCGGGTGAGGGACAAATCTGCTATAGCGCCATAGCGACTCCCTATTATGTCGCTTGATACCAGCTCTTCTTCGGTAACGGAGAAAACCTTCTTCCAACGTTCTTCTTTAGATGCATTTTTCAGTATCTCATTCACCTCTTCTTTACTGGTCATTTTCTTTGAGATAAACGTAACATCCACCATTGAACCGGCGATTACAGGAACCCGCATAGCCACCCCGTCAAAAAGGCCGGAGAGCTTGGGAAAAGCTTTCGTAACCGCGATTGCCGCACCCGTTGTGTTCGGCACGATATTGTGCGAAGCGGCTCTTCCTTCCCGAACATTATGTTTGTTCGGCCCATCCACCGTGGGCTGGCTGTTTGTCATGGCGTGCGCGGTGTTTAGAACCGCCTTCTCAATACCTAACGCTTCATCAAGAATTGCTATAAGTGGACTTGCCGCATTTGTAGTGCAAGAGGCATTTGAACTTATAACACAAGTTGAGAGTTGCGACTCATTGACACCCATAAGCACAGTGGCCCCGGGGATTTCCGGATGCGGGTCATCTTTCATGGGAGCGGTAACTATCACTCTCTTTGCCCCTGCATCAAGGTGAGTCTTTGCTTCTTCATAAGTAACAAAAAAACCGGTTGATTCCACCGCGACATCAATGCCAAGCTCGGCCCATGGCAACTTTGCGGGTTCTTTTTCAGAAATAAATTTTATCCTCTTCCCGCCCAGATTAAGAACATCACTTTCAACAGACACTTCAAACGGCGCCTTGCCGTAAACGGAATCGTACTTAATTAAATAAGCTATATTTTCAATATCGCCGAGATCATTCACGGCGACGATTTCTATTTCTTCCCTCTCAATGGCCAACTTTATGAAAGCACGGCCTATGCGTCCCGCACCGTTTACAGCAACTTTGATTTTTTGCATACGTATTTATTATACCCCATTAAATAAAAGGTATTAACCCCAGGGCAGGACCTTGGGCCCGATTTGGAGCTCTCCGCCAGCCGGCGGAGAGCTCGCACGGGTTCGCCCCAGAGGGGCGGGGCATTAAACCTTTTTTTGCTCTCCTCGGCTCGGTGCTGGAAAGTCTGCTGACTTTCCAGCACCCTCGCTCTACGTCGGCAATAAAACATGTCAGACAAACGGTGATATTTTAGTATTTATCTAACGGGGCAAGCCGAAAAGATTGATAGATATCTCAAAAAACCACCTTGTCTCCTATTTTTATGCCGAAATTTTCGACCGAACCAGCCGGAATTTCCAATATATACAAAGCCGGAACCCTTGGAGTAAACACCGCCGGATACGTTTCCGGAGTTAAATTGGTTTTTATATCAACAACTTCTCCATTTTTATCTATCCAGATTGCATCCAAAGCAAATTTCATGTCCTTCATCCATATGCTATATATTCCGCTTGACTGAAAGGTGATCAGCAAACCCTGATGGCTCTCAATTGGCAACTGGTCCGATAACCCCTTCGCCTGTTCTTCCGGAGAGTCGGCAATTGCCACATTGATAAAGTCATCCCCTACTTGTATCCTATCGGTGAATTCAAGGGAATTATTCCCTACATCGCGGCCGTCATGCTTCAGGGCAAAAAAACCAAACAGAATAACAGCAATGAGAAAAATTATTCCAATTACTATTAACTGACGGCTATTATTCATTGATAGACTTATTATAATCTAAAGTATAAGACATCAGGTATTTTTTTATAAAAGAGAAAAGACGGCTCGCAACAAAGGCAACGGCTAGACTGAAAACTAATGACAATATTGCCGATATGTAAAAAGCTGGATAAAATTCACCGACTAGAGCTGGAATTTTTATTGTAAACATTTCCGTAATCGGGAAATGGAGCAAAAAGATCCACAAGCTCAAACTTCCGAATAATACAAAAAGTTTTGCGATAAGTCCGGAATAATATTTTTTGTATATCTCAAAGAGAATCACGAAAACGGCAGTTCCATAGATCAGCTGGGTGTTGTAATAATATCCTGGGTCAAGAAGACAAATCAACAAGTACAGCAATACAAGGACTGAACACAATTTAATTTTCTTCTTATCAATTCCTTTTTTGGCTGATTCGGCAATAAGCTGGTTTCGGTGAGTAAGACCGTATGCAAAAAAGAACAAATATTGCCCGAAAAACGGAACCCCGCCGAGACTAAGAAGAGCGGGCACTAGAAAAGAGACCCAAGAAATGACAAAACTTATCGGCAAAAGATATTTGTTGGTGCGAAACTTTGAAAGAAACGGAAATATAATATAGAACTGCAAAAGTATAATAATAAAATAAAACGGCGGTAAGGAGTTTCCCGTCAGTAAATTGTAAGCAAACTCGCTGAAAGAATCCTGGAAATAGAAAGATAGGAAAGATACGACCAAAATATAGGGCAAAAATACTCTTATTAGTTTCGTCCTGTAAAATTTTGCCAAACTCTTAAGAGACAGATCGCCGATTTGAAGCAGTGCGCCAGAAACAATAAAGAATATTGATATGGCAAAACGGGAGACATTGTTTACAAAAAACAAGAAGATGTCGCTTCTGTCGGGATTGCTCAAAATATAAACCCAGGCGACGTGGATAATTACCACGGCCATTATCGCAACGCCCCTTAGGAAATCAAATACAGGCAACCTGTCACCTGTGGGCCTTGGCTCCTTATGCGATTCCTGGTTATAAAAAAACATCCGCCGGAAATAAGGAACCAAAACAACAATGATAGACAATACAAGTAAATTACCGGCATCCATATATAACTATAATAATACAAAACCCCTCGCAGTCCGCCAGTGGCGGCGCGAGGGGTTTTGCAAGAATATCTACTTATTCTGGTCGTCTCATCGGACGAGCTTCATTGACAGTCAGAGTTCTGCCCTGGAAGTCTTTTCCATTGAGCAGATCAATAGCCGCTTGGGCCTCCTCATCAGTCGCCATTTCGACAAAGCCGAAACCTTTCGACTGATTGTCCCTCGTAGGATCTCTCCTGATCTGAAGGTCAACGATAGTGCCGGCTTTCTCAAAGGCGCTACGAAGCTCATCTTCTGTAGCCGCCCACGGAATACCGCCGACAAACAATCTCTTGTTCATTTAACTTACTTGTCTAGTCTTTTACTTCTACTGATGTAAGGCGACTAGAAACTCTCTTGCTTTTTTCTCGATGAGACACAAATGCGTACACACCCTAAGAAAACCCTGGGAGACACAACTTACATAGGAGCTATTCTACCAGATTTGGAACAAAAGTCAAAAGCACTATCCACCGACTGTGGTTTAATCAATCTCAACAGTGTCAACAATCTCCCGCACCAAGCCGTCGCGACCTTGGGAAAAAGTCTGATTAAACGGGCTAAAGATGAGCAGGGCGCTTACTGTCCCCGAGCTTTCGTCCGAGACATTAAAAGCAAAGACCGGCCCGCGCAGGTCTCCACTATTTGGCTCAATGCCGCGAATATAAAATATCTCGCCCGTTACTCCCGCGCTGGAGGTAAAGGAGCTAATATCCTCTATGAGCAAACATTTGGATTCTGATTCAAGCTGTTCGGCGCACAGAAGTCTTGAACTGTCCAAGACAAATTCTTCATAACTTTGAAGCTCAGATTCTCCAGCATTGTCCAGAACCACTCCTTCCAGAACTACCTCTTCACCGCCGTTAATTATTGAAAATTGCCTATCACTCAATTTTTTTGCGGATAAACTACTTTTAAATGACAGGGAGAAACCGTATTTTTCATTTGTAAAAACTTCTTTTTCGGCAACTTTGGTCTCCAGCACGCTGCCTTCCGGCACAACTTCCTTTTTGGAGAATTTGTCCCGAAACAAAAAAGCGGCCAGAATAATTATGATGACAACAAGCAAACTTATTAAAAATTTTGTTCCTTTGTTGTTTGTCATGTTTTTTATTATTTTAGGTCAATTAGAAACTAGGCTTGCCCGTTCAAATTTTATAAAGTAAAAATTGTTCGGGTTAATTAGAAATTTTTACTTGTCTTTCTCCAGGTCCAGACATACCGAGTTTATACAATACCTTTTTGTTACTGGTTTGCCGTCTTGACGAAGTATCTGGCCATCCACCTGTCCTGAGCTTGCCGAAGGTTCGTCAAACACATGGCCCAAATGAGAACCGCACTTCTTGCACCTGACTTCTGCCCTCGCCATGCCATAAGAGCGGTCTTCTACGAACTCAACGCTTCCAGGTATTGCCGAGTCAAAGCTCGGCCAGCCAGTGCCAGAATCAAACTTCGTATCAGACGAGAAAAGTTGCGAGCCGCACACCCTGCACTTATACATTCCCCTATCTTTGGTATGAACATATTCGCCGGAAAATGGCGCCTCTGTCCCGCCTCGGCGAAGCACATTATATGCTTCAGCGGAAAGCTTCTCTTTGATTTCCTCTTCGGAGATTTTTTTATCTTCTGACATCAAAACTGCTAGTTCATTCCACCCTTGCCACATTTATCGCAGTTTCCATGTTTTCCATGGTCACACCAGTAGCCCTTGCGCTTGCCAACCATCCACAAACCGATAATGATGACAACTACCGGCCAATAGAGTCCTGTCGGCAACTCGGCGATTACTCCCATGTTCTCAAGGAAGAACCAGGAACCTACAACAACAAGAAGGTATCCAAAAAACATATTGTTTTTAAATTAGCTTATATATATCAAATTATAACACATTAAAATCAAAGTTAAGAAACAGAAAGGGCGCTCGACGCATCGAGACGCCCCGTACTGACTGTGTTTATCGTAACTTCGCAACTTCGTCCATAAGTTGCTTGACCAACTCAACATCAACCGGCTCACTGGGCCGCACACCACTCCTCTTGAATGCTGTGCCAACAATCGCGCCGTCAGCAATAGCAAGTTGCGCCTGTACATTCTGTGGAGTCAGGCCACTTCCTATGACGAGAGGATGCTCGCCTATTGCCTCCCGCGCAACGCGAAGGTCATCAAGAGTCGCAGGATCACCTGTGACTTGCCCAGTTACTACCACTGCGTCCGCAAGCGACATTGCTTTCCTTGCGCATTCCGCGAGTGAGCAAGTCGGCTCTAGGAGCTCATAGTATTTGGGATGAATGCCGCCGAAGACCGCGACGCTACGATAGCACTCTCGTGTTGCTAGGTAATCATCAGGATCAACCGACTCGCAACCACCGAAGTCGCCGGTGATGTGGTCCATCTGGATGAACACGCCGCCAGTAGAAAGTGCTACCGAGAACGACTTCCAGTAATCATTCGGGAGGATGTTGATGCCGACGGGGACTTTCGAGTGCTTCTTGACTGCGATGGCGATTTCGGCGAGCCGTTCCGCCATCTCATCAGTAGCACAGTTCGCGTCGAGATACCCGCAGTCATAGTTCTCTACGAGTAGTGCATCTACACCACCCCGCTGGAGCCGTTCAGTGTCTTCAAGGGCTTGGTCAAGTTGCCGTTGACGTTTACCATCGAAGACATGAACCATTGCGATGATCGGCTTTTTCTCGGCAAAGAGCTGCCAAAACAAAGACGTGGTCAAGTGCCACCTCCTATTCAGTTCTCTGTGTACTATGCCTAATCAGAATGTTAGTAAAATAGCTATAAAAGTCAACAAAAAAACAAAAAACTCTTCAAATTTCCGCAGAGATACTCTCTGCCAGACAAATTCCTGGATTTGTTCGCGTTCCTCAATTGAAAAATGTTTATATTTCATCACTTCATTTTACAGAAGTGGTGCAATTACTTGTTGAACTAGCTGTTCGGATAAGGGAGAAAATACCGTTGACTATCCGAACTTATAAAAGAGCTCTATACGCTGGGTAGTTATCTTTTATAACTGTTTTCCACCCTGTTGTCTCATTCGTCCCACCAATGTCTCCTTTTGAGTATACAAGAAGCACATGTACAACCGCGCTACTTTTCTGCACCACGATAATGCACCTATTCCCCGAAGCATGCCTAGATTTTCCAGGCCCTGCGATTCGAAATTCTGTTTTACAAATCTTTATGTCGCCAGCATCGCAGATTATCTCCACAATACTATTAATTCCGATTAGTGATTCTATGCGCTTAAATTGCTCTGCGATAGCGTTCCATGTAATATCCCAAGCATTTTTATGCTTTTTCTTAAATTTTGAGATGTAATGTCGTTCGGCAAATTTTTCTACAATGACCGCATAATTAGTAGACATACTCCTGATTTTCCTGTGTGATTAGTTCGTAAGGAATAACCTCATCCGGCGCACACAGTTTGTACGGGAGCTGTTCATGCGTAAAATCGACAATTTCCTGAGTTCTTTTACCTTTCCATTTTGTGGAAATCTTTTTCATAAGCTCTACTTCTTCACCTTGCAGAAGATCAAGCTTATGACGGATTGCTCCCGCACCAATAGACACAAGCATTGCTTCTCCCTTGCGATCTATCGTTATCTTTCCTTCCTCCTCAAGTTCGTCGAGCGCACGGAAGTACGAATCAGGGACCGGCCCGTAGGCACGACGTAAGTACTGCATTCCACTCATGCTTTCCAGTTTTTTGTAATACCAAGCAAAGTCGGCAAGATAGAGAAGTTTTGCAAGTTTCGTTTTCGGCACTCGTCCATCTGTTGATACTGGAGATTTGAGATACGCAAGAATCATCTGCTTGTATTTTTCATACTGCGGAGCAGTTACTTTTGAAAGTTCTTCAATTGAAATGCCATACAGTTCGCATAGTTTTTCTGCTTCCTGTAATGTCATTTCGCGTATTCCACGCTCTACAGCCATGTAGGATTGACGTGAAAGTCCGAGTTTTTCGGCTACTACTAACTGCGAAATGCCCTTCTTTGTTCTAAGGGCTTTTATAAATGATGCGTATTTAGTGCTCATGTCTAAAGTGTACATAATCTGTGTATAAAATGCAAACACAACATGTTGATATTATTGACATCTAAAATACTAGGAAATATAATACTTTTGTCGGCTTAGTCGAACCGAAAATATTATTTAGCAAAAGTTCACATGAAAACAAATAAGATAATCATCAATAGTGCGAAAAACAAGGAACTATATGTCACAGTGAAAGGAAAAAACAACAAAATTATCGCCACTACCGAGACTTACAAAAGAATGCAAGGGGCAACAAATGCAGCTGAAGCCTTAAAAAAGGTTGTAAAAAATGCTGTGATTGTAGACAAGACAAAGAGAGGCTAACTTGAGCAAAAGTTACCAGCCTATAGAGAGCTCGCGGAGAAGGAGAACTGATTGAGTTACTGCTATTCACCAACGGCACTAGAAAAGTATGCCTCGCTCACGCAAAACCGCACATTGTGCGGTTTTGCGTCACAAGGTCACCTCATTAATTTTTTTCATAATTCTATCTGTTTCCACTAGAGCTACAATAATCTTTTGATAATACTCAATATCACCATTTGAAAGCGCGCGGCCCTTGCGATCTTTAAGCCACTTTTGCGCGGGTTGGTAGCCGCCGATGTGGAGGTTCCATGCTACTTCAGGAACATTTCCGAAGTACTGCTCGGAGTTAATATATACGCAGTCGTTTTTGTATGAGATTTTTTCAACAATATCGGAGCCGGAAACCGGATATGTCGTAATAAGCTCATTCACCTTTGGCGACTCAAGAAGATGAATTTCCCTCAATTCACGGCCGAGCGCGACCAATCCTTCAAACTGTTTTTTGTCTTTTGGATAAGGCACACAGGGAAAATCTATTTTGAGAAATTCTTTATACTTCTCGCGATAACTCGGCGAATGCAAAACGGCATAGAGGTAGTCAAAAATATCTTCGGGCGCAACTTTACCAACAATTTTTCCAATCTCACTAACGATTTCTGTTTTAAAATTAAGTACCTGTATGTCGTTATCAAATGTATAGAGCGGGAATACATAAGTCTGGTCGCTTGCGACGTGAATATCAGAAATCAATCTAGTTACAAATACACGATCAAATAATTGATTGGCGGGGATAGTCCGACTGGAAAGCAAAGATAAGTTTTCTTTTTTCACAATGCTTCTATTCGTCTTTTCTCTTGGATAAGCAATAAAACCTTTTGAGTTTCCAGTGTATGCCGTATAACGCATATCGAATGGTCTGTACTGAATTTGCTCAATACTATAATCTTTTCGCAAATCGTCTTGTGCCCACTTTATTTTCCAATCTCTTCCATCTTCGGGTAGTTGATACTTTTCACCTACCTCCTTTTCCGAGAGATTCCGAAAATCCATTACTACTTTTTCTAGGTCATTTGCTAAAAATTGGATTACCGTGCCATCTCTCTTTGTTTGAATACCAGAATTATTATGTAAAAATAGCTCATCAATCTTAAATCCTTTTTCATATTCCACGTTCTCACCAAAATCTTTCGGTACAAAGAAAAAGTATGGTTCCGAATAGTCTAATTTCTGCCATTTAATTTTTTCGATATCTGACTTGTTGAGCGTTTCAAATTTCGATTCCCGCTTTCCGAAAACTTCCGAATGGTAAACCGTACCGAGTCCCGTTTTGTTTTCATTTTTCCTAACAAGTAGGTTTATCGATACTCCCTGTTGGATATCAAAAACATTCTCGTCTTTTCCGCCATCGGGAGCTTTTTCTTTCTTTTTAGAATTGCCGTGGAGATCAAGAACATAAATCTCGTCAAATGTTTCAAGTAGGTGTTTTCTCATTTGGCGGTGCGTAATACCATCAATAAACGAGTTGTTGGTAATCATGGCCACAACACCAGTTTTATTTTTCTCAATGAAGTGCTCGGCGAAGCGAAGAAACTTGATGTAGTCGTCATCAAGGTTTATTTTCCTTTCTCCCAAACCAGTTTTGTAAACTTTGATTAGATTCTGTATCCACTCTCCCTTGTTTGACGAGCTCACGCTGTAAGGCGGATTGCCGAGTACCACCATGATCGGAGTAGTATTTTTCACCACTGATGCTTGTTTAGCTTCCTCAGCTATAGCTGCCCCAAAATCAAATGCGAGCATATTTTGCTGCTTCCCTAGATCTTCCAAAGAGTTTGTCAAATACACACAAAGTCGTGCTTTTCCAGATCGTGTTTCATTAAAGTAATAAAAACCCGTCTCCTTCAATTTTAGAGTGATTTTAAGGTGAGCAATAGTATAAGGAGACATCATCAACTCAAAGCCGTGCAAGCGAGGTAAAAGATCGTGATGAACATAAGATGGCCATCGGCCTTTTTGACCTGTTTGCTCAAAATTTTTATGAATCTTATCTATGGTCGCACTAATGAATGTACCTGTACCAACGGCCGGATCAAGTATCTGTACTTTGTGCTTTCCGTTCGAAAGCTTGGTTATATCGGCAAGTCCTTGTGCAAGGCCAAAATCTTTCTTCAGGATATAGTCAACCGAACGGACAATGAAATTAACCACGGGAAGCGGCGTATAATATGCTCCCATCTTTTTACGCAATGCTGGGTCGTATTCTTTGAGGAAATCTTCGTAGAAGTGGATGATCGGATCAGCATCTATCATGTATTCCTCGACAAGTTTTTTAGTATTGGCATGTTGGAATACTTCACATAGCTCGTCGACGATATAGCTTAATCGTTTATCAAAATTAGGTCCCGCAATATGATCAAAAAAGTGTTGTAGAAACGGGTTTGATGCTGGTACAAGATCGCGCGCTTCCTGGCGAGTAAACGTATCAGCCGAGTCGTCGTAATAACGCGCGACAAAAAGACCGTAGACGAGCGTCTGTGCGTACATATCGGAAAAGGATTCAAGCGAGAGATCATGAACGAGCATTTTCTTTATAGCGTCGTATACGCGAAAAAGCTCTTTGTTTTGTTCTGATGCGCCTCCTAAAAATTGGTTTACATTATCCCTTATTCTTTGCGCCTTACCACCCATTATCTTTGCGAGGTGTGCACCAGATTTGATAGGTTCTTTGTGAGACTGTGCAAAGTCAAGGAGTGTTTTTGAAAGTAAATCGTAATTTTCAGGGAACGCTGAAATAGTCCTGTCCTTTAAGTTATACTCTGCAATCTTTATAGGTTCTCCGTAAGGAAGTCCGTTTCTATAAAAACGAAACTCGACGTAGTTCGTGAGCACTAAATTGGCGTAGCCGAAGTAACGTACCATCTGTTCTGACTTCTCAACCTTATCTAAAGAAACGCCAATATCTTTTGCTTCAATATACAAAATAGGCACGTCGCCTTTGAGTACTACGAAGTCGGGCTTGTTTCCTTGTTTTGCTCGTGCGTCATGATCAATACGGGGTATCTTTTGTACTTGTTCAAAAATGCCTTTTAGGATATTTTCAAAATCCGTTCGGTATCCCATCTCACTTGTTTCCTTATGAGCAAACTTTTTGGAAATTGATTGTATGTAGTTGGTAAGTAAGGGGCCCATAAATCTCTATTTTATCTCCATTCAAACTTGGCGGAGGAGAAGGGATTCGAACCCTTGATGCCGTTTCCGACATACGTCCTTTCCAGGGACGCCGATTCAACCACTCTCGCACTCCTCCGGTCGCGAACAACTTTAACAGAATTCCCCTATCCATTAAAGCCCCCTTAAATAACATTCCAACATTCTATAGAATGTTGGAATGTTATTGCCCTGCTAATTCAGAATGGGTAATTACTTTGTTTCTGCCTGTTTCTTTCGCATTATAGAGCGCCTCGTCCGCTCTCTTTACCAGATTTTCAAGCAATTCTTCCTTTTGGGCTGAAGCCACACCGGCACTTATGGTTACTGCTAAACCGCCATCAAAATTTAACTCTCCAACTCTTGACCGAATTTCTTCCGCCTTCTGCTTGGCATCTTCTTCATTTGCGCCAAGCAAAGAGACAATCATCTCTTCCCCTCCCCATCGCGCCGCAGTATCTCCGCTTCTTAGACTCTCCTTTATTGCAGTCGCAACTGTTTTCAAAACCTTATCACCTATTTCATGTCCATGGTTATCATTAACTTGTTTGAAATGATCAATATCAAAAAACACAACGCTTATGTTTTTGAAACCAAACCACTCCTTCCTCTTGCCTCTGTCGTTCTGGCTTATCGCTTCCAGATAAACTCTGATTTCTTCTTCAAAAAAGGCGCGGGTTTTTAAGCCGGTCAGATAGTCATGAATCAAATCATGCTCAAGCTCGTGGATTTCCCCCTCAAGCTCTTCTATTTTTTCTTCAAGTATCTTCCTGTCTTCGTCATTCATATTCTTCCTTAAAACATTCTCACATTCTTAAGAATATGAGAATGTTTTATTTAACTTTAAATGTTATCCTTTTGCCCCATAAGGGCTTGTATTCTTTCTTCCACTGGTGGATGTGTTGCAAATATTTTATTCATAAAACCCTTGACCTTGCCCTGCCCGCCGAACGGATTGGCAATAAAAAGATGCGCCGTCGCATGATTTGTCCTCTGCATTGGAATTCCAGCATTAGAAATCTTTTGTAGTGCATTTGCCAAACCTTCCGGATAACGAGTCAAAAGCACCCCTGAAGCATCTGCCAGAAATTCGCGTTTGCGGGAAATCGCAAACTGAATCAAAGTGGCGATGATTGGTGAAAGTATGGCCAGAACAATCCCAACAATAAACATTATTCCCTGAACTTGGCTGCCTCGACTGCTCCTTCCTCCGCCCAAATGCGCCGTCCGCAGGAAAAAATCGGAAAGTAGGGTTAGAAAGCCGACCAAAACGACCACAACTGTTGAGAGAAGCATATCTCTGTTTCCAATATGCGCCAGTTCGTGAGCTATCACGCCCTCAAGCTCCGACCTATCCAAGATGGGAAGAAGTCCAGTCGTTACAGCTACCACTGCATGCTCTTTGTTTCTGCCTGTGGCAAAGGCATTTGGCGATGGATCGTCTATAACATAAAGCTTGGGCATCGGAAGGCCGGCAGTAATTGATAGGTTTTCCGTAACATTCCAAAGGTCAAAAAATTCTTCCCGAGTCGCCGGCCGCGCCCTGTGAAGCTTCAGGACAATTTTATCCGAATACCAGTAACTGAATACATTTAGGAAAATGGATACGGCAACGAAAATATAGAGAATCGTAGGATTGCCATAGATTTGAGCAAAAACGAAGCCAACCAAAATAATCAGAATGAAAAAGACCGCCATAAAAAACCAGGTTTTTCTTATGTTTTTATCCTTATGACTATAAATATTAGTAGTCATGTCGAAAGATAATAGTTCTTAGTCTCCTTATTCTTAATTCTAGATTCTTTATTCTTCTTTAAAAACTTACTTTGACCGGCTCTTTGGCCGCAGCGCCTTCTTCAAGTTCAAAAAATTCCATTTTGGAAAATCTGAACACTCCGGCAATTATATTACCCGGAAAAGACTCAATACCGATATTTAAGTCGCGGACATTGCCGTTGTAAAACCGACGTGATGCCTGAATTTTATTTTCAGTGTCAGAAAGTTCTCTCTGAAGTTCAAGAAAGTTCTGGTTTGCTTTCAAATCGGGATACGCCTCGGCTACGGCAAAAAGCGACTTCAAAGCTCCGGAGAGCATATTTTCCGCTTTTCCATGCTCGGCAACGCTTTGGACGCCCATTGCGGCGGCGCGGGCCTTGGTAACATTCTCAAATGCCTCCTTCTCGTGGGTGGCATAACCCTTCACCGTTTCAACAAGATTTGGTATCAGGTCATATCTGCGCTTAAGCTGGACATCTATATCAGCCCAGGCCTCCTTGGCACGATTTATAAGTCGAACAAAACGATTGTACATAGCCACAATCCAAATGACTACAACAATTGCTATACCTAAAATTATTTTCCCCATATTTACGTCTAAAAGCTTATATTAACGCCTTGATTATACAGTATTTTAAGGATTTTGACATAAAAACACTCCCCTGTGCAAAGCTGGACTTTGCACAGTAAGCTTTGCACAGTGGAGCAGAACATATTATGTTGTCTCGGCTTTTTGTTTTCGGTACTTATAAATTACAAAAATTTATTGAATATATAATTATAGTTTATAAAATTACTTTTCTACTTTTACAAAAGGAAAGGGCGCCGACAACTCGGTCGACGCCCGTGAAACAGTGCCGCCACTACGCAGGCGACTTCTCAGCCGAGTTTAAGTGCTCGGCGCACCTTTCGTTCGGGACCATGCCGGCAGAGGGACATTGCCATCGGGATGGCCTTGCCATCCCTTTACACAGTCGGCATAGCCGAACTTGACTACGCCGCCCCCCAACAGCTGGACGACATATCGCCCGAGCGGCTGACAGGGGAACTGACCATGGGCCATCTCCCACCCCACCACCCTGCCGGTTGCACCGCCGGCGAGGTTCACGAGCTGCCCGAGCGCTAGCTCGGGCGCGTTCGTGTAATACGGAGAAGACCCGTCCTTCGGGTCCTCCCAAACCCAACTTCCGTCGACAACCTTGTGCATACATCCCCCTCGGCCCGCTTTTCACGGCGAGCCTTTAAGTTGTTTACCGGTTTGGCCGAATGCCGTGCCGGCGTATGTCTCATCCCGCATAGCAGAAGTCGCGCAAGGGCTTTTCCCACAGGCGTTTTCAGCGCTGTCAGACCTGGCACAAACCAGGCGCCCACTTCAAAGAACTACTTATAGTATACTCCTTTTAGTAAGTTTTGTCAAATACATTTTTCAGACACCAAAAAACCGCTATACGAAGCGGTTTTTTGGTGCTTCTTTATTCTTTATTCTTAATTCTTGATTCTTGATTCTTTAATAGTCCATTCCGCCTCCCATTCCCTGTCCGCCAACTGGCAGTCCGCCGGCCGGCGGATTCTCCGGCTCTTCTGCAATAACCACCTCTGTGGTCAGTAAAATTGCGGCAGCAGAAATCGCATTTCGGAGCGCAGTTTTTGAAACCTTTACCGGGTCAATAATCCCCGCTTTCATCATATCCGACACTACTTCATCTTTCAGAGCGTTATACCCGGCAAGCTCTCCCCTCTTCTTCACTTCCGCAACCACCGCCGAGCCGTCATCCTTGCCCGTGTTGGCAACAATCTGCTTCAGTGGCTCATCAACGGCTTTCGCCACGATTTCGTATCCGATTCTTGCTTCTGGCTGTTTTATCCTCTCCGGCTCATCTAACTTTTCTCTCAAAATTTTTCCGGCTTTCACGAATGCGCTTCCGCCACCAGCAACTATTCCCTCTTCAATCGCCGCTTTGGTGGCATTGACGGCATCTTCAATCTTCAGTTTCAGATATTTCATTTCCGTCTCCGTCGCGGCGCCAACTCGGATTATAGCGACTCCACCAGAAAGCTTGGCAATCCGCTCTTCCAGTTTTTCCTTGTCAAACTTGGAATCACTGGAATCCTTCTGCTTCTTGAGCTGGCTCACGCGCGATTTTATTTCAGAGGCTTTGCCCTTGCCACCGATAATTATCGTATTGTCTTTGGTGGAAACAACCTTCACGGCATTGCCTAGAGCCGACATCTCCGCGCTCTCAAGCTTTACTCCGACTTCTTCCGAAATAACTTGGGCGCCAACGACGGTAGCTATGTCAACAAGCATATCCTTCTTCCTGTCGCCATACCCGGGCGCCTTGACCGCCAGCACGTTGAATCCGCCGCGCAGTTTATTGAGTACGAATGTCGTCAGCGCTTCCCCCTCTATATCATCGGCAATTATCACCAAATCCTTTTTGCCGGAAGTAGCAATTTTCTCAAGCAAGGGAAGAATTTCCTTAATGCTCGCCAGCTTCTTGTCCGTAATCAGGACCGGAACATTTTTGTATTCGGCTTCCATCCTGTCCGCATTGGTAATCATATACGGAGAAGCGTATCCCTTATCAAACTGCAGTCCTTCAACGATTTCCGACTCAACACCGAACGATTGAGATTCTTCCACCGTAACAACTCCGTCTTTGCCGACTTTCTCTATAGTCTCGGCAATGATGGAGCCGATTTCTAGAGATTCTGCTGCAATTGTCGCAACTTGTTTTATTTCAGCTTGTGTTTTTATGGGCTTTGCCAAGTCCGACAGAGCCCGGTCAGCATCGTGAGCGGCCAACTCCATTCCGTGTCTGATGCCCATAGCATTGACTCCGAAAGTTGTAAGGCGCATACCTTCATTTACAAGTGCCTGTGTCAGTATTATTGAGGTTGTGGTGCCGTCTCCGGCGACATCGTTGGTCTTGGTTGCCACTTCTTTGGCAATTTCGGCGCCCATATTTTCAAACTTGTCCGGAAGAGCTATGTCTTTGGCGATCGTTACACCATCGTTTGTTATGGTCGGCCCACCGTATCCCTTCTCCAGCGCAACATTCCTGCCACGAGGACCCAATGTAACCTTCACGGCGTTGGCAACAATATCCACCCCTCTCTTCAAGGACTTCCTTGCTTCTTCATTAAATAAAATTTTTTTAGCCATGTGATTGATTTTTAGTAAGTGAGACTAAACACACTCTTTATTTTCTAACAACGGCCACGACTTCGTTCTCGCGGACAATCATATAGTCTTCGCCTTTATAATTTACCTTCTCGCCCCATTGAAACAGCACAACGTCGCCTACCTTAAGACTAAGCGGGACCATTTTGCCGTCTTGGAATTTGCCTTCTCCAACCGCCACCACCTTGCCTTTTCTTGTCGCCTTATCTTCCTTAGCCGTATCAGGGATATAGATACCGGATTGAGTTTGAGACACTGTATCCGATGATTCAATTTCCTTTATAAGTACCCTATCTCCCAGAGGAGCCAAACCGAGAGATTTGGACCCGGGGGATGACACCCCGGGACTTTTTTTCACCACTTTCTTGCCTTTTTTGGCACTTTTTGAAGCTGTTTTAGCCTTTGTTTTCTTCATATTTTCTACATTAAAACTGCTAAAAGCCGCTGGGGCTGTTATTTTTTGCATAACCATTATATAGAGGCTTGACTTAGTGTCAACAATCGTATTAGATAGAATAGTTTTGGCCTTTCCCTAACAAGGCCCTTGCTAGACAGGAAAGTTTCTGATAAATTTTAATAAATGAACATCTCTTCCGTTTTGCCGTATGTTCAAATAATTCTCTCCATCCTCCTCATCGGGGGTATTTTGCTACAGAGATCGGAAGCGGGCTTAGGTAGCGCTTTTGGCGGAGATGGAGTGGGCGGAGGAACATTCACAAGAAGGGGCTCGGAGAAGGTTTTGTTCAGACTGACAATTGTTATTGCCATTTTGTTTGCTATTACGGCCTTTATCGCACTCATTATTTAAATTTTCCAAATAGGGACTAAATTGTGAACTCAGACCAAAATAATCCTAAAGGAGACGGTTTTCGCATTCGTCTTCTCCGCTCTATAAACGATACGGTGAAAAGGTTCTCTTTTTCAGAAAGAGCGCTCTTTATAATCGTTGCCGCGGTGTTCGTAGGCAGTACGCTTTTTCTAGTCGGTTCAGTGAGCAACAACTTTTCCGTAAATGTCCCAGACAAGGGGGGCTCTTTCACGGAAGGTATAGTCGGGTCACCGCGTTTTGTGAATCCGCTTCTTGCGATTTCTGACGCAGATAGGGATTTGGTGGCTCTGGTATTTTCCGGACTGATGAAATCAACGCCTTCAGGCGAACTAGTTCCGGACTTGGCAGAAAGTTTTTCAATATCTCCAGACGGGCTGACTTATTCTTTCACCATAAGAGAGGGCGCAAAGTTCCATAACGGAAAGCCCATTACTTCGGAAGATGTGGAATTCACCATCACAAAGGTGCAGGATTCTGCGCTGAAGAGCCCAAAACGCGGGAATTGGGATGGGGTAATTGTGGAAAAAATTGATGAAAGGAATATAAGTTTCACTCTAAAACAAGCGTATGCGCCATTCTTTCACAACACGACTCTTGGTATACTTCCGAAACATCTTTGGAAAAATGCCACTGCCGACGAGTTTGCCTTCAGCCCGCTCAACACCGAACCTGTGGGCTCAGGACCGTACCTAATCAAAGAGATAAAAAGAAATTCAGCCGGAATACCGGTTGAATACAGGATGGATTCATTCGGCAGTTATGCCCTAAACGAGGCCTATATATCTTCTCTGACCCTTAAGTTTTACAACAACGAAGAAGACCTGCTCAATTCATACAAAGATGGACAGATTGAATCAATTGCCGGAATTTCAGCCGAATCAGCAAGAATCCTAGGAATAAGCGGAGACCGGGTGGAAATAGCGCCGCTCTCAAGAATCTACGGAGTGTTCTTCAACCAAAATCAAGCTCCAGTGTTCGCAAACCAGGAAGTAAGAGAGGCGCTCGATGTTGGCTTGGATAAACAAAGAATCATTAATGAAATACTTTTTGGATACGGACAGATATTGAATAGCCCGATACCCAGACAAGATATTATTCCTCCAGATGATGCGGCACGGAACATACCGAAAGAAGAGCGCACAGCGGAGGCACAGAAAATTCTTGAAAACGCGGGGTGGGCTAAGAACGCAGAAACTGGCATATATGGAAAGAAGACCAGTAAAGGAGTGTTCGTGTTATCATTTACCATCTCAACAGGTGATACGCCCGAGCTGAAACATGTAGCGGAGATAATAGAGTCGGAATGGGACGCCTTGGGCGCTGACGTGAGTTTGTCAGTATTTGAAATCGGCGACTTAAACCAGAATATAATCAGGCCGAGAAAATACGATGCTTTGTTTTTTGGAGAAATAATAGGCAGAGAGCTGGACTTGTTCCCTTTTTGGCACTCATCCCAAAGGAATGATCCGGGACTCAATATCGCGCTGTACGCCAACATCACGGTAGACAAACTTCTTGAAGAGACGAGGTCAACTCTCGGAAAGGAAGACCGTCTGGCCAAATATCAAGAGTTGCTTCTGGAGATGAGCAAAGAGACACCGGCGGTATTTGTGTATTCGCCCAACTTCATATACTTGCTTCCGGAGAGAATAAACGGCGTTTTACTTGGCCAGCTTACCGTCCCCGCCGAAAGATTCCTAGACATTCATCGGTGGTATATAGAGAAAAACAAAGTTTGGAAAATTTTCAAATAAGAAAGATCCCCCCCATTTTATTCATTTAATATACGAGCAGAGAATTATTATTAACAAAAAATTAAAATATGGATAGAGGAACAGGAAGAAGGTCCGGGCAGAGAAACCCGCTGGCTGTCAGAAGGCGACCTTCGCAGAGGCGAAGGTCGCCGTCAATGCCGATTTCGGTAAAAAAAGACAACGACGTCATCCCGCCTGCGGGAGACAGTATAAGAATTATTCCGCTTGGAGGCGTAGAGGAGATCGGCAAGAATATGACGGTGGTGGAATACAAGGATGACATCATAGTGATAGACGCGGGTTTCCAATTTACAGACCAGGATACTCCCGGAATAGACTATATCCTGCCGAACGTGAAATATCTTGAAGAAAGAAAGGCCAAAGTCAGGGCTTTAGTTATAACTCATGGCCACTTAGACCACATTGGAGGAATACCCTACATTATGGATCGCATCGGCAATCCTCCGATATACGCAAGAGAGTTTAGCGCCCTATTCATAAAAAAGAGACAGGAAGAGTTTCCTCATCTGCCGCCACTTGACATCAAAGTCATAGGCAAGGACGATACCGCCGTAACAATTACAAAAAATCTTAAAATAAGATTCTTTGGATTGACACATTCAATACCAGATTCAACCGGGATAGTTATTGAAACTCCGCTCGGGGACATAGTAAACACCGGAGACGTGAGAGTGGAAAACACCGACGGTGTACCTGGAGACGACGAGCTAGATCAATACGAAATGTTTAAAAAAAGAAACGTGCTTCTCTTGGCTTTGGACTCGACCGGCATTGAGAAACCCGGTTGGTCAATTTCCGAAAAGACGGTAATCAGAAACATTGACGAGATAGTCAAGGGTGCGGGCGGGAGAATTCTTATTGCAACATTTGCTTCTCAAGTAGAGCGGGTTATTGCTTTCATAGAAATTGCAAAAAAATACAACAAGAAAGTGATAATTGAAGGCCGAAGCATGCGGTCAAATATCGCCATTGTAAAACACCTCAAACTGACCGACCTAGACCACCTTGTCCCAATAGAAGATATTGATAAATATCCTCCCGATAAGATAATGATTATCGCTACCGGCGCTCAAGGAGAGGAGTTTGCGGCGTTAATGAGGATTTCAAACAAAACGCACAAATACATAAGACTCAACGAAACTGATACGGTGATTCTGTCCTCCTCCATCATTCCAGGCAACGAAAAATCAATAACAAAATTGAAGGACAACCTCTATCGCCATGACTCGCGAATAATCACTTATCTGGACTCCGACGTCCATACCAGCGGACACGGCAAACGCTCCGAGCTTGAATGGATACACCGCCAAATCCCCTACAAATTCTTTATTCCCGTCCACGGCCACCACTTTATGCTCAAGATGCACGCCGAAATGTCTCGAAACCTCGGTACACCAAAAGAAAACATCGTTGTTCCCGATAACGGCTCAGTAATAGAAATTAGCCCAGATGGCGCAAAAATACGAGTACTGAAAGAAAAAGCGCCTTCTGGAGACATGGTGGTAGAAGGGTTCACAATCGGCGATGTCCAGGAAGTTGTAATCCGTGACAGGAAAATGCTTGCTGAAGACGGAATGTTTGTCATAATTGCGACTATAAACGTCAAGACCGGCAAATTGCAAAAGTCGCCTGATATTATTTCTAGAGGATTTATATACCTTAGAGAATCGCAGGACTTGCTTCAGCAGACAAGAATAATAATAAAGAGAACAATAGAGAAAAATACGGTCGGCATGCGCCCGATAAACTTCGACTTTGTAAAAACGAGCATCACAGATACGATCAGTAAATTCCTGTTCCAAAAGACTGCCAAAAGGCCAATAGTCATTCCGGTAGTGCTTGGAATATAATTAAGATATGAGGCAAGAAGCGATATTCCCAAGAAGGAATCACCGTCTTTCTTTTTTGTTTTTCCTTAATCTTATTTTTGCTTTCCATTATTATCTGGTTATATATATCAACTCCTCATTCCTTGAGAGTTTTTTTTCTACAAAATTCATAGGAGGGCTGTTTATGGCGGGAGCGGTTATCAATTTGTTTCTTCTGCTTTGGTCGCCCCTGATAATAAAAAAGATCGGCGCGTATTCAATGATAGTCTTGGCGACACTTGCCGAAGCGCTCGCCATATTCCTGCTATTTAGGGCAGCAGGCCCCGCCAGTATCATCTTGGGCTTTATCCTCCACCAGAGCGTGGTAATGCTGATTCTTTTCCTGCTTGATATGTTTCTAGAGGCGGCAACGACAAAGGAGTCCACGACAGGAAGTATCAGAGGAATTTATCTCACGCTTTCAGGTCTGGCTTTGGTGCTAGCGCCAGCCCTAGTGGCGCTACTGTCTAAGGGCGGTGATTACAGACCGGTATTCGTATTGTCCGGCATTATACTGCTACCCTTCCTTTTCTTGACGCTGAAAACACTGAGGAAAATAAAAGGAGTCAGTGTGGTAAGGCCGGAGATACTAAACACTCTGAAGGCAGTCCTGAAGTCAAAAGACGTGAGAAATGTTTTGCTGGCACAAGGCATCTTACAGTTTTTCTATGCCTGGATGGTCATTTATCTCCCGCTTTATCTTCACACAGTAATCGGTTTCCCCTGGTCAAAATTAGGAATTTTGTTCTCTATAATGCTTTTACCGTTTGTGCTTTTTGAAATCCCAGCCGGCCGGATTGCCGACAGGTTTTTGGGAGAAAAAGAAATGATGATAGGCGGATTTGTCGTAATGTCCGGAGCGGCGATCTGGTTTTCATACTTGGTTGAACCAGTCTTCCTTACCTGGGCAATAATACTATTTCTAAGCAGAGTCGGAGCCAGTGTGGTGGAAATAACCACCGAAAGTTACTTCTTTAAGCACGTGAAAGCTACCGACGCTGGTATAGTCGGTTTTTTCAGGTCAACAAGACCCGTCTCTTACATCGCCGCTCCGATTGTCGCCTCGGTTTTGTTTTGGTTTATGCCCTTCAGATTCTTTTTCGTCGGTTTGGGCGTTTTAACTCTCTCGGGAATTATATTCGCCTGGAAAATAAAGGATACTCGCTAATTTAAGGCTGTAAGATTTCCTCTAATCTCTCCCCTTCAACCAATATGACAACATCTCTTACATAAGGAAACTGCTTTAGTGTTTTTTCTATCTGAGAGCGTATTCCTATTACTCTGCACGATCCGGCTACATTTTCATTAAGTCCATCGCTAAAACCCGCCATCATCGTCCCGTCTTTGACGATGAGACTGTTTAGCGTTACTTCGCCATTTATACTTGTAAAGTATCCAGCTTCCTTTTCCGGCACGCTTAATCCGCCAAGCAGAATCTCAATCGATTCTTTTTCGGAATTTTTCCATACATATATTTCTTTCTTTATAGGAAATACGTTGGAACAATCAATATACTGGGGATCCAAAAGTGAGTTCGGATAAAATACCAAAACCTCTTTCTTAACTTTGAATAAAGCAAATACCGCCGTTAAAGCTAAAATAAGGAGGATTGTTCCTATGATTTTGCTTTTCATAAGCTAAAACTTAACGGGAATTACTAATTGATCGTCGTTTTCAGGCAAACCTGACGGATTGTCTTTTTTAAGCAACAGTTTGCCTTCTGATGTGTCAGGAGCTGAAAACTCCACTTCCACTTTGAAAGGCACAAATTCTTCTGTCATCCAATCATTTTGAGCTTGGGCTATACCAGTACCTAGCACGTTGCCTTTAGAATCAACAACTTGGATCGGAAAAGAAGCTTCAAAGTACCAGTACCCTCTTGCCTCTCCGGAAACAGTGACGGGATTTCCAATTTTTTGATTAGGCCTTGGATCTGAGACTCGAATTAAATCAACCTTTTCCAACTCATTTCCTATATCTTCAACAAAAACTTTGCCGTCTTTGGTCCTGCATTGGCGAGGATAGGACTCCATTATCGGATTGCCTTTCGCGGCGCAGGATTCAAAATCTGCAACTAAATCGATTGCGTTATCATTTTTTGCAACCCAATAAACACCCACTGCCAATACAACAATGATTACTACCCAGATGTATTTTTTCATTTTTCGCTTATTCCCGCCCTACTGCCCCGCCAGATATGAACCAGCAGCCCAGCCGTCAGTGCCAGAATCAAAGTTGACGTTCCACCAGGTGTAGCCACCGGAT
>MHVD01000001.1 GCA_001823695.1 Candidatus Zambryskibacteria bacterium RIFCSPHIGHO2_01_FULL_43_25 | reverse complement strand
TTTTAGTGATTGTAATGCTTGGGTTGCCTGACAGGGAGTAGTCCCAAGAGGTGGGTGGAGGAGGTGTGGCAGATGAGAGGACAAGATAGCTTTCCTTCACCCAGCCGTCTGGAGCATTGTCAAAGTCTATGTTCCAAGCTGATGTTCCGTCAGCTCTAACAAATGGACCCCCTACTACGGTACCTAAAGCTCCTGTGGGCTGGCTACCCAGAACCGTTCCGTCAAGATACTGTTGTTGTCTTACTTCTGTTGTAGCTGTGGTTTGCACTCTGTCCCCTGCCTTAAACTTGGCTGTAGTTGGAGTTGTGACTGTTACCATTGCACTGCCAGAAGCGCTTCCATTTGAACCCGTGCAGGTTAGAGAGTAGGTGGAAGTGACTGTTGGAGTTACTGTTTGAGAGCCAGAGGTTGATTTTGAGCCTGTCCAGGCTCCGCCTGCTGAACATGACGATGCATTAGTAGAAGACCAGGAGAGGGTTGAAGAACCTCCAGAGGTTATTGATGTTGGGGAGGCAAATAAATAGAGGGTGGGGGCGCCTGGGGGTGGAGGGGTGGTGCCTCCGCCTGATTTCATGAATATGGCGGCTTCGCTGTTTCGCAATTGAATGCTGGTGTAGGGGCCGGTTTGATTGCCGTCGGGCTGAAGCATGTACCAGGTTCCAGATGGCAAATTTACTGTGATTGCCGTATTATCGTCAAAATTTTTGTGTGACCACAGAATATGGGGGCGATAGAGTACAAAAGCTTTTGTAAAGTCTCTTGCATAAATCTTATAGCTTTGTCCAGTACCGTCCATCCCGCTAGCTAAAACATATCTTTTTGCTGTTGCCGGGCCTATATCTTTCTCAAAGGCGGTACGCCAAACATAGCTCGGATATACGCTATTGGGAGTCCCATAAAAATCAATCACCAGCAAGTCAGGCTTGGCTGGATCATATGTCATTAGATACGCCGCATATTCGCCCATAAGAATCCTATCAACACGATTGCTGTAATTTCCTGCATTCATAATCAAGCCGCCGTTAACAAGGTCCTTTTGCTGGGCGATAGGTCTTGGCGACCACCCCACTTTCGTGCCCGCCGCGAGTCTGGCATCAACCCACGGCCACAAGTTGTGGCCCGTTTCGCCATACGCTGTATTTCCAAACTCAAGGAACAATCCGCCCGCGGCATCGGTAATTTCCGCGTCTAGTTGCGTAGTGTGAATATCGCTATTTATTATTGTGCGGCCAGCCGGCATTTGCGGACGAAGCGACTGAAGAAAAGCTTTTAAGTCGGTGAGATAAGCCGTGCGTGAAGGATACTCAAGCGTGACGTTGGGAACCTTATCGTTCAACGTTCCCGAAGCCGTAACGTCCCAGAATATTCCTTGGGCGTTGTAACCGCTAATGGTTTTACCTATCAGCCCAAGCACTCGCTGAGTCTTAAAGGCGATGAAACCCGGATCCCCCATGTTCATTATGTGCGCGGGCTTTGGACAGTTGTTACACCCCGTCATTAGGAAATTAACCCTATTTGATTCAATTTTTTGACCCCCGGCGTTGTGCAAGTAAGCATTTTCAATATCATATCCTGGGTGCGTAGGAATCCAGTTGTTCGTCAACCAGTTCTCCATTTCTGGTCGACGACCAGAAGGGTCATTCCAGTCCCCCTCGAAGAACCAGAGAAGATCGTATGGGTATTGCTCGCCGTTGATTCCAGCTGCAGCCCATCGCGATTGGTACGCATTTACATTTCCTCCAATAACTACCTGATTACGGCTGGCAGCTAAGTCCCATTCTTGGTTCTTTATAGTGGGGTCAGAAATACTGTGGATCTTATAATCAATCAGCCCAAAGCGTTTATCGCCATTTATTGAAGTCTGTGATACCTGGGCTAGGTTGCCATTCTTATTAACGGATTTTATTAAATTTGGTCGCAGTAATTAGAATAAACAAGACCAAAAAGACTGCTAAAAACTTGCCTACTATATTAATATTTTTCATAATTCGGGTAACATTAATAAATGTACCGCAATACTTTAATTATATAGACTATTTGAAGATTGGGAAAACCCCCTAGTCCACAATGCGCAAAAGGACTGGCTCCACCCTATCGGCTATCATCCTGTAGCCTATATCGTTCGGATGGATGGAGTCATACATAAATTCCCTGTTTGTTATGAGCCCCTTAAGGATATTTGATACATAGGCGGCGCCCAGACTCTCAGCCAATGCCCTATACTCCCCCTCATAATTGTCCTTAATGAGACCGCCGCGCACTCCCAAAAGCAAAACTACGGCGCCTCTGTTCTGAAATTCAGTTATTATCTTGGTTAAATTACTGAAGGTCTCCCCCTTTGGCACTTTTCTTAGGTAATCATTGCCTCCAAGAATGATAATGGCTACTTTTGGATTAGGCACTTCTTCTAAGACTGTGGGCAGGCGCTCAAGAGCCAAGACCGTGGTATCTCCACCTCTTCCAAAATTGCGTATTGGATAACCTATCCTTTCGGAAAGAACAGAAAAGAGGTCGTTGCCCGGGGTTGAACCAACCCCCTCAACCAAACTGTCGCCAAAAGCGACTATTCCCTCGCCTTGAGACGGATAGTTTGTCGGTATCCTGTTTGAATCACGCAGAAATACGAGCCAAGAAAAAAACAAAATAATAACGACAACAGTTAGATATTTAAGCGCTTTCATTTAAAGTACGCGACGCCTCACCTGACCTGAACAAACTTTTCATAAAACACATGCCAAATCGCTCCCAAAGAAGCGACCATCAATACTGTCTTTATGGGTAAGCCAACATATGGAACGTAACCCAATAAAAATACGACAACTATTCCAACAAAGATAGTTTTCCACGTTACTACTGTAAGCTTGTCTTTCTTGATTAACCTTCTTACGAGACTGCCTACGGTTATTGCTCCATATGCCCAAGCTAAAGTGACCAATATAATCCATGTAGCAATTCCTAAAATAACAAACGGCACTCCAATGAAAGTCATCAAAAGCAGGACCACTGCAATCGGCATGGCAACCAGTACCAAGAATCCCCTCAATAAACTCCTCCAGAACGAACCCAGTGTTGTAGAAACAAACTTAACGGAGATATTCTTAAATATTGAGTGAAGCAGCAGAGCCGCAACCAGAAGCATTATGAGTTTGATAAATATCCAAGTACCCCACAGTGTTGGCAAAAATTTCTCGGCAGTCGGCCTGATGGTTATTTCACTGTAAGTAATTTCTCCGCCTATGCGCGCTCCTTCAGTTATAATTGCCGGCCTTGATGAAGCATAGGATAGGTCGCCGACTATATTGGCCGAATCGCCGATTATTATCTTGTCTGCCGTTATATAAACATCTCCTGAAACCCCGTCATTGATCTGCACCTCACCGCCGGCAATTTTCAAATCTCCGGCAATAAATCCATCTATAACTATCTTTCCGCCGGCAAAAGCCGCATCTTTGCTAATTATTGTTTGCGGCAGAATTTTTATATCTCCGCCGGCAATGACGGCATCTTCACCAATGAGTCCAGAAACCACAACATTCCCTCCGGCAACTCTCAAGTCCTTGCCGACATTGCCAATTACATTGACCGTGCCTCCGATGGCGAAAACATCTCCCTCAACAGTATCGCCAACGAACACATTGCCGCCGGCAATATGCAAATCTCCTGAGATTTTGCCACTCACGGCCGTATTGCCGCCGGCAATATACATATCCCCAACTACTTGCTCATCTTTCTTGAGAGAGTAGTTCTCACCGAACCTGAAAGTCAGCGCTTGAGCGAACAGAGGCATACCGATGGCCAAAATTGCTAACAAAATAAGGGCTTTTTTCATAAAATTGGAGAGAAATTATAATAACTTAAATTATACAGTTTGGGCTTCTTTTTTCAATTGTAGAGGTTTCGAGACAAAAATTTTTCCTTTCCAGAAATCTATAATTATTATCTCGATTATTCCAACGGCAAATATTATCGCCCAATCAAGTATTGTAATCGGCGATGTGGAAAGTACGGATTGGAAAAACGGCACATACAAAGCAACCACAAGAAGAATAAAGCTTATAACAGTCGCACCAACCAAAAAATGATTGGAAAAAATGTCTTTCCTGAAGACGGTCTTCTTGAAGGATCTGGCGCTGAAAGCAAAAATTAGAGAATCCAAGCCCATAAGCGCAAAGACCAAAGTTCTGCTTCTCTCCAAATCATGGGTCAAATTCCAAATAGTAAAGAAAGTCAGAGACGCCGCCAGTCCGCTGATAAGAAAGATTACCAGAGTCCATTGCTTGATAGGTTTATTCATAATCGGTTCATTTGGCTTTCTCGGTGACTGCTCCATTATTCCCTCAAGCTCCTGTTCGGTTGTGAGGGCTATGTCGGGGAAACCGTCTTCCACTAGGTTAATCCACAAAATCTGCGCCGCCAAAAGAGGTAAAGGCAAGCCAAAGGCCATTGCTGCCAAAAACAAAAACAGCTGTGAGAAATCATCAGCCACAAGATAGACAAAAACTTTTCTTATATTTTCAAATATCGCCCGGCCTTGCTCGACCGCCTTTACTATTGTTCTGAAATTATCATCAAGCAGCACTATATCGGCAACTTCCTTGGCCACATCGGTTCCAGAGCCGACGGCAAGACCGACATCGGCGACTTTAAGCGCCGGCGCGTCATTGACTCCGTCGCCGACCATGGCCACAACCTCATTGTCCTTTTGAAGCGCCTCGATTAGTCTTACTTTATGCTTTGGTGAAACTCGAGCAAAGATAGTTACTTTTTTTAGTTTCGCTCTGAAAACTTCTTCACTCATGTTATCAATCTCTTCTCCTTCAATAATCTGGTCGTCGGAAGCAGGAATCCCAATCTCTTGGGCCACGGCCTTCGCAGTGCCTTTGTGGTCTCCGGTAACAATGATAGTACGAATGCCGGCTTTCTTGGTCAGCGATATTGATTCTCTGGAATCGGGACGGAGCGGATCTTTGAGAGCAATAAAGCCGACTAAAGTCAGTCTCTCCACCGCATTGTTCAAATCCGAAAAACGGCTGCGATTACTCATCTCTCTATATGCACAAGCAATGACTCGAAGGCCCCTGTCAGTAAGCTGGCCCAGCTTTTTTATAAGCGCTTGTGAAATTTCAGACCTGATGTGTTCCTTATTGCCATCAACATAAAGGTTGGAAGATTTCCGGATTACCAGTTCGGGCGCGCCGATGATATATAATACCCTTTTATCTTTATCAATCTGGTGCAAAGTTCCACTGTATTTGCTGTCCGAATCAAAGCTGATGCGGTCAATAATCGGATACTTTTTCTCCAGTTCTCTCCTGTCCAAACCGGCGTGCGTACCAGCCAGAAGCAGGGCTTTTTCCGTCGGCCGTCCTCTGACAATCCATTCGTGGAATTCATCTTCCGGATTTTCAACAAACGCCTCGTTGGTCAGAGCGGCAATTTTAAGCGCGATTATATGAGACTCAATGCCATTGGAGTTCTTTGTGTCAAACAGCTGGCCACTGCCCTTGCCCGCCAGAAGTTCTCGAGAGCCGGTTAGAACCGCGGCGACTTCCATCTTTCCTTCGGTCAGGGTACCGGTTTTGTCGGTGCAAATTACCGTAACGCTCCCCAGAGTTTCATTTGCAATCAATTTCCTGACAACAGCTTTCTGCGTGAGTATCCTTCTCATCCCGAGAACCAAAATTATTGTGATTGCCGGCAATATTCCGGCCGGTATTGCAGAAACCGCCAAAGCTATCGTAGCAATAATGATATCTTTCAGGGGTTCTCCGGAGAAAACTCCTATAATCAAAATAACCACTGCTGCCGCCAGTACAAAAATTCCGACAAGGTGAGAAAGTCTGGCAATCTCTTTCTGCAGGGGCGTCAACCTCTCGTGGGCTTCTTCTACTAGAGATACCACCTCGCCTATTTGGGTATCAGCGCCGGTAGAAACTACAACCGCCGAGGCATTTCCTTCTTCAACAATCGTTCCGAGAAAGATTAAGTTTGTTCTGTCACCCAAAGCAGTATCCTCTTTGAGAACTCCCGGCTGTTTGTCCGACGCCAACCATTCGCCTGTAAGAGACGCCTCATTAACTTTCAGTTTTTTTGATTCAAGAATTCTCGCATCAGCCGGAACTTTATCTCCGGCCCTGACCAAAATTAGGTCCCCCGGCACAAGTTCTTCGCTGTCTACTTCTTTTTCACTGCCGTCGCGGACCACTCTCGCCCTCACTACAACCATCCGGCGGAGAAGCTCCATTGAGTTGTTCGCCTTGAATTCTTGATAAAAACCGACAGAGGTATTTATCAACAGAACAATGAGGATAAAGATTGCATCGGCGCTGTGCTTCAAAAGCAAAGATATCGCGGCGGCGGCAAAAAGAATATAAATCAGAGGACTCTTAAACTGACTTAAAAAAATAGAGAGTGCAGAAACGGGTTTTTTCCTGGGTAGGATATTTTTCCCGAATTTTTTCAGCCGAAAAACAGCTTTGTCCGTCGTTAAACCAAATCTGGAACTGTCAATCTGCCTAAAAACTTCCTCAAGAGAAATGTTATGCCAAGGCAGGCTCATGAAAAAATTTTACCACAAACAAATTATCTAGCCCTATACCCACCTGCCGACTACCGGAATCCGAGAGAGAAAAGAGCGCGATGCCCATTTCTGTAAACTCCACGCGGAACCGGCGTTCAAAGCGCCCAAAAGAAGGAGAGATAAAGCGTAGATTATGTGTTCGTCAACAATGTAGGCGTGAGCGTTGGGATAAGGAAAATCCAAGATTGGAAAATAAAACAGAAACATCATTGCCGCCCCGAGTACAGTTGCCGGTTTCATAAAAATGCCGAGTATCAAAACGGCGCCGATAAGGGTTAGTCCCCATTCACTTAAGAAAGCGGTAATCGGCAGAATGTTAGGCGATATCAGAAACGCATAAAACTCGGGAAACATTTTCGGCGCGCTTAGGTAGCCGGCCGGCGACCAAGCCGCGTCAAGAACTTTTGTGATACCAGCATAAAAGAAGAGCCAACCCAAAGCTATTCTTAATAAAGCACCAATATTTTTTTGCATAATATTTTTTTGTCTATGGGTTTAATTATAACCTCATAAGGGCTATAATTGATAGAGATTCGGAGTTCTGGCAGTTAATGACTGGAGGCCAGTATGACAAATAGACCCGGAATGCCCCCTCCTCATTTTGAAGTTTGCAGTCACTGCGGAAAGCACGGCTTCAGCGCCCTGCCTGACGGCAACAGAGTAATTCCCGTTGTCTGGTCCAAGGAAGAAGCGCTGGCTTGGCTTGAATCGGCAGAAAAGAAAGGAGTGGCTTCGCTCGAATTCGCGCGACAGATTCGGGCGGAAATTGTAGCTTCAAGTCTCTCGGAAACCCTAAGAAACGGGGATATTGAGGAGGCGTTGCGCGCGTCCGGAGTAAAGCTCTGTATTGTCCGCTGGCAAGGTCGCCATCACAATGGCCAGTAGGCGGTACTGCCCTAAAGGCCCCTCCATGGAAGGAGGGGCTGTTGTTGTGTTAGTTTAATAGTATGAATATCTGGGAAATACTAATTGTTGTTTCTTTTAGTTAAATTATTTTAAAAATGAAAAGGGGAGCTGGTCAGGCTCCCCACAAACTTACCGACCCCTTCCGTCAGCCCTTCCCCGAAGGGTAGCCGACCGTCACGTAGAACGCCGAAACCTCCTTGGGATTGCTTGCCAATGAGACCAGCACCATCCCACCACCGATTCCCACTCCTTTGACGGCAACCCAGAAGCTCCAGATTGCCCGGTTGGGGTTGGAGAGGTCGGCGGACTTCGTGAGGCTGACAGCCCCACGACTACGATTGCGTTTGACTTGGAGTCAACTGCCACCTTGATGTCGCGAATGTCCATCTCACGTTTCATGGACGTGTAGAACGTGAGATCCTGTACCACCGTTCCGCCGGCCTCCATGTAGAGAGACTGGTACCGAAACGGCGGAAGCGACAACGCCTCCTCCGTTTCCTCCGGCGCTAGCGGATCGGAATCCGCCACGCACGCCATCGTCATCGGGGTGACGAGCGCCAGAAGCACGAACAGCTTGATGAGACGCGACATCTTCGTGTCCTTTCCTTGAGAGTTGAACGAACAACTTATCTACCTACAATTATAGCATATCACACACCAATCTGTCAAGTACAAAATTTTATATAAAAAGAAAGTCCCCGCGCCAGGTTTTGGGTCTGTCGCGGGGCTTTTTCCTTCATCCGGTCATTCTACAACTGATCCACCACGTCCTGCAGCTGCTTCTCCAGGAGGGCGGTCCTGTCCTCAGGCGACAACTCCCGAACAAGCTCTCGGCCATCAGGAGGACCGCACAACTCCAGCCACGCTCGCATACCCGGACCGTCGGTAGAGCCATTGGCCTGTTTAAGGAGGCGGAGGCGAAATTGGTTCCGCTCGTTTTCGTTCCTGTAGGGCCCAATGAAGAGCCTCCTCTGGCCCGAGGAACCAAAAACCAATACACGAAGGAAGAGTTCCGGCTGCGGCATAGTGTTTCTCCCTCTAAGCAGAGGTTGATGAGAAGACGAAAGAACGTAGTCAATCCAGAGTTGTTATATCACTTTCGGCAGGAATCTCCAACACCTGCAAACAGTGGAAAAGTAATAAGCCGGCTGGAAAATAAAGGTGATATTATTAATTCAGACCAAATATTGGGGAATTCGACTCGGTGGCACCAGAACTGGAAAAGAAGCACGCGTACGCTTCAGTTCGTTTTCCGGGCGGATTCCCCATCCCCTGTTCTCTTACCAAGAACCGCAAAGGCGGTTTTTGTTTTTTATTAATTTCCTATTCGTATTACTATTCCGTCAGACAACAGACCGTCAACATTCTTACCTTTGCTTTATTCGATTTCATTCGTCAAGATTCGTATATTTGTATTATCTTTTTGGCTGATGTAAAACCCGAAACCACCTCCACCTGCGACTGCGCCACTCCGAAATGTTCTGCCAAAAGTCTACAAACTGCCTTGTTGGCTTTTCCCTTCTCCGCTTGTTCTCTAACTTTAACTTTGAAATCACTCAGACCGATTTTCTCCACCTCGTCTTGTCTGGAACCAGTTTTTACCGTCACAAAAATCTTCATCCTGTTATCTCTAATTAGATTCTCAATAAAAACATTCTCACATTCTTAAGAATGTGAGAATGTTTTTATAAATTGAAGAAATATCTTTCCGTAAGGAGACAGCCGATGTTCTACAATTCTTCCCTTATAATGCTTTTCAACCAACCCCGCTTGTGAAAGTCTCCGAGTGTGTTCTGAAATGGTTTTTATGTTGGTTTTTAATTTACTGTTGATTTCATCCAGACTGATTCCCTGATTTGATCCAATGATAAGGAGTATCTCTATACGCCAATGGTTAGCAACTCCTTTTAGATGTCGTTCAAGTTGTCTGGACGATTTTAATTTTTTATTCATATTATTAATCTATATTTTCTAATTAATACCCTTATCTATAATATTCTCACATTCTTAAGAATGTGAGAATATTATAGATGGTGCAGACGAGTATTGAAAGCCAGCGGGAAAAGAGTATATTGAAAAATGGATGCAGTAGTACCCCGCAACAACCCGCACAGGAGGGACATATGGGAAAGACACCAAAGGCGCGAAAGAGCGCCAACGACCGGTTCAAGGGCAATTGGGGCAGTTGGTTCTGGGCCGCCATAGCCATGGCGGCCGGGCTTCACGGCGCCATGTTCGCCTTCTTCCCCGAGATGATTTCCGCGGACGTTTCGTTCACGGTGGATGAACTCCAGACAGTGGACCTGCCGCCTGAAGTGGAGATCCCGCCTCCGCCGGCTTCAATCGCCCGACCAGCCACACCGGTGGTGGGTAGCGCCAGTATCAGCGATGACATCACAATCGCTGAAACCACCTTCGAGAGCAATCCAGTCAACAATCTGCCACCACCTCCGACGACTGGCACAGCTGGCATCGAAGAGGACATCGCCAAGGCGCCGACTTTCACACCTTTTACGGTCGCCCCTCATCTCAAAAACAGTGATGAGGTGTCGCGCGCTCTGGAGCGCAATTACCCGCCGCTTCTGCGTGATGCTGGCATCGGTGGAGAAGTGATTGTCTGGTTCTTCATCGACGAAGGTGGCACCGTTCTCAAGACACAGGTGAACACATCGAGTGGCTACCCGGCGCTGGACGATGCAGCCGAAAAAGTAGGTAAGCTGATGCAGTTCACGCCCGCCTACAACCGCGACAAGAAGGTCCAGGTCTGGGTCTCGATCCCTATCAAGTTCAACACCAAGTAATCTCGCGCCGAGTTGTGCGGAGAGAGCCCCGACGCACGTTGTCGTCGGGGCTCATTCTTTAATTAGAAAGTTACTTAAAGTATTCAAAGAGAGCTTTTATTCCGGCCAGATTCCGCTCCCACTCAACAGTTTCATGAGTTTTAAGTTCAACTGTGATTGACGGTATGCCTATTGAAGCAAGCCAGCCCTCGGCATCGCCTGTAATATCATAGGCATCAAAAGAATCAACTGCCGGATACCCCGAAGCGCGCGAATATGCTTCTGCAATTCCAAGCGTCTCTTTAAGTATTCCGCCTTCGCACTCTGACGCGTACACGGCATTTGACTGGCTGTGCCAGAACACAACGGCGACCGGATTATTTTTCAAAACAAAATCTCGAATAGCTCGGGTTTCTGGCTCAGAAAACGGCGCTGACCCGCCGCTTACAATATTTCCCCGCCAAGTGCTTTCCGGCTTCCACTTGCAGTCAAAATTGCGGTTTAGGTCAACTTTATGTGCGTTGAAACGTCCTGGCTCTGAAGAGATATCGTCCGGAACATCTGCAGCTATAAAGCGCTCTTCCTTGCCGACTATTTTATAAACTCCATCAGGATTGGCGGAAGGGATTACAGTAATAGTTAAGTTAGCAGGAATGATTCCAGGGTTAGCATCAAGATAATCTATAAATTTATACGCCAAAAGTATGCTGTTCCACTCATACCCGCCATGTATGCCGCCGACAAAAGCTAAGTGCGTCCTGCCATGTCCGTATGTATAGCTTTCAATTTGCCGGCCTTCCACGGACAAGCCAACTATTTTGTGCAAAGGGGCATAATTTTCTGTTTGGCCCGATTCTGTCAATGCCGACTGTTCACTGCCGATTCGCCACAAAACAAACAAAAGCAATCCAACACCAAGTGTTGCAATAACAATAACGGCAGTGACGTGTTTAGCCCGCATTACTTGGCGTAGTATTCTAAGATAGCTTTAATGCCTGCTTGATTTTTAGTCCACTCAATACCGGTATGATTCGTAAGAAGCACGCTGATTGCTGGAATTTTTTTCTTGGCAAGCCAATTTACCATATCGCCGGTTATTTCGTAAAAGTTAAAATCTTCGTATGCCGGATAGCCGGAAGCTTTGGCGTAAACATTTGTAAGTGTGAGAGTTTCCGGCAAAACGCCATTGTGGCAACTTGATGCAAACACGCCGCCAGCTGCGCTATACCAAACCACTACCGCTTTCGGGTTTCGGGTTTCAATATAATTTTTGACTGCTTGGCTTTCTGGCTCGGAAAATGCTTCGCTTCCCCCGCTTACTGTTTTACTCTGCCACTTTCCGTCTTTCTGCCAATCGCAATCAAAGTTGCGGTTAAGATCCACATCGTTCGCGTTAAAACGGCCGAATATCTGCACCTCTTGCGACGACGAAACATCCGCTTGGGCAAACTTTACCGTAGAAGTGCCAACAACTTTTTGAAGCCCGTCCGGATTCAAAACCGGAATAACAGTCGCCTTTACATTTTCGGGAATAATATTTGGATTGGCTTTCAGGTAATCCATCGCCTCATATGCGACAAGAGCTGTGTTCCATGAGTATCCGCCGTGTATGCCGCCGACAAACAGAATTTCCGCAGTACCCGTACCGTAATGGTACGCAGTAATATCGCGGCCTGCGATTGATTTTCCAATGATTGTTTTTTCCTTGTCCGCAATAGTTGCTTCCTCCGTCCGATCGCCGCTTTGCGTCTCAGCTATATCAGTCGTCGCATCTTGCGGCACTTCCCCACTGCGGGATGGACTCTTGATGAACAAATACACGCCAAAAACAATAATCGCAATAATTACAAGCGCAATGAGAGTATTTTTCATAATTTTTTTATTTTAACTTTTAAAATCTAAACCTATTTTTCAATCAAAAATATTAACCAGATATTCATCTATTTCTCTCTGGTCTACGTCATAAAAATTCCGTTTTTCATTGTGAAGGAAAGTAGCAAGTTTTACTCCTATAAAACGCCAGTGCCACGGCTCGTAGACGTAGTAGCTGTTGCCCTTTGGATAAGATAGCACAAAACCGTAGCGGTAAGCATTGTCAACAAGCCACTGGTATGCTTTTGTGCTGTCAAAACCGCCAAGCTGACCGCCAAGTCCGATAGTGATGAGGTCCACCGTTGTCCCAAGCTGATGCTCAGAATAACCCTGATCAGCGGAGAATGAGTTGGCAGTACCGGCGCCATAAATAACAGTGTAGGAAGATTTAAGCGACTGCTGTTCTCCGAACGATCGGTAAGCAGATTTAACATATAGGGTGATTCCGTTGGATTTTGCCGTATCAAGCATTTTTTTAAGAAATGGCCATGCTTCCGTCAGGAATTGTTCGGCGCGCGATAAGCTATATATATTATCAGACGGAATTTCAGTCAGATGCACTGGCACATAGTTTTCATTCATAAAAAACACTTTAGAGTATTTTTTTAGAAGCTCGGGATCTATCTGCGAGAGTTTTTGAAGAGTGCCGACAGTACCGGAGATGGAGCCGACGGTTTCTTCAACTCCGCCGACTTTTGTGTTGACAGCTTCAACATTCTGCCGAGTGTCGGAAAGAAGTTCGGAAAGGCCGGTGTTTTGCGCGCGCAACACCACAATGTCTTGCGAAAGACGGGCTGTGTTCTCCGACGTTTCTGCGGCAAGAGAATCAATACTTTTTGTCAGTTTAGAAATCTGTATAAACCCATATGCAAGAGCGCCGCCGAGCGCAACAAACACAATCACTGCAGGAATAATATTCGGCAAATCCAGCGAGAATTTCTTTGTACTTTTTGGATTTTGATGCTTCATATGAAAAACCATATATCATTCTTTCAAAACTAATCTTGAGCGACCAGCAATTCAAAACTCTGAAATGAAAAAGTGAATGAATTATATTATATCATTTCCGTCTGATTCAGAGGACTATGGGAAAATGTTGAAAGTTTTGCCAATATAAGGCATAAAAATGCAATAAATTAGAGTGATTGTAAATGTAAGAAAGGTCTGTAAGCCCCGTCTTA